>NZ_QWKG01000110.1 GCF_009911595.1 Colidextribacter sp. OB.20
GACACCGAGGGCGGCGACAATCCCACTCAGATCGTCCTGGTGGAGTATGACGCCGACGACAATCTGGACAACATCACGGTCGGCCGTCTGTCCGACATGAAGGACGGCTTGATTACCTCCGAGAAGAACATCCAGAAGGATGTCAATGAGCAGAACGTCCAGATGGAGACCGTGGCCGTTGTGGTCAAGGCCAAGAGCAGCAACGCCTCCGAGAAGGACTACACCACCGCCCGCATCGTTTACATCGTGGTTCGGCCCCTGTGGTACAACGCGGTGAACGACGCGACCGGCAAGTGGGAGAAGCACTACTATGAGCGCAGCCTGGTCTCCAACAACGACGACTACAGCTGGACCAAGCTCGACCTCACCAACGTGGACCTGACCGGCGGCAAGACCATTACCTCCATTGAGGTCTATGATGAGAACGGCAAGCTGATCACCACCGTCACCGGCGATTACATCCGGACCGTTGACGACGACGTCTTTGCCAACCTGCCCAAGGAGGGCGCTGAGATCGTCATCAAGACCAGTGCTGGCTCTCAGGTGGGCGAGGGCAACATCACCGTGACCAACACCGCCGAGGCCGAGATCACTGGCATCACCTTCAATGGTGACGCTGTGGCTGATGTGGCCGCTCTGGCCAACAAGGAGGCCAAGATTGGCAACACCATCGTGATGAACATCGCTGGCAAGGTTAAGGTTACCGCTACCGGCGCCAACGTGACCAACGTGGACGCTGTGTACACCTTCACTGTCACCGGCGACACCGGCGTGGAGATCACCATCGAGAAGGACGAGAGCGCGGACAAGGCTAAGCTGACCCTGATCGGTAGTCTGCTGACCGCCCCCGGTATCAAGGTCGTTGAGGGTACCTCCACCGTGCTCACAGGTAAGACCGAGACCACTGTTGTGAGCGGCGCTATCGTTGAGCAGGTTGTGTACAACGTCACTCACGGCAAAGCTGTGACTATCGGCTCCGGCGCGTTTGGCAGCAGCACCAATAGCTATGATGTTGATGGCACTATGGTTACGATCCACGATGCTAACAATTCCGACAGCATTACCTTCACTATGCCCAAGGAGGACCTGACCCTGAACCTGTCTGCTGCGGATACCTTCACTGACAGCGAGAATAATACTGCCGGTGCCAAGACCGCGATCTATGTTGCCGACGGTGTGACTGGCCTGAAATGGACGGCCAACGATGGGACGACTGCTATTACCCCCGTCTCCGAGACTGGAACCGGCAGCAACAAGGGATTCACCATCTACTATGTGGATACTAACACCGCTGATAAGTGGAGTGCCGATGTTGATACTATCAACGTGGCTACCGCCAATGTGAAGCACGGCACTATCATTGCGGCCAATGCGAGCGGCGGTACTGCCGCGGCGACCGCCACGCCCTACATCTATCCCGCTGTCAAGGTGACTCTGGATCAGGGCGCTGCGGCTAGCTATGACAAGAGTACCACCAGCACACCTGCTGACCAGAGTGTCAGCACCGGTGAGGGCGTTGTTCCTGGCACCATGCTGAAAATCGGCGTTGCTAATCAGACAGGTGTCATTGTCGGTGAGACCGGCGATGTGGGCGCCAGTGTGAAGACCACTGGCTACACCTACGAGATGCCCACCACCGAGCTGAAACTGGTTGGCGGCTTCAAGGTCACCCTGAATGGCGGCGTGAAAGCTACCATCGACAGCAAGTCTGTGACCTCTGGTCAGGTTGTAACTGACCTGACAAACGATTTGACCGCTGTTGCTCCTACTGGCATGACTGTTGTCAAGGGCACTAAGTCTGTCTCTCTTGCGGCTGACAAGTATGCTGATGAAGCTGTCGCTGCGGATATCACTCTGAATGCTGCTTGGGAACTGACTCTGGGGAGCGATAAGGGCATCGAGATTCTGTACAGGTCCCAGCCCTCTAACAAGGAGCAGAAGCCGGTAACGGGTACCGAGAGTACAGCGATCGAGAAGATCTATGTTGTTGATGATCTGACCATCGAGATTACTGGTACTGATCAGCTGGTTGTCAAGGATGGCAGCAATGCCGATGTGGACTTTACAACCTATGACAAGGACGGCTTCAATGCGGAGACCGATTACGATGCCGGTGCTTTCTGGGTGAAGATCAAGATCACCGAGAATACCAAGGGCTGGTCCATTGATGGCAGACAGTAAAACCAACTGATTCCCGCTTTTTCTAAAGCAGAACTGGACCCCGGGCGAAAGCCCGGGGTCCTCTTTTAAGCGTTAGAAAAGGAAAACGGTGTAATCGTAGACTTCCAGGGGAGATTTGCCGGAGTTGTTGATCTCCAGCGTGACCACCGCCGAGTGGGAGCCGTTGAGCCCATCCACGGTAAAGACCCGCTCTTCACAGGAAATGTTGTCACGTCCGGGGGCAAAGGTTGAGGTAATACCAGAGGGCTTCATCGTGATGCCCTCCACCTTGGGCGTGACGCCGGAAGCGTTGCTGTGCAGCCACAGCATGGCGCGGGTCCACCCGGTGCAGTTTGTGGCTATATTCCCCGTCTGCATCTTTCCGCTGCTCTGGGCGGCAGTGGTGAGGATGCCGTTTTTGACTGATGTCCCCCCGCTGACGGAGTAGGAATCGGTGTACTGGAAGTTGTCAAACAGCACCCCGCGGCCAGGCATCGACTTGCCGGTGGATTTGTAGTCGAACAGGGCGTACTGTGTGGCATAGTAGGCCAGGTTGGGCACCGCCCGGTCCAGCAGGGCCACCCGGGCCTCCAGGCCGGACAGGGCGGCCTCAATTTTGGCGTTGTCGGCGTTGAAGTCCACCCGCTGGACCCGGTCAGAGGCGTCCCACTGATTGAGCTGGTAGTTCGTTGTTGTGTTCATCGTCGCTCCTCCTTAAATTGTCTTGAGAACGAAAAAAGCCTCCTTTCCAAAGGAGGTGCCCCAGTTCGCAAACTGGGGCGGAGGATTGTGTTTCGCCGCAGGCGAAACGTGCGAAGCATACGAGGACTTTGAGCCCTCTGTAGGGGCGGACATTGTCCGCCCGCTTTTTCGAACCCGGCCTGTTAACGGCGGGCGCACAATGTGCGCCCCTACATGCCAGGCGCAAACCTTGTTTACTCCGTATGTCCGCTTCGCGGACGCAATCCTCAGTCGGCTTTGCCGACAGCTCCTTTCAAAAGGAGCCTTTTCCGCTCTCAATTACCATGTGCAAGGAGGAAAAGTGGTACGTTTCCATACATTTAATGGAAGTGAGGGGGAAGTGCGGCCTTTTAAGCTCCAAAAAATTCTTGCTAAAAGCTGTCGAATGGAGTAATATGGATACAGAGAAGCCTATGGTTCAGACAGACTGGCAGTGGGGTGAGAGGATGATCCGCACATTAGATGACATGATTCAGGCGGCTGACTTGGCAACAGGCTCAATTCCTCAGATCAGTGGACAGCAAAATTTTTGGATGATACGCTCAACCGACGGCATAATCTATTCCGAATATGTCGAAAAGGGATTTATTGGAATCGGCTGGAATGTTCTTACAGAGGACGTCCTGAATCAGTATGAGGAAAAGGCTTACTATGAGGAGCTTTTAAAGAGCCATAAATATACGGATAAGGCCTCAGGGGCTGTTTTGAGCAAGTGCCGGAGATTTGTTAATGAAATCCAGTGCGGTGATATCGGCATAATCGTGGGCAAAACGGAGGTCGCTTTTGCTCTGATCGGAAAATATTTTGAGCTGAGCACGGAAGAAACAACCCCGGAATACGAGCTGGAAATCAACAGTCAGATCGAGGCCGGCAAATACCCCGGCGACAGCTGTCCGTACCGGAAGCGCCGGGAAATAACGGTTATCTCAAGGACAGAGCTTGACCATGTGCCTCTCCCCATATACAAGTGCCTGCTCTCGAACCGGCACAGCCTGAGCTCTATGAGCAAATACGCCGACAGTATTTTGAGCTGCTGCTATGATCTGTGCTACTATGAAAACCGACTGATTCTTAAATACCATGTCAAGCAGGAGAAGGACATCAATCCCGTTGATTTTTCCCAGTTCGTATTGTCCATCGCGGAGCTGGTAGCGGAAGACGACAGGCAGCTGGTGGGGAAATATAATTTAAACTCCGAGGGAGATGTTGTCCTTTTTCTGGCAAATAACGGACAGTCCGCCGTAGATTTTCTAAAAAATTATATGGTCCCGATTCTGCTTGCCTCCTTTATCATGTTTGGCGGAAAGGGATTTGGGTTTGAATTTCCCTCTATGATCGACAAAATGAAGGGAATTGTCACCGACTTCATATTCCGGAAAGAGAATCGAAGGCTTAAAGCCGCCGAGGTGCAGAAGGCGGAGGCAGAGGCCAGAGGGGCGGCCGCCAGGGCTGAACAGGCCGAGATTGAGACCAAGCTCAAGCGGATTGAACTGGAGCGGGAGATGGCGCGCAGCAGGGCGGAAGTTCTGGTGGACAATTTGGCCAGGGTCTCCGTGCCGCTGCAGATCGTTCCGCCGGACAGCAAGATCCTCAATTTGGCGGAGCTCTATGAGGCGCCGAAAAAAGATAAGACCTAATGGCGAAATGAGAGAAAAAGCAGAGAGACGAAAGAATCCCGCCCGACGGGGCGTTGAGATAAGAAAACCTTTTGTAGGGGCGCATAATATGCGCCCGCGGGCGGCTGATAGCCGCCCCTACATGGATTCTTAAAACAACGCCCTTAAAGGGCGGGATTCTTAAACAAGACGGACTTTGACAGCGGAATAAGCGCGCTCTGACTTTTGAAAAAAGTCGGAGCAAGCGATATGCAGCTTGCTCCGACGTGGTGACCCGTTACCTCCAGCCCGCGAACACCTGCGGCGGCATCCACCTCTGGCAGGGTGATTGTCCGGTTGTCGCCGGAGTAGTTGAAAGTAATCGTTACCCGGTCATCGTATACAAAGACAGCGTTTACAAAAATGTCAATGATCCTGCGCTGGCTGTCTTGCTCCTCAAAATCCAGCTGGCGGAATTGCAGCAGGAAAAATTTGATGTGGTCCTGTGTGAGCCGAAGCCCACTGACCAACTCCGCATTGGCCAGGGCAGTCTCCAATTCCCTCTGCTGCTGTTCCAATTCGTCCATTCGAGCTTTTGTGGCAGCGTTGAAGATACCGGCCTCCACCGCGCGCACCAGGTTGGCGATCGCCGTTTTCACTTGTTCCAGTTCAGCGTGGAGAGAATCGGTATAGGAAGTATCTGTGTTCTGCTCTATGTAGTAGCGATACGTCTTGCCTGAAATGAAGTCGATCATTTCGTCGCTCATTACAACTGCCTTGGCCTTTTCCAGCACCAGATTTTCGATCCAACCTTTACGAACCGCACGTTTTCGACAGGTGCGGTTCCTTTTCTTTTCTAGGCAGTTGTAGTAGCAATATTTGGCACCGCTTTTCCCTGTTCCGCACTCACCGACCATTGTATGACCGCATAGGCCGCAGAACAATTTGCCTGTCAGCAAGTATTCCGCTTTTGTCCACTTCCTGGCTGGCGCTTTTCGGTTTTGGACAAGCATCTGTTGGACTTTCGCAAATGTTTCGGTATTAATCAGGGCAGGAAAATTAACATCAGGGTATTCTTTGCCATCATAGTGGTAGATACCAATATATTTCTTATTCTTCAGAACGGCTCGAATACTGTTGACCGTCAAAGGCTTGCCTTTGCGAGTCCGCAGCCCCTCCGCATTGAGATGATCGACAATTTCTTTCTGCGTGCTGCCTGCCGCATACATCTCGAAGATCTGCTTGACCAGCGGGGCGGTTTTGGGATCGGGTTCCAGCCGCTTGTCCACTGTACGGTATCCAAGGGGGATGGTCCCGCCGACGCTCTGCCCCTTGCGGGCCACGTTATCCATGCCGCGTTTGACGTTGGTCGCCAGTTGAACAGAGTAGTATTCGGCCATTCCTTCCAGAACGGCTTCCAGTATGATGCCCTCTGGCGTATCCGGGATACTCTCAGCGGTATAGAGCACTTTGACACCGTTTTTCTTGCAGCGGTACTTATTAAACGCAATTTCTTCCCGATTACGGCCGAAACGGTCGATCTTCCAAATAATGATTGTCTCAAACTGGTGCTTGGCGGTGTCTTTCAGCATCTGCTGGAATTGCTCCCGGTCATCGTTCCGCCCAGTCTGTGCCCGGTCAATATATTCGTGGATGATGGTGTAGCCATGTTTCCCAGCGTATTTGTGGGCAGCAGCAAGCTGGCCTTCAATGGACTGTTCGCCCTGCTTATGGCTGGAGTAGCGGGCATAGACCACAGCGTTCATTCCCGTTTCTCCTCTCTGACCGGCTCTAAGTCAAGAGCAAGACGTGCAGTATTCTTGTCCTTCAGACTGGCCTTGTCGTAGGCCCTGGCAACCTCTTTGGCCTCTGGTGATATTTCACCCACCTTATAGCTTTCGTTGCCTGTCCAGACCTCCAGAGGCACATCCAAAGTCTTGGATAGCTGCAAGGCGATGGGCAGCGGAGCCTCTTTCATGCGACGAAAAATAATGGTGCGGACTTGTCGATCTGTCAATCCCGTGATACGGACAATATCCGGGATTAACAACCCCATTTCCATTGTGACATCAATGAATATCTTGTAAAAAGGTTTGTCACTCTGGGTGCAGATGGAATCAAACGCAGACTCCTGCTGACTTTCCCCCATCAGATAGTCAACAGAGACATTCAATGCTTTGGCGTAACTCTCCACCAGAGATATCTTGGGGATACGCTGCCCGCCCTCATAGCGGCTGAGCACCTGCTTGGAGGTGCCGATCCGTGTGGCAAACTCATCCTGTGTCTCCCCCATCTCTTTTCGGATTTGGCGCAGACGTTCCCCGAAAGAGGTTGGTTTCAATTCCACATCGCTGTATTCAGGATACAATTCCTGTATCCGCTTGGCCTCATTATCCATCATCAGCCCTCCTTTTTGATGTCGGTATCCATATTAAAACACATTAAATCACCATTGTCAATATCTATTTATGCGCAACGCAGAATCAGTCTCCGAATAGTTGACTTTCAAGTTAAAAGCATTTATACTGTGCTTATCATCCATCAACTAATCTTGACCGCATTATTTTACTTCGGTGGTCACCAAATAGTTGATTTTCGGAGGTGAGAGATAGCCGACCATACCATTCAGATCATTCCCCAAGCCATTCCCCATGTAGAACAAAAAATACTGTGTGCCACATTTCTGGAGGCCGTCTTTCGTTTTTATGAAGACCCGGCAAATGAGGCAGCTTTTGAGCAGTGGCGCACAGAGAAAGGAGGAGTTGCATATGCCAAAACAGGCAGCGGATAAGCTGCGAAAAGAACACCCCTATTATGTACCGCTGGATATAGCGTCTAAACTGCTGGGTGTCTCACCTCGCCAGTTGTCCAGATTGGTCGCAGAGGGCCGTGAGCCGTTTTGTCTCATCGGCGCCAATATTGGTACCCGACAGAGATACGTCCGCATTTATACGGAGCGGTTGATCGCCTATCTCAACGGAGAACCCCTTTAAGAGAATAGGCTGAGAACTATAAAGGGGGTGATTGCTTTCCGTGGAAAACAATCACACAAACACACTGGGCGGCAGGGAAACAGCTTTTGCGAGAAAGCCGCTTCCCTGCCGCCCGGTTATTTTACAATGGCAATCAATAGTAGAAAAGGAGAAAAAAGAGACAAAAAGCAAGAGAAGAAAAGATAAGAAAGAAAAGTCCAGAA
>NZ_QWKG01000111.1 GCF_009911595.1 Colidextribacter sp. OB.20
GGGCGTGCTCACCTTCCTGCCCCAGATCGCCCTGCTGTTCTTCTTCCTGTCCCTGCTGGAGGATTCGGGCTACATGTCCCGGGCGGCCTTTATCATGGACCGGGCCCTGCGCCGGTTTGGGCTGAGCGGAAAGGCATTCATCCCCATGCTCATGGGCTTTGGCTGCTCGGTGCCCGCCATTATGGGGGCCCGGACCATGGAGAACGAAAAGGATCGGCGGATGACCATCCTGCTGGTGCCCTTCATGTCCTGCTCCGCCAAGCTGCCCGTCTACGGCCTGATCTCCGCCGCCTTCTTTGGCCCCTGGGCGGGGCTGGTGGTCTTCGGGCTGTACATCATCGGGATGATTGTGGGCATCGCCTCCGGCCTGTTCTTCAAAAGGACCCTCTTCGCCGGGGAGCCCGCCCCCTTTGTGCTGGAGCTGCCCCCCTACCGCCTGCCGTCCGTCGGCAATATGCTCACCCATGTGTGGCAGAAGGTAAAGGGATTTCTTGTCAAGGCCGGTACATTGATTTTACTAATGTCCATGGTCCTCTGGCTGCTGCAATCCTTCGACTTCTCCCTGCGTATGGTGGACGACCCCACCCACAGTATGCTGGGGGCTCTGGGCAATGTGCTGGCTCCCCTCTTCGCCCCCTGCGGCTTCGGCTTCTGGCAGGCCGCTGTGGCCCTGCTCACCGGCCTGATCGCCAAGGAGATGGTGGTGTCCTCCCTGTCCATGTTCTACGGCTTTTCCCTCACCGCCGCCAGCGGAGAGGTGGCCGCTGCCATGGCGGGCTTTAGCCCGCTGTCCGCCTTCGCTATGCTGGTGTTCATCCTGCTGTATGTCCCCTGTGTGGCGGCGGTGTCCACCCTCTTCAAGGAGATGCAGAGCCGGAAATGGGCCTGGTTCTCCATCGCCTGGCAGATGGGCTGCGCCTATGTAGTATCGTTCCTGGTGTATCAGATCGGGAGCTTGTTTCTGTGACAGTAGATTTCGTGTAGGGGCGGATATCATCCGCCCGCACGATACCCACCGGAGACACGACAGCGGCGGGCGAGTAATACCCGCCCCTACAACGCAATGAAGGAGCTGTGATAGAATGATAAAGCTCATTTCTCTTGACCTGGATGGCACCCTCCTGGATCCGAAAGGGAAAATCACCGCCGCCTCCAGGGAGGCCGTCGCCCGGGCAAAAGCCGCAGGGCTGCGGGTGGTCATCAACACTGGCCGCCCCGTTCAGGAGGCGGTATGCTTTGCCCGGGAGGCGGGGTGCGACCTGCTGGTATCCGGAGCGGGCGGCGGGCTGGTGGTGGACGGCGAAACAGGCCGGACCATCCGCCAGTGGGACGTGCCCGAGTCCCCCGCCCGCCGGGCCATGGAGCTGTGTCTGAGCTGGGACGCCCAGCTGCTCATTTTTGCCGGGGGCGAGATCCTGGTGAACGCCGCAGGGAAGCGGTATATGGAGGACTGCTATCCCTTCCCGGTCTTTCACGATGCAGTCATCGTGACTGAGGACTTTTTGGGATATATGGAGGAGCACCGCCTGCCTCTGGTAAAGATTCATGGGGAGAAGGGCCCCGGCTGGTGTCCCGCAGAGGAGCTGGACGCCCTGCCCGGGGTGAGCACCACCACCTCCAGCGCCCATGACTTTGAGCTCACTGCCGGCGGGGCGGACAAGGGGGCGGCTCTGGCGGTGATCGCGGAGCGGTACGGAATCCCTCTGGACCAGTGTGCCGCCGTGGGGGACAGCGAGAACGACCTGCCGGTTTTCCGGGTGGCGGGAATGCCCATCGCTATGGGCAACGCCCCGGAGCATGTGAAGGCCGCCGCCCTCCGCCTAGCCCCCTCCAACCGGGAGGAGGGAGCGGCCTGGGCCGTCCTAAGCTGCCTGGAGTAGAGAAAAAGCGGCCGCCCACCCGGGCGGCCGCCTCATGATTATCAAATATTTTCCTCTTCTCTACACCCTGTCAGACAGTCCCAGCAACCAGTTCACTGAGACATTCAAAACCCTGGCAAAGATGGGAAGCTCATAATCGGGGATGAATCGGGTGCCGATTTCAATGCGGCTGATGCTGTCCCGCTCAATGACGACTCCCTCCACCTGCATCCGGGCAGCCAGCTCAGTCTGAGTCAGCCGTTTTTTCAGCCGGGCTTCTCGAATGCGCGTGCCTGAAATATTCTTTTTTCCTTCATAACTGTAGATTTTCAAGATGCCACTCCGATATGTTAAAGATAAGTATTATGCTTGACTTTAACATATCAAACGTGGTATTCTTGTGTTAAAGATCAGTATTCCAAAAAACTATCAAAAATGAGAGGAGCAGCCGCTATGTCACTGTTTGGAAATCTGTTCGGCAAAAAGCCGGAACCCCCCAAGCCGGAGGAACATAAGGAGCCTGAGGCCCCCAAGTCCGGCCTGGGCGCGCCGGCAGGATTTTTCCCCGAGGGGGTGGACATGTCCGACTGGGACCAGGTGTTCTCCGCCTGCCTGGGCAAAATGTACACCGTCCAGCACGCCTTTCTGGACCTGGTGAGAGACGAGGAGGGCTGGTACATCGACTTCGAGAAGGGCACCCTTACCCTGGGAAAACAGGAGTTCCGGGTCCAGTTCCTGGGCAGCGAGTCCTATGTCTCCAACTCCTGGCTGTGGGGCTGGGAGAACGTGAACAATTTCCCCAACAACGTGCTGGGCCAGGTCCATATCGCCCGGACCTACGGCCAGGCCTGGGGGCTGGAGCCCCTGATGTACGCCCAGTGTGAGCTGAACGACACCTTCAACGGCCACAACTTCTCCATGGTGGTCTGCGGAGCTCTGGCGGAGGACCGCTGCTACTACCGCTGTCCCACCGGCGAGGGGCAGGGGGCGGCCTTCGTGGTCCTGTGCGACATGCCCGGGGAGCTGTTTGCCCCGGTGGACGGCATTACCTTCATCAACAGCGTGAGCCAGTGCATTCAGCAGTTCTATCTGGACCACAAAATCTTCGTGGAGGCCTTTCTGCGGTGGAATAAGACCCCCTTCGACTGGTCCGGCGACACCCTCACCGCCCACTTCGATGCCGAAGTGGTGGTGGAGTTCGAACAGGCGGGAGAGAATTACCGGATCAAGAATCTGAAAACCGTAACACTGTAAAAGCGGCGGCCGCCCGACGGGCGGCCGCCGCTTATATTGCAAACAGGGAAGCTCTTTTTGGTTCTTTTTCTCTCGAGAAAAAGAACGCCTGCCCGGCGAGGGCCGTCAGAGCTCCAGCACCTTGATATAGTCCTCTACCACCGTCCGGGCGGCCCGGAGGGGGTCCTCCCCCTTGGCCAGGCGGAGGGAGAACCGGGGGGTGTCCCCGGGGATGAGAAGCAGGCGCTTGCTGTATTTTTCCTGGGCGCACAGGGCGGAGAAGGGCTCCAGCCGGAACTCCTCCAGAGAGAAGACCAGCGTTCCGCTCTTCTGTGCGATGTCAGAGATGCGGCACCGGGCGGCGTCGGAGCGAAGGAGAGCCACAGAGATGAGGTTGTTCACCGGCCTGGGGGGCTCTCCGTAGCGGTCGATGAGTTCATCCACCAGTTCGTCGGCGTCGGCCTCGCTGCGCACCGCGGCGATGCGGCGGTACAGGTCCATCCGCTGCTCCGGCGAGGAGACATATCGGTCCGGAATGGCGGCGGAGACGCTGAGGCTGGCGGCACACTCGGTGCGGGTGGGCAGGGGCTGGCCCTGCTCCAGGAGGACGGCCTCCTCCAGCAGCTTCAGATACATGTCGTACCCCACCGACAACAAAAAGCCGCTCTGTTCCGGGCCCAGCACATTGCCCGCCCCCCGGATTTCCAGATCCCGCATGGCGATCTTAAAGCCGGAGCCGAACTCGGCGAACTCCCGAATGGCCTCCAGCCGCTTGGAGGCCACCTCACTGAGGACCTTGCCCCGGCGGTAGGTGAGGTAGGCGAAGGCCCGGCGGTTGGACCGGCCCACCCGTCCCCGGATCTGGTGGAGCTGGGCCAGACCCAGCCGGTCGGCGTCCTCCATAATCAGGGTGTTCACGTTGGGCAGGTCGATGCCCGTCTCGATGATGGTGGTGCACACCAGCACGTTCAGCTCCCCGTCGGTCATCCGGGCCATCACGTCGTCAATGGCATCCTGGGTCATCCGCCCGTGGGCCACCCCGATGGCGGCCTCCTCCCCCAGGAGTATCTGGATGCGGGCGGCGCAGCGGTCGATGGTCTCCACCCGGTTGTGGAGGTAGAATACCTGCCCGCCCCGCTCCAGCTCCCTGCGCATGGCGTCGGCCAGCAGGTTCCAGTCGTGCTCCAGCACATAAGTCTGCACCGGCTGGCGGTCCGCCGGCGGCTCCTCCAAAGTGGACATGTCCCGGATGCCGGACAGGGCCATGTTCAGCGTCCGGGGGATGGGGGTGGCGGAGAGGGTGAGTACGTCCACCTGCTTGAAGGTCTCCTTCAGCTTCTCCTTGTGCTGAACGCCGAACCGCTGCTCCTCGTCCACCACCAGCAGGCCCAGGTCCTTGAAGTGCACGTCCTTATTAAAGAGCCGGTGGGTGCCGATGAGGATGTCCACCTCCCCGTTTTCCACCCGGCGGAGGGTCTCCTTCATCTGGGCGGGGGTGCGGAAGCGGGACACCACGTCGATGTTGACCGGGTACTTCTGGAATCGGCGCAGGGCGGTGAGGTAGTGCTGCCTTGCCAGAACGGTGGTGGGCACCAGGATGGCCGCCTGCTTGTTGTCCAGCACGCACTTCATCATGGCCCGGAAGGCCACCTCCGTCTTGCCGTAGCCCACGTCGCCGCACAGCAGCCGGTCCATGGGGGTGGGGCGCTCCATGTCGGCCTTGATCTCGGCCACGCATCGCAGCTGGTCGTCGGTCTCGGTGTACTCAAACTGTTCCTCAAACTCCTGCTGCCAGGGGGAGTCGGAGGAAAAGGCATAGCCCGGCTGGTGCTGGCGCTGGGCATAGAGCTGAATCAGCCCCTTGGCCAGGTCCTGAACCGCCTTTTTGGCCTTTTTCTTGGCCTTCTCCCACTCCTGGCCCCCCAGGCGGTTGAGCTTTTTGGTCTCGTTGGCGTCCTCCCCTCCGCCGATGTATTTGCTTACCATATCCAGCTGGGTGGCGGGGACATAGAGCACGTCGCTGCCGGCGTAGGCAATCTTCACATAGTCCTGGTCCACCCCCTCCACCGGCATCTTCACCATGCCCACATACCGGCCGATGCCGTGGTGCTCGTGGACCACCAGGTCGCCAGGGGTGAGGTCGGCATAGGATTTCAGCTTCTGCCGGTTGGTGGCGTCCTTCTGCCGGCGGGGCTTTTTGCCGGCGGTCTTCTCCCCCTCGGTGAGGACGGCCAGCTGGATAGCGGGGTACTCAAACCCGACCGACAGCCCCCCCACCGTGATGACGATCTGGCCGGGCTGGGGCAGCTCCTTGAGCTGGAAGTCCACGGCGGACCGAATCTTCTGCTCCCGGAGGAGGTTTTGCAGATCCAACGCCCGCTGCTCCCCGGACACCAGCACCAGGGCGGCAAAGCCGCTGTTCTGATAGTGGGCCAGGTCCTGGACCGCCGCCTCGGGGCTGCCCAGGAAGGGGGGCAGCTGCTTGGCGGTGACGGACAGCAGCTCCCTGGGGGGGACGGGGTAGCTGGCGGTGGTGAAGGAGTCCAGATAGACCACCGGGAAGTCCTCCAGCCGCTGGAGGAGCTGGGGGAAGGTGAGGGCCAGCTGGATGCAGGAGGGGTCCAGCTCCCCCTGCTCCAACAGGGTTTTCACATCCTCCTCCAGCTGCCACTGGTAGCTTTTGGCCCGGTCGGCGGCCCGGGGGACCTGGTCAAAAATCACACAGGCGTCAGGGGGCAGGCAGTCCGCCGCCCCGGACAGCTCCGGGTAGATCAGGGGGAGGTAGCGGTCCAGGGCGGGGAAGCTCCTCCCCTGGGCGATGGCCTCCCCGTCCTCCTCCAGGGTCTTGCTCAGCTCCTTATTGCCGTTCTGGAGGGCCCTGGCGGCCAGCTTTTCCAGCTTTTTAGCCAGCCCCGCCGCCCCGCCGGGGGCCAGCTGGGGCAGAACCTCGGCGGCGGGGAGAAGGAGGGCGGTCTCGATGTTCTCCGTACGCCGCTGGGTGGACGGGTCAAAGACCCCCATGGCGTCCACCTCGTCTCCGAAGAACTCCGCCCGGACAGGGGCCTCCATGCCGGGAGAGAAGACGTCCAGAATGCCGCCCCGGAGGGCAAACTGGCCTACCCCCTCCACCTGCTCGCACCGGACGTATCCGGCGGCGGACAGGTCCTCCGCCAGCTGGTTCAGGTCACAGACAGCGCCTGTCCTCAGCGCCCGGCAGCAGCCCTCCAGCGTCTTGGGGGGCATAGTCCGCTGGAGCAGGCCCTCCACCGTGGCCACCAGGAAGGGGACAGTCCCGTCGGACAGCCCCTTCATCAGGGCCAGCCGCCGGTGCTCCCACTGACGGGAGAAGGCGGCGGCGTTGTGAAAGGTGAAGTCCCGGGGGCCCAGCACGGGGACGGTTACCCCCGCGAAGGCCCCCAGGTCCCGGGCCAGCTTCTGCCCCTCGCTCTCGTCGGCGCAGACCACCACCACAGGCCGGCCGGTCATCAGCCCGATGCCGGCGGCGATGTGGCAGCGGTGGATGGCGGCCGGGCCGGACAGGGCCGCGGGGGAGCGCCCCCCCTCCAGGGCGGCCAGGAGCTGTCCAAATTCCGGCAGGCGCTTCAGGGCGGCAGTGAGCAGTTTCATGGGGAACACCTCGATTTTTGTACAATTAAGGGAACGCCGAAATGCCCCACCCCCGAGAGGGGGAGGGGTAGTGGCTTAATCTGTTGTTTTTCGTTAAAGCAGCGCGACGATCAGCCCGATAATACCCACAACGGTGCCCACAATACCCACCGCAAATGATACCTTGGCAAGCTGATCCTTCCGTGTCGCCTTGTGCTGGAGGTAGGCGGCATCCTCCTCCACAGAACGCAGCTTTTCGTCTAAGGAAGCGAACTGATTGTAGGCGTCCTGATATAACTCAAACAGCTGGCCTTCCGTTATATTTGAGGTCTCTGCACTCTTGGCGGCACAGTGAGCGGCCTTCGCGCGGTTAAAGTGGGTCTGAACCTCAGGCAGGAACCGCCCCTGGTCAAGATAAGAGAGGTCTACCCCCTCATAGCGCTTAAAAAAGTCTGTATAGTTGTCGTAAGAGATAAGGCAGCTGTATTTGTAGCAGTCCAGCAACGCCCGCTTGGTATGAGATTTGATTTTGTAGACATTCCGCTGGGCCTGCTCAGGCGTTTCGGCGATGGCGGCGCGGGCCAGATGTGCATACATCGCGCGGATCTCATTTTGCAGCTCAATGGGAAATTCGCTCTTCTGGGATTCAAACAGGACAATAAAAGGAACGATATCCTCAAGATAGGCTCTAAAGCTCTCATCCAGGTCCTGCCCGTACTGAGTCAGAAAAGAGCTGTCCACCTCCTACAATATAGTTACGGTATAAGGCACGGCAGCCAGCCGTGTCTTTTGTCGTCTCAAAGCTGAAGCTGTAG
>NZ_QWKG01000112.1 GCF_009911595.1 Colidextribacter sp. OB.20
CTAAAGCACCCCCTTCCACACTCTTTTTTCTCTGAATTTTTCCTTATTTCCCTCTTGACTTCATACCACTGGACTCCAGCGTCTTGTTCTGCTCCGTGTCGATCAGTTACCCGGCGGTTTCGTCGGGCTGACGCTGACCGTGGAGGGCTAACGATGGACCAGGTGATTTATCATCGGGTCGGAATGATACTGGCGGAGATGGGGCTAAAAAGCCCCATCTCCCTTATCAAAGATTTTGACCCGGATGTCTCAATTAAAAATTACGGTCCTTTTCGTCTTTATGAATTTCACCTTGAAATTCGAGACGATGTGGACCCGCATGAATTTGAAACAACTTTCCGCGCTGCCATGGAGGCGCATAATAGCAATAGCAGCATCAAGGCCAATTTCTACGATGCCACGGACTACCCCGGCCCCGATAAAAATTGGACTACGGTTTATCTGACCGTAGCTGCCCTATGACCGTTCCCGCCCTGGGAGTGTCGGGCCTGTCCCGGCCTCCCGGCGTGGGGGACCCAGGGCCAGGACGGAGCAGCGGAGCGCGGAGGACGGCCCGCCCGGGCCACCAAGCCAGCGGGCAACGTACCCCGGCCCCCGTCAAGGGGGCCGGAAAAAATATATATAAGAGTGGTGAACGATGGGATCAGAAATATCAAAATCATGGTTTGCTGTACTAAACAACCCAGCGGACCACGGCTACACGGGGACCCCGGCGGAAGTGTGCAACCGTCTACGCGAGGAGTGGACAGCGAACAGCAGCAGCCGCGCGGGGGCGTGGGCCTACTGCATCAGCGCGGAGGGCCTACACCATATCCACATGGTTTTGGAGGACAAAGTATCCATGCGGTTTTCCAAGATCAAAAAAAGTTATGCTGTGGGGATGCACTTTGAAGCAACCCGAGGGAATAAAGATCAGGCCGAGGACTACATAAACAAGCGCGGCCAGTTTGCCGAAAAGGGTGAGCGCGTTCTGTATCTCTGCCGCGCGGGGGAGATCAAAGCGGCCCAGGGCAAACGCTCAGATATAGAGGAGATCGCCGCCATGCTGGAGGAGGGGAAAACCCCGGCGGAGATCATGAGCGTGGATTTTGCGTATCGCCGCTATGAGCGGATGATACGGAGCGCGTATTTTGACAGACGAAAACGGGACACGCCTCCAAAGCGTGAGGTCAAGGTCCATTATCTTGTGGGTGAATCAGGCAGCGGAAAAAGCTATACCTATGTGACGCTGTGTCAGGAACACGGCGAAGAATCGGTATATTTTTTCAGCGACTATGAGGGCGGCGGATTTGATGCCTACCAGGGAGAGGCGATTTTGTTTATAGACGAGATGAAAGGGCAGTTTTCCCACGGTTTTTTCCTGCAAATTCTGGATGGGTATAAAATCCAGGTCCATGCCCGGTATTCCAACATATACGCACTTTGGAACGAGGTATATATCACGTCAGTTTTTCCCCCGGAAGAGTTGTACAAAAAAATGGTGGAAGAATCGGCGCGAGGATTGGACAAGCAGCAGCAGCTACTACGGCGGATCTCTGATATTACCTATTGCTTTGTAGATGCAGCGGGGAAGTATCAGCGGTACACGGTTCCCATGAGGGAATACATCGACTACGAAGAACTGAAAGCAAAAGCGGCGGAGAAGATGGGAGCAGACGCACCAGAGATCGCGGAGTTTGCGGAACTGGATGCCTCCGAGGCTGACGATCTCCCGTTTTGATCTGGTGGGGGGCTAGTGTTACCCCCCCACTTTGATACAACGACACAAGTCAACTCCTGCAAGGGCTACAAGCGTAACCGCCGCCGATACAACTTCGGTTACACCCCCAAAACCGCTTTGGGCAAAATGGAGAATTTTACGGGTGTCAAGATGGTTGATTGGGATTAAATGGAAATTTTTAATATGGGAAAGAAAAAAATTGGGGAGAGCATTGGAAAAAGCTGCATATACGTGTCGCATTGGTCATTATGACTAAGTTTGCAAAAAAGTTACTTATTTACACTTTGTAACTAAGTATCTGACGTATTGACATTCAAAAAAGTTTAATTTATGATGAGATCACGGTTCGGGAAACTGGATCGAATTTATATACATCGGGGCATCGCCCCAGAAAGCGAGGTCCAAAAAATGGAGAAGAAGAATAAGACCGCCGCCGAGAGCGGCATCAAGACCCCAGAGTCAACCGAGGCCCCCCAGGCCATAGAGGCCCCGGAGGCAGCTACCCCAACGGCTGGGAATATCCCAGCGGAGTACCTTCGCGGCGGGTACTATGTGGGGGAGGGGAAGAACCGCTATCCTGCCCCGGCACTGGTAGATCAGGCGGAGGAGATCGGCAAGAGCCTCGCAGCCGGTGGAGTAACCGCAACGGCATTTAACCGCCTGTTGCGGACGTTGAAAACGGCAAAGAAGAAGCCGTTTGAGGCCCAAGCGGGGGCGTTGAAAAAAATAGTGCCGCAGGTACTTGACTTGGAGCGGAAGAAAAAGGCCCCGCCGCTGCTCCGTGAGATTGCGGAGCGCAACCGGGCAGCGGTGAAAGACAAAGATGATTTTGCAGCTTGCCTAGATCACTTTCAGGATATTGGAATCTTTCTTTCGATGCAGGCAGCAGCAGAGGGGACCCCCTAAGATAGCGGCCGCAGCCGCAACCGCTAAAAGCCGCAAAAGCCCCCAAATTTGGGGGCTTTTCTCATAGTAGAAAGAGGTGAACAGATGGAATTATTGGACAAATGTCCCGCAGATTATAGCGGTCTTTCTTGGGAGACTCCGCCGCTGCCGCACAAGTATGCAAATGTGGTAGTAATGGGAAAATCGGTTGTTTTGGTTCGGCATATTTTCTCAGATACAGGAGACGTTGAGAAAATCTATAACGAATTTATCAACGAAAAAATTGCAGAAAGTGAGGGTAAATAGCGGAAATAACTTGCAAATCAAGCATTTTTCTGGTATAATAGAAGCATCTCAAAAGTGCTGTGATTCTGCAAGGAAGATGAAAGGAGCGTAAAAAATGTTGCAGAATCACACGGCAAAAGCCGCTATATATGCCAGGAGAAGCCCCGAGGATCGGGCCAACCGTCAAAATCAATTCCGTGGTGACGGAGTTTCGGACAGCATCGAAACGCAAATACTTATGTTGCAGCAATACGCAGACAATCAGGGCTTTACTAACTGCCGGGAATATTATGACGATAACATCAGCGGGACCACGTTCAGCCGTCCGCAGTTCATGCAGATGCTCAACGATATTCAGCAAGGCCGCATTGATACGGTGATCGTGAAAGACCTGTCCCGCCTGGGCCGTGACTACATAGAAAGCGGACGGTATCAGGAAATAGTATTCCCGGAGTTGGGCACCCGCCTAATTGCAAACATCAGTGTACAAGGGGCTACAAACGATATAAAGAAATGTTTCAGATATGCAGAGTGGAAAAGTCAGATTTTCCACTCTATTTTTACATACTCGCTGGTTGCACTGATTGATGAAATCAAGCCGTCCGTGGCTTTCCTCTTATCCTCAAAGCTGATATTCTCCCAGTCGTCCAGATAGCCGGACAGCAGATCAATCTGCTGCTGGGAAATAGTCTCCACGGATAAATCGGCAATGGCCTTTGTGATTTTCTGGCGGCGCGTGTCCAGTTCCTCGATTTTCTTGTTGGCGTAGGCAAGCAGGGTAGCGTTTGCCCCGGTCAGTGTATCAAGTAACTTTTCAATTTCCGCCTCTACCTGTGCCAGCTCCACTTGATAGGCGGTCAGCTTCGGGTTGGCCTTTTCCTCGCCGCCCCGGAGGTGCTTGAACTCCCGGAATTTCTCCCCCATAGCGGTAAATATAAACTGTTCAAATTCCACTTTACGGAGAGTGCCGCACCCCGGACAGCCCTTGTGGTCGGACCGTTTATTGCACCGGAGGTATTCATAGCCGGAAGGGTTACGGGTGACTTTTAAAGCATAACCACATTTTCCGCATTTCACTTTTCCGGCCAGCCATGTGTTCCGGGCCTTCCGCCCGTTCTGGAAGGTGATGTTCGCCATGAGCTTTTTCCGGCATTTCAGCCAGGTGTCAGAGGAAACAATCCCTTCATGGGGAGCGATAACAAGTATCTGGTCTTTCAGGCTCCTGTCCTTGTCCTCCTTCACGTCCCGCCCCTGGTAGAGATAACAGCCGTTTGTCCCGGCGAAGTCGGCGGCATCATTGACGACTGCCGCCCCCTGGCTTTTGAAGAACTCATACAGTTCCAGGTCGGCCTGCGCGTATACCGGGTTGCGGAGCAGCTGGGAGAGGAAGGGACGGAACAGCGATTTTCCATGGACCTTGATGTCGTTTTCCTCAAAGTACCGGCTGATGTCCCCGAAGGAGGTCCCGGGCTCGGCGTACATTTCAAACATCAGGCGTACATGGTCGGCGGCTGCCGGGTCGGGCACCATCATTTTTGTGCGGATACCCTCAACCGTGGTCGGCTCCAGCCGGAAACCGTAGGGGGCCTGGCCGCTCATGTGGAAGCCTTTCAGGCACCGGGAATAGTAGGCGTCCGTGACGCGCTTCTGGATGGTCTCCCGTTCCAGCTGGGCGAACACAATGCAGATATTCAGCATGGCCCGCCCCATTGGAGTGGAGGTGTCGAACTTTTCCGTGGAGGAAACAAACTCCACGTCGTACTCCTGGAACAGCTCCATCATGTTCGCAAAATCCAGAATGGAGCGGCTGATCCGGTCCAGCTTGTAGACAATGACCCGCCGCACCTTTCCCTTGCGGATCTCGTCAAGCAGTTTCTGGAACTCGGGCCGGTCGGTGTTCTTCCCCGAATAGCCCTTGTCCTTGAAAATCTTGCAGCTGCCGCCTTTCAGCTCGTACTTGCAGAAGTCAATCTGGCTCTCAATACTGATACTGTCCTTGCGGTCAACGGACTGTCTGGCATAAATATAATCTTCTCTAATGTTCATTGTAGGCTCCTTTCCTATGGGAATGGAGCTACCAACCTTACAAGTATATTATACCATTGATAGCCCCGGAGGGCAATGTTGTCGGGGTCAGCGCCGGCTCTGGCGGTACTTGCTGAACACGTCATACAGACAGCGCTCAATCTCTTTTTTCCGCCTCTCCTTCTCTTTTGGGGAAAGCACCGGGGTAAGGCTTTCCAGCACAATAGTCTTTCCCTGGAAGGGGACGGTCCTTGTTTCTCTCTGGTAGGTTACAGATTGTACCATCTGGTCCTCCTTTCCGAATCGGGGTTGAAGCCTTCCGTTTCCCTCTTGTCCTGTGGGGAAACACGAAAAGGCAGCGCCCGGCAAAGAGCACTGCCCCTTCGTCTTTCTCCACGCTTCGGGCCAGCTTGGCCCGGGGTCAGGGCTGCCAGTGTTCATAATAGGCCGCCGCTTCCTCCACGGAGCAGAAGTCAAACACTTCGTACAGCTCTATAAGAATCTCCCGGATGTCCTTTGACTTATAGCCGCAGCTTTCCATCGCCTTGATGACATACCCACGGCAGGCATTGTTACTCCATTTGTCTGTCAGCATGTCCTGGATTTCCTGCAAAGATTTTGCCATAACCTGCACTTCCTTTCATAAAAGTTCAGGGAGCCGCGCCGTTTTAGTTGGCCTGTCACAAGACAGTGAGAGCGGGCGGCTCCCTGATTGGTTTTGTAAAACAGATTTCCCGGACGGGTGTAGGCTTGTCCACCCCATAGTGTCTCAACTCTCCCCATTCTTATGGCAAGGCGTCCTCATTGCCTGCGACGGCTCACGGCTTGCAAGGCCGTTTCAACGCTCGGACTGTGACTGAACGCAAGTATCCGGGAGTGTGCCTTATCCGGCGAGGCCAGCCACGGCTCCACCTGCAGCATGGGCTTTATCGCTATTCCCGCCCCCAAAGTGAAAGCCACAATGGAAACGGAAGTCACAGCGAGCCTGTCGCCTGGCACATCCACCCTTCGTATCCGGGTATCTTTTTATTCAGTTTTCAATCTGCCGGAAAGGTCCGTCTGCGCTTCGGGCCAGTTTGTCCCGGGGCGCCTCCGCCTTTCATATACCATTTCATTTTTCAGGCTTTTTCGGTACACCTTAGAAATTATTTTTTAAAAATTTTTCCATGTTCCGAAGCCCGCGCTCGATTGCCAGGCGCACCGCCTTCTCGTCCACGCCTTCGGCTCTGGCAATATCGGTCTTGCTCATGCCGAGGACAAAATGGGCGTAGATGCGTTTGGCCTGTTTGCCGGGCAGGCTGGAAATGGCCGCGTGGAGTTCCTGCATGGTGACTTTGCGCTCATAAATCTCGCATGGGGAGAGGGCGACGAACAAGGCCGAGTGCTCAATGCCGTCCTCCCGGTCAAGGGAATAATAGGCTTTGTGCCGGTATGTACGCAGACGGTAGGCCGCCTCCCTGCGGTCAAACTCTGCCATTGCCTCCGCTACCTCGTCAGGCACTTCAATAAAGGAATCCGCTGTATAGTACGGGTAAAAATCCCGCAGATTGATGATAGTCATGTTTACCTCCGTTTCGGTGTTTGGTGAATGAGTTACCGAAACGGAGGCGGTGGAGAGCGGCACCGGGGCCGGGCTTCGGGCCAGGTTGACCCGAGGCTGTACCATAGAAACAAAAATGCGCCCAAACAGCATAGAGCCATTCGGACGCATGAAATAAAATTATTGTTTTTGGACTGAATTATTTCATGTCGATTGCCGCAATTATCCTTCCAAGGGGGTGGGCTTTTTTTAACGGTTCAGACAGTTGAAAAAGAAATAAGGACACAGCGATACCTCCCAATGCTTTTAAGCATTTGATACCGCCATATCCTTGAAAAAGGGTGACTTTAACACACCCTCCACATTTTCATTTTTCAAAAAGAAAACGGCGGCTTTTGAGAAATGATATGCTCCCTCTAAAGTAGACAGTGGAAAAACAAAACTGTCGAAATAGAGGGA
>NZ_QWKG01000113.1 GCF_009911595.1 Colidextribacter sp. OB.20
GTCTCCCTGGGTCCCGTGGTGGACACCACCCACGGCAAGCTGGTCATCGACGGCCCCATCTGCTACTACGGCTGCCCGACCATCCCCGTGGAGCTGAAGATCGAGGGCGGACGGATTGTGGAGGTTCTGGGCGGCGACGCCAAGATCTGCAAGGAGATCCGCCGGCAGATCGCCGAGGTCAAGGATTCGGACAACATCGCCGAGATCGGCATCGGCCTGAACCCCGCCTGCATGTTCAACGGCGACTTTGAGGAGGAGAAGAAGGCACGGGGCACCTGCCACATCGCCATGGGCAACGGCTTCTACTATGGCCAGCCCGCCCGCTCCACCGTCCACATCGACATGGTGCAGTACAACCCCACTGTCATCTTCGACGAGGGCACTGCGGAAGAGGTCGTCATTGTCAAGGACGGCAAGATGGTCTGCCTGGAGAAATAAGCTTCCGGTGTTATACACAAGCGTCCCTATCGTTTGGTAGGGACGCTTGTTCTTTGACTGCAAGGTGGATTGCGCCGGAAGGCTCTTTTTGGTATGCTAAAGACTCCGGGGACTGCGCCGGTCAATCTGAAAAATGGGAGTATCCGATCTATGTTCAACGAGATGAAATATGTCTATGCGGTATATCAGCACCGCAGCTTTTCCAAGGCGGCCAAGCAGCTGTTTGTGACACAGCCCACCCTGAGCGCCATGATCCGCAAGGTGGAGGAGAGCATCGGCTGTCCGATCTTCGACCGCAGCACCGTTCCAATCACCGTGACGAAGGAGGGAGAATTTTATATCCACAGCATTGAGCAAATCATAGCGATTCAAAAGAGTATGACCGACTACTTTCAGGACATTGCGGATTTAAAAAGCGGGGTGCTCTCCATCGGCGGAAGCAGCTATTTTTGCAGCTATTTTTTGGGAGAAATCATCGGTCAGTTTAAGCGGCGGTATCCCGGCATACAGATCAATCTTCAGGAGGGCAATATCGCGCAGCTGAAGGAGGGGCTTCAGAGCTCGGCGCTGGACCTGATTCTGGAGACCGCCCTGAATGCGGAGGATACGAATATACAAAAGTTTTTTCTTGGGACGGAGCATATTATTCTCTGTGTTCCTGCCTCATTTTCGGTCAATGACCGGCTGAAGGACTATCGGCTCAGCTTTGACGACGTGCGCTCTCAGCACTACCTGGAGGATGCTGTTCCCGCTGTGCCGCTGGGCGAGCTCCGGGATGTCCCGTTTTTGATTATGAAAAAGGGGAACGACATGTATCAGCGCAGCATCGGAATGTGCAAGCGGGCAGGCTTTACCCCAAAAATCGCTATGCAGCTGGATCAGCTTTTGACAGCCTTTTTTATTGCCAGCAGCGGGGCTGGGGCGGTGTTCATGCGGGCTGAGCTGTGCCGCTATCTGCCCAGCACCGACAATATGGCCTTCTATAAGCTGAATGACCAATTAGCGACCCGGCCGGTCTATATAGCCTGTAAGAAGGGAAGATATATCAGCCGGGCGATGCGGGTGTTTTTAGAGGTGGCTGGCGCGGAATTGGAGCGGTAGCGGGCGCCGGGGGAACTGCCTGGAGGGGCAGGACCTTTTGCCGCACTGACGGGGAAGAAAGAATATTTGAATGAAGTGGAGAAAAATCATTCACGGACTGGGGAAGAACGCAATAGGGATTCCACAAAAACGAGGAAAAAATTATTAAGGTTGCACAAAGTGGAAATCTCGATTTTGTCAATTTTACGAAGAGAGAATCTGAAGCTTTGAAGTTGACACAAATACCATCATTCATTACACTAAAAGTAAGAAAAACAGTCAAATTTGTGTGTTTTTGATGACAGGGCATGATCCGATGGAGGCCATGCAGTATGATTTTGGAACGTATTCAAAAGGAGCTGAATAAACTGAGCAGCCGCCAGAGGATGGTGGCCCAATATGTTCTTCAAAACGCGGAGAGCGTCGACTCCCTCACCGCCGCGCAGCTGGCGGAGGCGTGCTCCGTAAGTGAAGCGACGGTAATCCGCTTCGCAAACCACATGGGATACAGCCGGTATTCCGACATGAAGAGGGACCTTCAGGATGCGGTACGCGGAACGCTGTCGCAGATGGACCGGTTTCGCAGGACCGGCGACCTGAAGACGTACAGCTCCATGATGCAGACTGTGATTCGCTCTATGCGCTCCGATATCCAGAGCATTGAACGGACGCTGCTGTCGATTCATGAGCAGGAGCTGAGCTGCATTATAGAGCAGATTGCCACCAGCCGGCGGGTCTATGTGATTGGAACACACAGCGAATATGGCATTGCCTGCTATTTTGCCAGCACATTGGGCTGGATTCGGGACCAGGTCTATCTGTTGGACGCGACCCATGCCCCCAGCTTTGATATGGCGGCCGACGCGGGGCCGGAGGACGTAATCCTCGCGATGAGCTTCCCACCTTACCCTGCGGTCACCGTGCGCACACTGGATGCGGTGATCCGAAGAGGGGCGCACAGTGTTGCAATTACAGATTCTCCCCTCTCTCCCCTGGCCAAGCGGGCCCAGCACAGTCTATATGCTCACGACGAAAAGCTGTTTTTCGCGGACAACTCAGCCCCGACAGTCAGTCTGCTCTCGGTGCTGCTCGCGTTGGTCAGCAACTACGATTTTAAGGGCTCCTCCGCTTATCTGCGCAACAGGCAGAAATATTGGGAGGAGATTAAGTTTTACCACCAGGAGGGATCATGACCTGATCCGCGGCAGCTCTGGCGAAGGCGCCCGCCGGAGCTTGGCAGTATAAATATTCCAACAAAAAATTTAAGAGGGAACATTGAAAGGGGTTTTTGGAATGAGTCATGAAAGACTGGTCAAGGTAGCCCTGGGACAGTTTGCGTCGATCCAGGGAGACACGAAGGCCAATTTAGACAGGATGCTTCAAATGACTGACCAAGCGGCTGAAGCTGGGGCCAACCTGATCGTATTTCCTGAACTGGCGTACTCTGGATACTTCTGCCCCGCATATCAGATGCAGCAGCTGGCGGAGACCCAGG
Organism: Colidextribacter sp. OB.20; assembly: GCF_009911595.1. Lineage (GTDB taxonomy): Bacteria > Bacillota > Clostridia > Oscillospirales > Oscillospiraceae > Lawsonibacter. The sequence goes on from NZ_QWKG01000113.1 coordinate 3,014, forward strand.
ACGGCCCCTTTGTGCAGCAGCTGAGGAAAAAAGCCAGGGAGAAGCGCATTCATATCATTGCCGGTTACCCTGAAATGGGGCCGGTTCTGGGGAAAATGTATAACTCCTGTATTTTTGTTGACGACAACGGTGAGGTCATCGAAAATATGCGCAAGGTCTACGCCTGGGGCGAGGAGAAGCTGAAATTTGCCGAGGGCAAACGCTTCCCTGTGGTAAAGACCAAGTTCGGCAATGTAGGCATGCTGATCTGCTACGATGTGGAGTATCCGGAGCCCGCCCGCATTGAGGCGCTGAAGGGTGCGGACATCATTGTGGACTGCTCCGTGTGGAGCATAAATCCGGCAGAGCACCGCTGGCATGTGGATCTGCAGGCAAATGCCCTGTTTAATCTGCTGTTTATGGTGGGCTGCAACACGGTCGGCGACAATATCTGCGGAAGCTCCATGGTGGTCGGACCGGACGGAGAAATTCGTGCGATGGCCTCCCGAACGGAGGAGGAGCTTTTGATTCACGAGTTTAACCTGGACGAGATCCTGGAAATCCGCAGCCGGATTCCTTACATGAACGACTTTAAAGAGAACACATTCTCAATGGACGCTTTGAACACATATTGATCGATTCTGTAATTCGTAAAGGATTGGAAAGGAGCGCATCATGAGCGAAAATAAAAACACTGCCGCAGCAGAGAGCCAGTTTGAAGAGGGCTCGCTGAAGGTTCGTAAACTGACCCCCTTAGAGGTTACCTTTGCCGTGGTCGGCTGCGGGATCGGCTCCGGCTGTCTGGGTACCGCATACTCTGCCCGTCTGGCCGGCTTCCCGGTGATTACCTTCTGGCTGATCGTTTCCGGCATCACCACCCTGTTTTCCATGTACTATGTGGCTGAGACCGCCCTGCGTACCCGCAGGATGATGCAGCTGCCCGGCCTGGCTGAGCGTTATGTAGGACCAGTTGGAAAAATTCTTGTCTTCCTTGCGGTTACGCTGAATGCCTTCAGCTGCCTGATCGCCTATTTTAACGGCAGCGGCAACATTATCAACACCCTGCTCGGCATCCCCGGCTGGGTGGGAACCCTGATGTTTTTGATTCCTGGAATGCTGGTGGTCTTCTTTGGCTTAAAGGCTGTCGGCATGGCTGGTAAATATCTGTCCATCGCCATGACCATCATGCTGATTGTCTTGTGCGGGGCCTCTCTGATCAGCAAGGATGCCGATTTGAGCCGCCTGTTTGTCTCCAACTGGAGCTATGCAATCCCCATTTTTAATGTAGCTGCATTCAGCTATATCGGCCAGTACCTGGTGCCTGACCTGGCCCGCGGCCTGTCCCACGACCCCAAAAAGCTGGCGCCCGCTATGCTGGCAGGCCAGATTATCACTGCGGCTCTGCTGGTTCTGGTGCCCCTCGGCTGCTTTGTCATCTCTCCCGCTGACGAGATCAGCCAGGTCGCTACAATCGCCTGGGGACAGGCGTTGGGCTCCTGGGCGCTGTACACCGCAAATATCTTCGCCCTGATCGCCATGTTTACCTCTTTCTGCCCCATTTCTCAGACGCTGATCTCCAGCATTGTGGACTTTTTTAAGTTCCGGTCGGACTCTGATAACGCGATCCGTGTGCCCATTATGCTCGTGGTGTATGGGATTCCTCTGGTTCTGGTGTTCGGCAATCTGGTGGGCTTTGTGGATGCCATCTATTTCTCCGGCACGTTTTGCGCCGCCATCATGGCCATACTCCCCGTGTTCATGATTAACAGAGCCCGCAAAAGCGGCGACTTTGAGCCCGTCTGGAACTGCGGCTGGATGGCCAGCAAGCCAATGCAGGTTTTGATTGTTATCCTGTATGGCGGCACGGTGGTCTATGCAATTCTTGGTATGATGGGTATTCTGCCCGCCGGCTGGTAACAGCGATCATAATATACCGCAGAACAGGCGTTTACTCTTCCACAATTCTCTCTCCTTTTTCGGGCGGATGATATGCACCCCTACAGAGCGTTCTGACTGTAGGGGTGCATATTATGTGCCCGCTCTTTTGAAAAAAGGGGGCCGGGCATAGGCCCGGCCCCCTGGAGTATTTCTGCGCGTTAAAGTGTGAATTAGCCCAGCAGCTGGAGAACGCCCTGGGGCACCTGGTTTGCCTGAGCCAGCATGGCCTGGGCGGACTGAACCAGGATGTTGTTCTTCACGTAGGACATCATTTCCTCGGCCACATCGGTGTCGCGGATGGTGGACTCGGCGTCCTGGATGTTCTCAGCCATCACGGACAGGTTGTTCTGGGTGTGCTCCAGACGGTTCTGGTAAGCGCCCAGGTCGCCGCGGACGGAGGAAACATTGTTGATGGCGTCCTTGACGGTCTGGATCGCGGCGGCGGCATCCTCACGGGTGGCAATGCTCAGGTTGGCAATGCCGAGAGCCTTGCAGTGCATGTCGCCCACAGAGACCCGCAGCTGGTTGTAGTCGTCGCTGGTGTCGCCGATCTGGAGGGTCAGACCGCCGCCAGCCACCTTTCCGGCACTGGCCTTGAGAGCAATGCTGACGCCAGCGGTGTTGCCAGCTGCAGTAGCATCGGCGGCGAAAGTGTTCGTTGTGCCTTCGGTTGTAGCACCAAGCTCAGCTTTCAGGCCGGTCTCCATGCCGATTTTGTTGACAGCGTCTTTCAGATCAGCATTGATAGCCGCAGCCCAGTCATCACTGGTCACATCCAGGAAGTGGACTGTGCCGCCAGCCTTCAACTCGGCCAGCATATCATCGGTGACCTGACTTCTATCAATGAAAGCAAACTTCTTGCCGTTAATACTGAAGATAGCCTTTTCCAGATCAGTGGTACCGTTCTTGCCCGCAGTCGGAGTTCCCTTTTCACCAACATAGATTTTCGCCTTGGTGATATCCAGGGTTTGATAGCTGTCCACGCCAGCCTTAGACTGAACACCATTAACAACTATAACGGGATCAGCGCCCTTGGCAGTTGTGGAGATGTTGATGGCACTGACTTTCATGGTGCTGGAGCCAGCAGCTTTCGCATCAAACCGCAACCCATTTTCAGCAGCTACGGCAGGCTCAGTATCATCGGCAACACTGACTTTAAAATTAGCCTTGATATCGGCATTTTTGTTCAGGGCCTCAGCTAACATCTTTGCAGCATCCTCTGCGGTTTTACCGGCCGGAGTATATTCGTTTCCATCGGCATCCTCATATTTGCCGTTGCCAGTTATGTCGGTGCAGGTCAGCTCAACAGTAATTTCCTTAGTGGCCTTGCCATCGGCATCAGTCAAACTGACTGTAGCAGTCAGTTTATCTCCAACATTGGCTATAGGGGCTGTTGGCACAGCAGCCTTAGTTCCATATGCTGCCTTGGTGGCATCGATGTCAATGGTGCCAATGCCCTCGATCTTGCCCACGGAAGTAGCGGCGGAGCCGCCCTCAGTGGCCAGGGAGCCGTCCAGCAGCTTGATGCCGTTGAAGTTGGCGCTGTCAGCGATACGGTTAATTTCGTCGCGGAGCTGGTTGAC
>NZ_QWKG01000114.1 GCF_009911595.1 Colidextribacter sp. OB.20
CTTTGTCCAATCAGGTTATTTCCAGCATCACTGGGAGAGACTGGATAATTAAATCTTTTAATTAAGAAATAGTATGAGCAGACAAGCTACGATTTATCAGGGAAAAAGTTTAAGCCTGTTTGTTCTCAATATCCCAGCCCTCAAAAAGAAGTCGTCAAGCGGGTGGTGCGTTGCACCACCCGCTCTTTCTAATTTGCCAGCGGCAGAGAAATTGTGAATGTAACAACATGGTTTTTGCTGGATGCGCTGATTGCCCCGCCATGAAGTACCACGATCTCCTTGGCGATAGCCAATCCCAGCCCTGTGCCGCCTGTGTCGGAGGAACGGGACTTGTCCGCCCGGTAGAACTTGTCAAAGAGAGCTGCCAAAGCCTCGCTGGGAATATCTTCACCGCTGTTCTGAAATTGAATGATGACCTCATGTTCCGACTTTTCTGCGGAGATCGTGATCTCGGTATGTGGGTAACTATACGATGCCGCGTTTTTCAGAATGTTGCTGAACACACGCGCCAGCTTCTCCGGGTCGGCCTCCACCGTCAGATCCTCGGCCAGATGAAGCGCAACGGTGTTTCCCCTGGGGGCAAAGACCGGAGACAATTCATCGGATAGCTGCACCAGCATATAGTATAGGTCAATCGTTTCCTTGGACAAGGTGATCTGCTGGGAATTGTACCGGGTGATCTCAAAAAACTCGTTTATCATGGTTTCCAGACGGTAAGCCTTTTCCAGCGCGATATGGACACGCTTAGCCCGCTGCTCCGCGGGCATATCCGGCTCCTCCTCCAACAGATTGAGGTAGCCGATCACAGAGGTGAGAGGCGTCCGAATATCGTGGGCCAGATACATCACAAGCTCGTCCTTCCGCTGCTCGGCCAGGGCTGTTTCCGCTTTTCGTTCCGCCAGCGTTCGCTTTACTGTGTTCAGCTTCCGCTCGAAGGGCAGCATTTCCGGCGACAGTTGGATTTGGTTTTCGTCGTCTGCCAGCAGCGCCTCAATGCCTTGGTTGACCTCGCTGAAATAGCCTGTCACCCATCGGAAAATCCGCACCAGCAATACCGTAAATATCAGCAGGACAGCGGCGGCAAAGAATATCTCCTTGTTGCCTCGAAAATGGTCGCTGTAATAATAAAACGCATCCTCATGTCCCATTTTGAAAAGGGTTTCCAGCAGCCAGACGATCCAATCGCCCATCCGCTGTTTCCAGACGAACAGATACAGTCCCACCACCACAGCGGCGGAGGTAACTGCATTGATGCAGGCCCGCCGGATCAGTTTGGATTGAAAAGCAAGGTATTCGTCCTTTCGATCAGTTTTCAATTTTATACCCTACCCCCCATATCGTTTTGATAAACCTGGGCTTGTCCATGCTGTCCCCCAGCTTTTCCCGCAGATGGCGGATGTGGACGGTGATGGTGTTGTTGGATTTGCTGTAATACTCGTCCCGCCAGATTTTGTGAAACAGTTCCTCCGAGCTGACCACATTCCCAGCGTTCTCCAAAAGGATACGCAGGATAGAAAACTCCGTAGGGGTCAGCACCAGCGGTTTTTCGTCCAGGAAACAGGTGTGCGCCTTGATATTCATGGTCAATTCACCGCAGGTGATGGTGTCCGTCTGGACGTTGGGGGGCGCTTCACCACTGTCGGAACGGGCCGGGTTATATTTCTGATACCGCCGCAGTTGGGATTTCACCCTTGCCATCAGCTCCAGAGGGCGAAAAGGCTTGGTTACATAGTCATCGGCTCCCAATGTCAATCCAGCAATTTTGTCAGTTTCTTCATCTTTGGCTGTCAGCATGATAATGGGCCAGGTGTGCTTTTCCCGTATCTTCTGGCACAGCGCAAAGCCGTCAATTTCCGGCATCATCACGTCCAGAATGGCAAGGTCAAGTTCCGTGGTGTCGACACACGCAAGAGCCTCCGCTGCCGAGTAGAACTTGAATACCGTGTGATTCTCGCCGGTCAGATAGGCTTCGATCAGGTCGGCAATTTCGGCTTCATCGTCTACAACTAAAATTCTATCAGCCATTTCACTTACCTCTTTTCTGTGGTGAATTTTAACTATTATATCAGATTTTCTTTTGCAACACCTTGTTTTTTCAATGATAATTCATTAAGAATTTCCTAATATTAAGGTGTTCCATCAGATTATACAATACTGATTCCTGTGATACAAGTGTGCCCTTATGGCATAATAAGGACAAAAATTTTTCCAGTTGAAGAAGTAAAAGATAGTCTCGAAGACCGCAGCTATGGGTTGCTGAACAGTGTAATCACAGTTGGGATCTTAACCATTGTAGTAAGTGTAGCAAGCAAAGTATGCCGGGTATGTCTATGCAAAACAGGCAGGAATGTGTTCCATTCCTACCCGTTTGGGTATATGCACTTTTCACAGCAGGGCTGTTAATTGGCCATAAGGATTCCGCCGTGGCAGCAATGTAGGAGGGCTGGGAGGTGTCCTTCTGCTGGCGAGGTGGGAAAAGTGCGTACGGACAATTTATTTACAAACCGATTTCTGTTTGGCGCTTGTTGCGGCAGGGAGTTTTTGGTATAATGAGTCGAAACAAGTATTTCGGCAAAGGAGGATTCCTATGGGCCTGCACGACGTGGATAAAAGCATACGCACTACACAGCTTTGGAACATTCTGGAGCGAAAAGCGGAGGAAGAAAAGCTTCCGCCGGAATTTATGGCGGGCGTGAACCAAGTGTGCGCCTACGGAATAACGCTGGCAAAGGACATCATCCGGTTTTTTCTCACCTTCACCCTCCATGACATCGTGCACATTTGCAACGTGTGCGACTGGATGTATCAGCTGCTGGAGGGTCGGGCGGAGGAACTCACCGCTACCGATGCCGCGCTGCTGGTCATGTCCGCCGCATGCCATGACATTGGCATGAGCGTTTCGGATGAGCAAAAGAAGGAAATGGACATCGCGGCCAAAAGGCCCAGCGCTGAGTGGGATAGCTATTTCTCCAGCCATGCGGATGACTACGAGCAGTTTCAGTCCACAGGGAAAGTATCTGACAGGATACTACGAAACTTTGTGCGGCTGCATCACCATGAGCGAGTCGGGCACCAGCTTCCAAGTGTGAGCGACTGGCCCCGGGTCCTATCGGATAACGGGATCTCCCGGGATACGTTCCTACGCCTGTGCAAAAGCCACGGTGAACCGATTGAAAAGCTGATCCTGACATCGGCAGATGAGCGATCCAGGAAATACCATCTGCTGCCCTGCGCCATTTTGCTCAGGCTGGCGGATATTTTGGACTTTGACGCCAGCCGCGCGCCCGAGAATCTCTACCGTCACCTGGGGCTCGACCGGCCCAAGGACGCTGAGGCGGCCTTCAGCAAGATGGAGTGGGACAAAAACTGCACGAACCACCGTTTTGAACTGGTGGATGGCATCATCTCTTTTTCGGCGGACTGCACCAGCATGCAGGTGGAGCATCAGATCCGGGCGTATATGGACTGGCTTCAAAAGGAACTGGATGAGTGCGGTCGGAAATTAGCTGGAAGAGCAGACTATTGGAGGGGGTTCCAACCGCCCCACAAGGTGGAGGTGGAGATTCATTCAGCGGGCTATAAATCCGGGCCCTTCTGCCTGACGATGGAGCAGGACCGCATTCTGGAGCTTCTGGTCGGTAGAAATCTCTACAGCGATCCGGGTGTCTTTGTCCGGGAGCTGTTGCAAAACGCCATTGATGCGGTGCGCACCAGGGTGGCGCAGGACAGCGCGTTTCATCTGGAAGACGGCAGGGTGGTCATCCACACGTGGATGGACGACAGCGGCTACAGCTGGTTTCGCATCCAAGATAACGGCACAGGGATGGATCAGGACATTATCCTCAACCACTTCCTAAAGGTGGGCAGTTCGTATTACAATTCGGATCGATTCAAGGCGGAGACGCGCAAATACGGTGCTAAAGACGGCTATACGCCCATCAGCCGTTTTGGGATCGGCATTCTTTCCTGTTTCATGAGTGATCCGGAGCACAACAAGCTCCAGTTGTCCACCAAACGTTTTGCGCAGCCTGGCAGCTTGGTGCCTGCCGCCATTCGGATGAACGTGGACGGACTGCACGGCTACTACTATCTGGCAGAGGAAGGGATGCAGGACGGGGAAAGCGATCTGCTGACCATGGATCACCCCTTTGGCGAGGGGGATGGGGAAAACCGTTACCGCAACCAGGCGGGAACCACCATCTGTGTCCGGCTAAACCTCTACCAGTTGGGCGGTTTCCGGACCTTGAAAGAGCTGGTGGACCGGTATGTGCAGTTCCCGGAAGTTCGGGTGGAATATTTTGGGCAGGAAGGGCACGTGGTCTATCCCACCCAAGGAGAACTGATGGCGGAGGTTCACGCCCTCAATCCCGGCGGCGTGGAGCAGCCGCCCAAGGAGCACAGCTGGTATATTTCCGATGAGGAGTTTGCCAGACTGAAAAGAGAGCATCCGGAAATTGTCTGGGAAAACGATCAGCGCCCTGGCATCGCGGTAAAATATTGTCCGCTGGACTGGATGGCCCCGGGGGACCAGGTATCCGGCGTGGCAGTGATAGCTGATGTTATTAAACCGAAATGCCATATCCAAAGTGATTTGATTGATGAAAGCTCCTCTGTGGTTTTCTCTCTGTCATATAAGAGTGACGAACGAAAAATGCGGCTGGTTGTAGGAATCGATTTTTCTCGAGAACTTGAGGAGAAAATGAAGACGCTCAGGCAAACCGTTGAGAGAGTGCGCATGGAGAGAAAGCATATGATGTACCGTGAGCTTTTGAACAAGTATCCCCGTTATCATGGGGATACAAGATGGTGTCAATATATCGCGGGCAGCTATGAGATTGAAGAGGCGGAAATTCCTCAGTGTTACCATGAGGCAAAAAGGATAAAAAAAGAATATGGAGAGATGAGAGAAAAACTGGACGTCTATGAAAGGGTTCGGAGAGACTTCGAAGCATATATATCTTATACGGAGCTATCCGCAGCTTGCCAGCTGTTGAATCATTTGCCTGATTGCCTTCAAAAAAGCGGTCAGAAAAGCATAGAGTCCAGATCAGTTGTGGCTTTCAACGGCATCCTCGCCGATCAGTCGCAGCTATTGGGAAAGGTGGACGGTTTTGTTGGAATGATTTTGTTGCTGCAGCAGAGGTACCGTCCGGAGGTTAATTTGGCCCGTGATATGATCAGTGAGCTACCCCTGGAGGCATTGGCGGTGCTCAGCGTTCTTCAGCGGAAGTTGAGGTTTAGCCATGTCTATAGAAGTTGTCCGGAGGTGTTTCAAGCCAGCCACTTTTGTCTGAGAGTAGAGGAGGAGTTCCAGTCTTTGCTGGAGGAAGACCCTGCGCTAAAAGACGAGCTCCGACTTGGCGCCTATACTCTGCGCGAGGCGGCAGAACTGCTGGGACGAGGTAAAGTTGTGGAACTGTCTCGTGTCAGTAAGGATTCCCTTTATGATATCCTCTGTCTTGCCGCTGCGAAAAAGCTGGGTACAGTGTATAGAAATACCAAGGAACCTTCCGGGATTTATCTTTGCAACGGGACATATGGCAATTCCACCACTTCTTTTCCTCCTTCACTATTCATTGCGCAGAAGGGGAGCAACGCCACATTTGGGGTAATTGATAAATTTTGGGGCTCACGCATCAATTCCTATAATCCCGAGCATCCTGTTTCCCAGTGGCTCATCAGGCATCAGCGGGAACTGATAGAAAAGGTACCTGGGATTTACAACGCCTTGCTGGAAGATATGGTGATGGTTAACGACGCGGGGAAGCTCTGCGAGAAATTCAACGCCGGTCTGAGACGGCTGCAGAGCATTCCAGGCAATCCCTATGAAGTGACCGACAGTCTGTTTTTAAAGAAATCTGATTTCGCCTAAACGACATGGGGGCGGCCAGGGCCACATGGAGTTCATTGGGATTTCAGACGGCTCCGGCCGCCGCGTTTCCTGGAAATCACACGATATTGTAGAGCAAAAAGGCCGGTATCCTTGTGATACCGGCCTTTTTGGGCTTTAGCAGGTGGGCGAAAAACCGTTTGACAGTTCGGAGTTCAGCTTATTTCAGGCACCCTAAAATGATAGCTCTTAATCAACGCGTGCCCTGTTCCCTGCTGCTTTTTGGAGGGAATACTCAAAAGCTCCTGAATCCGTACCATATCCTGTGTGGAATATGTCAATTTGCAGGTCACTTTCATGATTTTCACCCTCTTTAACCGCTTATGTCAAGCACAGGACAAACGACAATTTTCATGTTAATATTAACAAATTACTTTGCAGATTCTTGTTAAAAAACAATAAAATCGGGTAAAAAAATTAGAAAATCAGCTTGTAAAAATGGCGGAATTAAGGAAAAAGTCGTGTACGTGTTTTCGGCAAAATAAAAGTTTAGCAAAAGGGCTCGTGTGGGAATGATTTCCAATTCAAGAAAAAGAACATTTTCG
>NZ_QWKG01000115.1 GCF_009911595.1 Colidextribacter sp. OB.20
CTACGCCGGCCAGCTGCCCCCCCTGGACCCCCATCAGCTCACCCTGGAGCAGGCTGCGGAGCGGGTGGAGGCCGCGGGGGTTGTGGGCATGGGGGGCGGCGCCTTCCCCACCCAGGCAAAGCTGCTCCGCTCCGCCGGACGGATTGACACCCTCATCGTCAACGCTGCCGAGTGCGAGCCCTATGTCACCGCCGACTACCGCCTGCTGCTGGAGCGCAGCGAGCACATTCTCCGGGGGGCTCAGGCCCTGGCCCGGTGCCTGAGCTGCGAGCGGGTGGTGGTGGTCACCGAAGGGGACAAGCTCAACGCCGTGGAGGCGGTGGAGCGCCGGCTGCGCCGCCGGGGAGGCGGCCGGGTCCAGATCCTCACTGTCCGCACCCGCTACCCTCTGGGGGCGGAGAAGCAGATTATCCAGACCGTCACCGGCCGGGAGGTCCCTCCCGGAGGGACCCCGCTGGACGTGCGGTGCGCGGTGTTCAACGTGGCCACCGTCTACGCCATCCACGACGCCCTGTTTCAGGGCCGCCCCCTCACCTACCGGGCGGTGACCGTCACCGGCGGGGCCGTCACCCGGCCTCGGAATATGTGGGTGCCCATCGGCACCCCCCTGCGCCACCTGCTGGAGTCCTGCGGCGGCCTGCGGGAGGAGACCGACCGGATGCTCATCGGCGGACCCATGATGGGCATCCACCTCACCAGCCTGGACGCCCCGGTAACCAAGGACACCAACAGCCTGGTCTGTCTGGCCAGCTGGGAGCACAAGCCCAACACCCCCGCCGGGGTGTGCATCCGCTGCGGCAAGTGCGTGGCCTCCTGTCCCATGCACCTGGCCCCCACTCTGATCCGCCGGGCTCTGGAAGACCTGGATGTGGACAAGCTGAGCCGCTACCACCTGGAGGACTGCAACGCCTGCGGCTGCTGCTCCTTCATCTGTCCCGCCCAGATTCCTCTGGTGGAGACGGTGGCTCAGGCCTCCGCCCTGGTGAAGAGGGGGGTGAGCATCCTGTGATTCCCACTCAAAAACGTCTGTCTCCCCAGCTGCGGCAGCCCTCCACCACCCAGGCCATGATGACCGACGTGATGGTGGCCCTGGTCCCCGCCCTGGGCATGGCCGTGTTCTTCTTCGGCGTGCGGGTGCTGGCGGTGTGCGCCGTGTCTATGGTGTCCTGCGTGCTCTTTGAGCTGCTCTATCGCCTGCTCACCCGCCAGCCTGTCTCCATCCAGGACCGCTCCGCCTGCGTCACCGGCCTGCTGCTGGCCCTGAGCCTGCCCGCCAGCACCCCCTACTGGGTGCCGGTGATGGGGGCCGCCTTCGCCATCATCGTGGTCAAGCAGTTCTACGGCGGCCTGGGCCGGAACTTTATGAACCCCGCCCTGGCCGGCAGGATGCTGGCCGGTACTCTGCCCATGCTGATGACCACCTGGACCCAGCCCCTGCACCGGCTGTCCCTCACCACGGTGGACGCCCTGTCCGCCCCCACCCCAATGTCCTACCTCCACGAGGGGGCCCTGCCCCCTCAGGCCCTGGACATGATGCTTCTCGGCCAGCGGGGGGGCTGCATGGGGGAGGTCTCCGCCTTCATGCTCCTGCTGGGGCTGGGCTATCTGGTGCTGCGCCGGGTCATTTCCCTCCGGGTCCCCGGCGCCTACCTGGGCACGGTGGCCCTGCTCTCTCTGCTCACCGCGCCGGCAGGGGTCCCCGCCCACATCTGGACCGCCTATCAGCTCATGGGCGGCGGGCTGCTTATGGGGGCCATCTTCTTTGCCACCGACCCCGCCACCTCCCCGGTCACCCCCCGGGGACAGGTGATGTACGGCGTGGGCTGCGGCCTGCTCACCGTGCTGCTGCGCACCTCCAGCTCCTACCCCGAGGGGGTGGGCTGGGCCATTCTCACTATGAACTGCATGGTCTGGCTGCTGGACCGGCTGGGCCTGCCCCGGCAGTTCGGCGTCAACAATTTCGCCGCCACCCGGGCCTTCCTGGCGCATAGCCGGGCCAACCTGTCGGAGATTAAATTTGTCGCCCCCAAGCTTGCTCTCAAGCTGCCCGAGCCCAAGGAGGGCCAGGCCCCCGGCGAGGCCTATCTGGACCACCTGCGCACCCTGGGCAGGACGGTCGGCAGGACCTTCGGTCCTCTGTTTGCCGTGCTGGCGGTGACCTGCGGCATCCTCTACGGCGTCCACCGCCTGACCGATCTGAACACCGCCCGGGCGGAGGTCCGGGCTCAGCAGGAGATACTCGCCCAGGCCATGCCCCTGGCCTCCGTGGGGGCGGAGACCCCCTACCGGGCCGCCGGCGCTCTGTCCATCATCGCCGGCTACGACAGCGAGGGCCATCTGCTGGGCTACTGCGTGGAGGTACAGAGCCAGGGCTTCGCCGGCCCCATCACCATGACGGTGGGCGTGGACCTGAACGGCGCTGTCACCGGCGTGGCGGTCACCAGCCACAGCGAGCAGGACCGGGTGGGCACCGAGGCGCTGACCCCCGAGGCCCTGGGCCGGTATGTGGGCCGGTCGGGCACCATCCGCTCCTCCGGGGCCAACTCGGTGGACACGGTCAGCGGCGCCACCGCTACCTCCAAGGCCATCACCGCCGGGGTCAACCGGGCGCTGAACATTGTAGCCAATCTGGATACACAGGGGGAGATCAACTATGAAGATACGCAGTGACCTCTCCCGGGAAGGGAGGCGGGGGCTGTGAACACAACCCTTGAGCTGACAGGGGTGGCGCTGGCCGCCCTGCTGTCGGAGAATCTGGTGCTGGTCACCTGCATGGGCATCGGCACCCACCTGGAATCTTTCCAGAAGCCCCGGGAGGCCATCCGCACCGGAAGCTGTCTGACAGTGGTTATGGTGCTGGCCGTACTCCTGGCCTGGCTGATCAATTTCTTTCTGCTGGCCCCCTGCGGCCTGACCTATTTCCGGCTGCTCATCTTCTCCCTGCTGATCCCCGGCCTGGTGGCCCTGCTGCGGAGATTTCTGGCGGCCTGCATCCCGGAGCTGTCCCGGCGGATGGACGAAAACCTGTCCTCCATCTCCACCAACTGCGCCGCCCTGGGCGCCGCCCTGCTGGTGGTTCAGCGCAGCTACGGCCTGGGCTCCGCCCTGATTTTCGCCCTGTGCGGCGGACTGGGGGCCACTATGGCCCTGGCCAGCTTCGCCAGCCTGCAAAAAGAGGTGGATCTGAACCGCTGCCCCATGGCCTTCCGGGGTATCCCCATCCAGCTGATTACCGCCGGCCTGATGGCAATGGCCCTGTTGGGCTACTACGGGCTGTATCTGGGATAACCGAACGCAGAAGCGCCGCCCTTTCGGGCGGCGCTTTCTTATGATTCAGGCTTTTCCTCCTCGCCGGCAGGGGGCTCGGCGGGAGACTCCTCCGGCTCAGCCGGGGCCTCCTCCGGTCCGACCGGGGACTCCTCTGACGGTACCTCCGCCGTCTCGGCGGGGGGCTCCTCCGGCTCCTCAAGGGCAGCCGGGGGCTTGATTTCCTCGCTGATGATGTGGATGGCCTTGGCGGGGGGCTCAATGTCCCCGGGCAGAGGCTTCACTGCCTTGTTGGTGGAGGCGTAGGCGTCCTCTACCAGGGCGGGGTCCCGGCCCTCGATAATCGCCACCATCTCGCCGCCGGTGATGGTCTCCTTCTCCAGCAGATAGGCCACCACCTTGTCCATGTCCTCCCGGTTGGCCTTGATGACCTCCACCGCGTCCTTATAGCACACGTCCAGAATGGCCTTCACCGCCTTATCCATGACGGCGGCGGTGTCCTGGGCGCAGTCCAGGCCGTAGCCGCCCTCCAGATACTGGTTGCGGACCGAGCCCAGCGCCATCATGCCGAACTCCTCACTCATGCCGTACATGGCTACCATGTTCCGGGCGATGTTGGTGGCCTCCTGAATGTCCTGGGAGGCGCCGTTGGTCATGGTGTCCATCACCACCTCCTCGGCGGCCCGGCCACCCATGGAGACGGCAATCTTGGCCATCAGCTCCTCCTTGGTGCGCAGGTTGGTCTTGTCCTCCTCGGGCATGAGCAGGGTATAGCCCAGAGAGCCCTCAGTATGGGGGACGATGGTAATCTTCTGCACCGGCTCGGCGTTCTTCTGCTTATAAGCCACCATGGCGTGGCCCACCTCGTGGTAGGCCACCAGCCTGCGCTCCAGCTGAGTGAGGACGGAGTTCTTCTTCTCACTGCCGGCAATGACGAACTCGAAGGAGGCCAGCAGGTCCTCCTGGTTGACGGCCCGCCGCCCGTGGCGGACGGCCCGCAGGGCGGCCTCGTTCACCAGGTTGGCAAGGTCGGCCCCCACCGTGCCGGCGGTAGCCAAGGCAATCTTTTTCAGGTCTACATCCTCACTGAGGCGGATGTTGCGGGTGTGGACCTGGAGGGTGGACAGGCGGCCTGCCAGGTTGGGCCGGTCGATGGTGATGCGCCGGTCGAAGCGGCCGGGGCGGAGGAGGGCCTTGTCCAGCACCTCGGGCCGGTTGGTGGCCCCCAGGACGATGACGCCCTTGCCCGGGTCGAAGCCGTCCAGCTCGGCCAGCAGCTGGTTCAGAGTCTGTTCCCGCTCGTCGTTGCCCCCCATGCGGTTGTCCCGGGACTTGCCGATGGTGTCGATCTCGTCGATGAAGATGATGCAGGGGGCCATCTTACTGGCCTCTTTAAAGAGGTCCCGGACGCGGCTCGCACCCACGCCCACGAACATCTCCACAAAGTCGGAGCCGCTGATGGAGAAGAAGGGGACGCCCGCCTCGCCGGCCACCGCCTTGGCGAGAAGGGTCTTGCCGGTGCCCGGAGGGCCCACCAGCAGGGCGCCCTTGGGCAGCTTGGCACCGATCTCGGTATACTTCTGGGGGTTGTGGAGGATGTCGATGATCTCCTCCAGGGACTCCTTGGCCTCGTCCTGGCCAGCCACGTCCCGGAAGGTGACCCCCGTCTTTTTCTCCACATACACCTTAGCGTTGGCCTTGCCCACGCCGCCGATGCCGCCCATGCCCCCCTTGCCGCCGATGCCCCGCATGAGGAAGATCATGGCACCCACCATGATCACCAGGGGCAGGACGGTGGTGAGCAGCAGGTAGAGGATCTGGGAGGAGTTGTCCACCGGGTCGGTCCAGCGGCGGACCTTATGCTCCTCCAGCAGGGACTCCAGCTCAAAATCGGCGATGGGCAGCGGGGTAGTGACGTATTCCGTCTCACGGTCATTCTGGATGGGCATCCAGCTGAACATGCCGTTCGCCTTGTGATCCTCATCCTCGGGGATATAGGACAGGGCCTCCTCCTCCTTCCCCTCCTTGAGGACGATGGTGAACAGGCTGCTCTCCAAATTGACTGACTCCACCAGATCGGCCGCCACCCACTGCTTAAACACTGAGTAGTCCACCTGAACCTGGTTGGAGCTGTTGTAGGTGCTGGTACAGCTGCGGAATACCAGCGTCAAAAACAGAGCCCACAGGATCAGGGAGATCAGGCCGATGGTGTTCTTTTTGTTGTTTCCTTTATCCGGCTTCAAAGGAGCGTACCTCCAATTTTCGCTTTTTTCAAACAGGTCAAAGGGTATCATACCACACTTGCGCCATAAAAACAAGAAAAGATGGTGTAAACTTCCGGTGAATTTTCTGTGACCAAGTTTCAGGAAAGCTCCTGTAGGGGCCGGGCTCCGTCCCGGCCCGCTTTTCCGGAAGTGCCCATGTTCCGATAGACGGGCCGGGACGGAGCCCGGCC
>NZ_QWKG01000116.1 GCF_009911595.1 Colidextribacter sp. OB.20
TGGAGGGCTATGTCCTCGACACCACGCCCAAGTCCATCAAAATCAAGGTGGGCGAGGCGCAGACCCTCCGCTTTTACAATCAGAAGCAGGGCTGCATCGTGGTGAAGAAGCTGGACAAGCAGACCGGGGAGCCGCTGGCCGGGGTGGAGTTCCAGATCACCTACTCGGACGGCTCCTACCTGGACGACGACTACGGCCACCTGTCCAGCAAGGGCCTGTATAAGACCGACGCCAACGGCGAAATCCGCATTTCCGGCGTGGTGGGCACGCTGGTCATCACCGAAACCAAGCCCCTGCCCGGTTACGTCATGGACGAAGGAACCAGGACGCAGACCGTCAAGGTAAACGCCAGCGACACGCAGACCATCACCGTGTATAATACCAAAATCGGCGGTTTGACCATCATCAAAAAGGACGAGGAAACCGGGGAGCGCATTAAGGGCGTCCAGTTTGAAGTCCGCAAGCTCAACGGGGAGATTGTGGGCACCTACACCACCGACAAAAACGGCGTTATCAATCTGCCCGAAGCGGAAAAGGGCTGGTATCAGGTGGTGGAGCTGAAAGCCGCCAAGGGCTATCAGTTGGACGATACCCCCCACCAAATCGAAGTGAAAGACGGCGGCACGGCTACACTGGAGATCACCAACCGGCAGACCGGCAGCGCCCTCATTCATAAGGTGGACAGTCTCACTGGCGAGGGCATCTACGGTGTAACATTCCTGCTCTCCGACGCCAAGGGGAACCCCGTGGGGACCTATCAGAGCGACAACGAGGGGTATGTGTATATCGACCAGGGCCTTGCGGATGGCAAGTACACCATCCGGGAGATCGAGTGCGCGGACGGGTACATTTTAGACACCCAGCCCAAGACCATTTATGTGCAGTATGGTGGCTGTACTACCATTACCTGGCCCAATACCGCAGTCCGGGGACAAATCCAGATTATCAAGAAGTCTGCGGACTACAACCCCACCAACGGCCTGCCTGCCGGAACACTGCTGGAGGGGGCCACCTTTGAGATTTACAACGAGCGCAACGGGAACAAGGTGGATACCATCGTGACCGGAGCCAACGGCCTCGCGTCCTCCAAGCAGCTCCCCCTGGGCCGCTACACCATCCGGGAGACAAAGGCCCCGGCCAACTACGGCGCGTCCTCGGAAACCTATACCGCCGTGTTGGAGTACAGCGGCCAGATCGTCAAGCTGGAAATCACCAATAAGAGCCTGTCCACCGGCGTTTCCATTGAAAAGACCGGCCCCAAGGAGGCCACCAGCGGCCAGCCCGTCCGCTATGTGTTCTCCCGGATCGGCAACAACAGCAATGTTATGCTCCAGTCGTTCTACTGGCGCGACACCCTGCCCGCCGCCGTCCGGCTGGATAAGGTAGTCACCGGCACCTACAATTTCCCCGGAACCTATAAGATCGTCTATAAGGTGAACAACACCGGGGACTACCGCACTCTGGCTGACAGTCTCAGCACCAGCCGAAACTACACGCTTGCCGCAAGTCCCACGGCCCTGGGCCTTGCGGCCAATGAGCGCGTCACCGAAATCATGTTCGTGTTCGGTCAGGTCCCCGGAGGCTTTAGCCAGGTGGAAGCCCCTATGCTCCACTGCAAGGCCGTGTCCGGCCTGACCGCAGGGAGCAGCTTTGTCAATGTGGCCGACGTGGGCGGAACCCATGACGGCGTATGGGTACAGGCCGTGTCCCGCTGGGTAACGACCGTGTACGGCAAGCCCAAGCCCCTGCCCAAGACCGGCTATTGAGAAATTTGTCGAGAAATGCGTCTCAACTTGAGACGCATTTCCCGCCTTTGAACAGGAGGAACCAATGCCAGCGAAAAAACATAGCTATATCCGTTTTGTCGATGGCGAATATCAAACAATGTTCCATCTCCCGGACGGCGGACGTATCCGAATCACCTATCCTGACGGAAGTAAGCGGGACAGGGCGTGCCGTTTCATTGATATTTGCCATACAAATATCGGAGGACACTCATACCACATTTTTGAGTTTGCCCAGCACATGGAGCGAATTGGAGCAAGGTATGAGCCGCTGGATTATATCCGAGAGCCTGCGTTTTATCCCAAGCATTTTTTCGCCGCAGACGAAAAGGCTCCTGGTCCAGCCTACTACATCATCGACACAACAGAGACCCATGGCTTTGCCTATGCCCCCAATGGCGCTGCAAAGGGCCGGAAATACTGTATCTTTGACTTGCGGACAAATGAGCGCGGTAGTCTGCGTTTTGGTAAGGTTGTCATGTGGGGCGGTACGCTGAAAGAACTCTATCCCAAGGATTGGGGGTTCAATCCGAAGAAAATCAGTGCAGCGACACAGCGGCCCAGGAAGCGGGCAGAGCCGGAGCGGTAAAGGTCATAGCAGATTAAGCCGGAAATGCGTCTCAACTTGAGACGCATTTCCCGACATTTTTCGCACTCTCGCAAAAAGTAACCAATATGCCAGAAAGGAGGAAATTTTATGGCTCATTTCCAAGCGGTCCGCAGCGGCCTTGCAATCAGCCAGAGTATCGCTGATATGCTGGAACGGGCTGACCCGACGCAGTACAACGGCGCGAACCGGGTACAGACCATCCGGGAGACCAATGATATTTTACAGGACCGTTCCGAATTATCCCTTGATATGCTCTATTCGCTTTTAGCGCAGACGTGCGGCGGAGAGGCCGGGCAGGTAGAAAAAATCAGGCGGGATGTGGAGGCGTTCTGTGTTCAAAAATCAAACCGCGCACGGCGTTATACCCTGATGGGCGCACAGGAATACCACTATGAGATGTGGGACTTTGACCCCAAGCGGCCCTTGAAGATCATCAGCCAGCCCCTGTTCGACCATGCGGCGGAGCATGGTTTTCCCCCGGACTTTTTCACAGAGTCCTACTTTGACCATGTGACCATCTACTGTATGCCCGACAATGTGGACTGCTCTTTTTCACAATTTCAGAGCTGCCAGTTTTCCGTCTGCGGCATCCGGGGCGCGGTCTTTGACAACGCCACCCTTGATGATACCGATTTTCACTCCGCACTGCTCCGGATGGTCAACTTCACCGGGGCCAGCATCGCACACTCCCATTTCCGGGACAGCTCCCTTGTCTCCGTCTCCTTCCAGGAGGCCCGGCTGAAATCCTGCCTGACGCTGGACTGCACGCTGGACCGCGTGGACTTCCTGGGGGCTGTGCTGGATGGCAGCAGCTACGGCAGGGTAGCCGCCAGCGGCATCCAAAATCTCCCCAGCGCCACTATCACCCAGGGCGGCGCGACACAGGAGGAGGCGGAGCGCCTGCGGGCGTCTGTGTTCCATGAGCTGGCTGTGCCCATACTCCCGGTCCGGCAGCGGCCCCGGCCTGCCCGGCAGGAAAAGCCGAGCCAGCCGGAAAGGTAGGGCGGGCCTATGAAGAAACAGCAAGAGAGCGGCATCCTCCCGTGGGCGCTGCTGACGGTTCCGGTCCTGTGGGCGGCGGCAATTATGGCCTACGCCTACGAGGACGGCATGAACATCTTTGACCTGCTGGGGCGTTTCACCGTTTTGGTGGAGCGCCCCTTTGCCATCGGCTGGACGGCCTATACCCCGAAATTCATGTTGATCGGACTGCTCCTGTATGGCGGGGCCGCCGCGCTGTACCTCTCCACCAAGGAGAACCGGCGCCCCGGCGAGGAGCACGGCTCCGCCCGCTGGGGCAGCCCCCGGCAGCTCTGCGCCAAGTACCGGGATAAAGACCCCATGAAAAATACCATCCTCACGCAGAATGTCCGCATGGGACTCAACGGGAAAAAGCACCGGCGAAATCTCCTGCAAATCGTGATCGGCGGCTCCGGCGCGGGCAAGACCCGCTTTTTTTGCAAGCCCAATCTCATGCAGGCGAATTGCAGTTTTTTGGTGACTGATCCCAAGGGAGAAATGCTGCGGGCCGTGGCTCCGCTGCTCATTCAGAGGGGGTATGTTATCAAGGTTTTTGACCTGATCGACCCGGCCAACTCCGACGCCTTTAACCCCTTCCCCTATATCCGGGACGACAAGGACGCCATGAAGCTGGTGCATAACCTGATCCGCAACACCACCCCCAAGAACGCCAGCAACAATGACCCGTTTTGGGAGAAAAGCGAAATTGCCCTGGACACCGCCCTGATCCTCTACCTGCTCCATGAAGCGCCCCCGGAGGAGCAAAACTTTGAAATGGTCATGTATATGATCGAGAACGGCGGGGCCAGGGAGGACAGCGACGACTTCCAATCCCCCCTGGACCTGCTCTTTGAAGCGCTGGAGGAGGAGGACCCCAGCCATATCGCTGTGCGGGAGTACAAAATTTTCAAGCAAGCCGCCGGCAAAACCGCGAAAAGTATTCTTCTGTCCGCCGCCGTCCGGCTGTCCGCGTTCATCATCCCGGAGATCGTCGGCATCACCAACAGAGACGATATGGAGCTGGGCCTGATGGGGGACCGCAAGCAGGCCGTTTTTGCCATCATTCCCGATAACGACGGCACCTTCAACTACCTTGTGGGTATGCTCTATACCTGCGCGTTTCAGGCCCTCTACTATCAGGCGGACAAGGTACACCAGGGGGCGCTGCCCGTCCCGGTCCGGCTGATGATGGACGAGTTCTGCAACGTCTCCCTGCCGGACGATTTTGGCAAGCTCCAGGCCACCATGCGCTCACGCAACATCATGTCCACCATTGTCCTGCAAAATATCTCCGCTCTGAAAGCCCTGTTCAAAGACGATTGGGAGGGCCTGATGGGCAACGCGGACACATTGATCTATTTGGGTGGAAATGAGCAAAGTACCCACAAAGTGCGCACGTAAGAACAGCCCATCCGCTGTTCGCGGTGCAGCTAAAATACTGCCTTGAGCAAGCAGTAGGAAAA
>NZ_QWKG01000117.1 GCF_009911595.1 Colidextribacter sp. OB.20
AGCTGACCCGGGCGGCGGTCCGCCTGTGCCGGCAGGTGCGCCGGCTGGTGGTGGACGCCCCCCAGGGGGGCGCGGAGCTGGCGGAGTGGCTGCGCCAGGAGTACGGCATTCCCGTCCTGCCCCCGGGGGAGGGGGGGCAGGTGGCCCTGCGCTTTCAGGAGGGGAGTCCCCGGGTGGAGGAGACCTGCCTGGATCTCTACGGCCCTGTTCCCCGGCTGGCAGGGCTGATTCTGTCCGTCCCCGGCCTGGCGGAGGAGGACCGGGAGGACCTGCCCCTGCTGACCGCCCTGTGGGAGGGAGGCCGGCTGGGACCGGAGGACATAAAAATCACTTGACAGATGGGGAAGAAACCAATATAATATCACAATCAGAATGTGTTATTATGCCCTTGAAACAAAACGGGCCGCCGCTTTCCGGCCGGCCCGCCGGTATTATAATTGGGAAAGGTGTGCAGGATTTTGGCGAAAGAATATAAGCTGAGCCCCCAGCGGCTCAAGGAATTGCAGGATGAGATGACCTACCTCAAGACCGTCCGGGAGAAGGAGGTGGCCGACCTGATTAAGGAGGCCCGCTCCTTCGGCGACCTGAGCGAGAACAGTGAGTATGACGAGGCCAAAAATGAGCAGGGCAAGATGTATACCCGCATGGCCGAGCTGGAGGAGATTCTGAGCAACTACGTGGTCATCGAGGAGAACGAGACCGACGGGGACTATGTACGCCTGGGCTCCACCGTCACCGTGCTGGACAAGGAGTTTGACGAGGAGATCACCTATAAGATCGTGGGCTCCCAGGAGGCCGACCCCATGAACGGCGCAATTTCAGAGGACTCCCCCTTCGGCAAGGCGCTGCTGGGCAAAAACGCCGGGGACGAGGTCACAGTGGACGCCCCCGCCGGGCCGGTGGAGTACAAGCTGCTGAAGGTAGAAAGATAAGGAGTGGTCAACATGGCCGATAAAAAGAACCAGACCGGCGCGCTGGAGCAGGAGAACCTGTCCCAGCTGCTTCAGGTCCGTCGGGACAAGCTGAAGCAGCTCCAGGAGGAGGGAAACGACCCCTTCCAGCTTACCCGCTTCGCGGCGGACAACGATTCCGCCAATATTAAGGAGAACTTCGACGCCCTGGAGGGCAGCCAGGTGGCTCTCGCCGGCCGGCTCATGTCCAAGCGGGGGATGGGCAAGGTGTCCTTCTGCGACCTCCAGGACAAGTCGGGCCGTATTCAGCTCTACGCCCGGAAGGACGAGATGGACGAGGCGGAGTACAACCGCTTCAAGAAGTACGACATCGGCGACATCGTGGGGGTCCACGGGGTGGTCTTCCGTACCCAGCGGGGGGAGATGTCTGTCCGGGTGGTCACCGTCACCCTGCTGAGCAAATCCCTGCTGCCTCTGCCCGAGAAGTTCCACGGCCTGACCAACACCGAGCTGCGCTACCGGCAGAGATATGTGGATTTGATTGTCAACCCGGAGGTGAAGCGAAACTTCGTCATCCGCTCTCAGTTCATTAAGCATGTCCGGGACTTCATGGACGGTCGGGGCTTCATGGAGGTGGAGACCCCCGTGCTGAACACCATCTCCGGCGGCGCCACCGCCCGGCCCTTCATCACCCACCACAACACGCTGGACATCGATATGTACATGCGCATCGCCACAGAGCTGCCCCTGAAGCGGCTCATTGTGGGCGGGATGGACCGGGTCTATGAGATCGGCCGCATTTTCCGCAACGAGGGCATGGACCCCAAGCACAACCCGGAGTTTACCACCATCGAGCTCTATCAGGCCTATGCCGACTTCAACGACATGATGGACCTGTTCGAGGACCTGCTGTCCTCCGCCACCCAGAAGATTCTGGGCACCTACCAGGTGGAGTGGCAGGGGGAGCAGATCGACCTGACCCCCGGCTGGCCCCGGATGCCTATGCATGAGGCGGTGAAGCAGTACTGCGGTATCGACTTCATGGCTATCTCCTCCGACGAGGAGGCGGTGGCCGCCGCCAAGGCCATCGGCGTGGAGCTGCCTGAGACGGCGGACAAGACCTGGGGCAACGCTCTGTATGAGTGCTTCGACCAGCGGGTGGAGGAGAAGCTGATTCAGCCCACCTTCATTACCATGCACCCGGTGGACGTCTCCCCCCTGGCCAAGCGGTCCCCCCAGGACCCCAGACTCACTGAGCGGTTTGAGCTGTTCATCTGTCACAGTGAAATGGGCAATGCCTTCTCCGAGCTCAACGACCCCATCGACCAGCGCCAGCGCTTCCAGAAGCAGGTGGAGCTGCGGGCCAAGGGGGACGACGAGGCCGGCATGATGGACGAGGACTTCCTCACCGCTCTGGAGTACGGTATGCCGCCTACAGGCGGCCTGGGCATCGGCATCGACCGCTGTGTCATGCTGCTGACAAATTCCGACTCCATCCGGGAGGTTATCCTCTTCCCCACAATGAGACCGACGGAGAATTAAATAGATTTTCCCAGGATGGGGAGCTGGACGCTGGCTCCCCGTGCATAAGTTCCCCTATTTCCGGGCAGACTGGCCCTGGAGAGAAAGCGTCCGCGGAAGGGCTTGAGCAGTGCTGTCATTTCAAATTTAAGCTGAATTATTTTTTCCACTTTCATAAAAATCAGCCAGGAAAATTGTTCCGGTCCTGCCGTTTCCGTCTCTGTGGGGCGCGCGCTGGAAATGGAGGGATTCCTCCCCACGGTTGAATCATAAGGACTCCGGCCATAATGAGAGGGCGGGCGGATTTTTGTCCGTCCGCCTTTTTATTTTGGCAAGGGGGCGGAATGATGGAACAAGAAAAAAAGAAGGGCCCGGTGGTGCTGGGACTGGCCGCTTTTGGGCTGGCGGCGGTCCTGGTCCTGGCGCTGGCGGGCGGACGGAGGAGCGCGGCGGTGACCGCGTCGGCGGTGCTGGAGGAGCCCGCCCAGGCGGCCATAGGCCGGACGGTGATCCCGCTGGGCAAGGCGGTGGGCATTAAGCTCTTCTCCGACGGTGTGCTGGTGGTTGGGCTGTCACCAGTGGAGACGGAGAGTGGGGCCTCCTGTCCCGGCCGTGACTGCGGCCTGAAAACCGGGGACGTGATTACCCACATCAACGGCGGCGAGGTGGACACCATTGAGGAGGTCCAGTCCCTGGTGGCCCAGAGCGGGGACGAGCCGCTCACCATCCAGGCGGTGCGGGGCCAGCGGCAGCTGCAGCTGACGGCGGCGGCGGTGGAGAACAGCAAGGGGGTCTGGCAGCTGGGGGTGTGGCTGCGGGACTCCATGGCCGGCATCGGCACCATGACCTTCTACGATCCGGACAGCGGGGTGTTCGGGGCGCTGGGTCACGGAATTAACGATGTGGACACCTCCATGCTCATGCCGCTGGAGTCGGGCAGCATCATGCCTGCCAGCGTGACCGAGGTGAAGCGGGGGGCCAGCGGCGACCCCGGAGAGCTTCACGGACAGTTTGACCTGACCCGGGACCTGGGCACCCTGTACGCCAACACCAACCTGGGCATCTTTGGGCAGATGCCCCAGGAGACGGTGGGCAGCGCGGTGGATCCGGTGGAGGTGGCCGGCCGGGATCAGGTAGTGACAGGCCCGGCCACCATCCTCTCCAACATCCGGAGGGATGAGGTGGAGGAGTTCGATATTGAAATTGTCCGCCTGTACCCCGGCGGAGACGGCACCCGGAGCATGATGATCCAGGTCACAGACCCGGAGCTGCTCTCCGCCGCCGGCGGCATTGTCCAGGGGATGAGTGGCAGCCCCATCCTCCAAAACGGCCGGCTGGTGGGAGCGGTGACCCACGTGCTGATTAATGACCCTACCCGGGGCTACGGCATTTTGGCGGAGAACATGCTGAAACAGGCCACAGGGAGCTGAAAGCGCGGAGCGGACCGGGACCTGGACGGTTTGTCCGGGTCCCGGCGGGCCCCGAGGGCAGAAAAACTTGACATTTCCGGGGCCGGACGGTAAGATAGCAGTATCCTTGAACTGGAAGTGATTTCTGTGATTCAAAATATTGTGTTTGATATGGGCGGCGTGCTGATTGACTACGTCCCCGCCCGTTTTGTTGACCTGCTGGGCCTGGAGGGGGAGGACAAGGCCCTGCTGCTGCGGGAGGTATTCAATACCGTGGAGTGGGTGCAGATGGACCGGGGCGCCAAAACCGAGGAGGAGGCCGCCGCCGTCATGAAGAGGAACCTGCCGGCCCGTCTGCACGGCGCGGTGGACCGGCTGGTCTTCTGGTGGGAGCTGGAGATGCGGCCCATGGAGGGGATGGAGGCCCTGGTGAAGGAGCTCAAGGGGCTGGGCTATCCAGTCTATCTCCTGTCCAACGCCTCCCTGCGCCAGCCGGAGTATTTTGATAGAATCCCAGGCAGCCAGTATTTCGACGGGAAAATCGTCTCCGCCTTTTATAAGCTCCTCAAGCCTCAGCCGGAGATTTTCCGGCTCCTGACCCAAAAGTTCGGGTTGAAGCTGGAGGAGTGCTTCTTCGTGGACGACCTGGCCGCCAACGTGGAGGGGGCGGTGAACGAGGGCCTGTCCGGCGCGGTGTTCCACGGTGTGGAGGACCTGCGGAAAAAGCTGCGGGCGGCGGGCGTGCCGGTGAATACTTAGGAAAAAATATTGTGCGGACAGCAAAAAGCCCCCTGATGCAGCTGCATCAGGGGACTTTTGCCTGTTATCCGGTTTAGTTCATAAGCCGGGGAATGTTTGTTGCACGTATGAGATATTTTGGCCTTTAGGCAATTAGCCCAGCAGCTGGAGAACGCCCTGGGGCACCTGGTTTGCCTGAGCCAGCATGGCCTGGGCGGACTGAACCAG
>NZ_QWKG01000118.1 GCF_009911595.1 Colidextribacter sp. OB.20
TGGTGACCCGTACGGGAATCGAACCCATGTTTGCGGCGTGAGAGGCCGCCGTCTTAACCGCTTGACCAACGGGCCTTATGGTGCGCCTTCAGGGATTCGAACCCGGGACCCACTGATTAAGAGTCAGTTGCTCTACCAACTGAGCTAAAGGCGCTTACTCTCTTTCGGAGAAAGAAGATGAGCAAAGAAAGCTTTCCTACGCTCTCTTATACACTTTCCTTCCCTTCAAGACAAGGGATGCGCTGTTGTCTGCACCCTGAAAACCGAACAGTGAAGCTTATCATTCCATCGCTTGCAAGCGCCTGCATTCCTCATGCTTTGAACCACTCTTGTAGGTCAAGCCCTCGGCTTATTAGTATCGGTCAGCTGCACGCCTTACAGCGCTTCCACCTCCGACCTATCAACGACATAGTCTACGTCGAGCCTTACTTCTTTCGAATGAGAGATCTTATCTTAGGGGGAGTTTCACGCTTAGATGCTTTCAGCGTTTATCTCGTCCAGACGTAGCTACCCAGCTGTGCCCTTGGCAGGACAACTGATGCACCAGAGGTCTGTCCATCCCGGTCCTCTCGTACTAAGGACAGCTCCCTTCAAATCTCTTACGCCCGCAACAGATAGGGACCGAACTGTCTCACGACGTTCTGAACCCAGCTCGCGTGCCACTTTAATCGGCGAACAGCCGAACCCTTGGGACCGAATTCAGCCCCAGGATGTGACGAGCCGACATCGAGGTGCCAAACCTCCCCGTCGCTGTGGACGCTTGGGGGAGATCAGCCTGTTATCCCCAGGGTAGCTTTTATCCGTTGAGCGACGGCACTTCCACTTGCATACCGCCGGATCACTAACTCCAACTTTCGTTACTGCTCCACCCGTCGGTGTCGCAGTTAGGCTTGTTTTTGCGTTTACACTCACTGCACGATTTCCGTCCGTGCTGAACAAACCTTTGAGCGCCTCCGTTACCTTTTAGGAGGCGACCGCCCCAGTCAAACTGCCCACCTAACAGTGTCCCCCGACCGGATTCACGGCCGCAGGTTAGAAAACCAGTAAATCAAGGGTGGTATCCCAAGGGTGACTCCACTCGAGCTGACGCCCTAGCTTCCAAGTCTCCCACCTATCCTGTACATGATTTACCAATCCTCAGTATTAAGCTGCAGTAAAGCTCCATGGGGTCTTTCCGTCTAGTTGCGGGTAACCGGCATCTTCACCGGTACTACAATTTCGCCGGGTGGGCTGTTGAGACAGCGCCCAAATCGTTACGCCATTCGTGCGGGTCAGAACTTACCTGACAAGGAATTTCGCTACCTTAGGACCGTTATAGTTACGGCCGCCGTTTACTGGGGCTTCAATTCAGACCTTCGCTTGCGCTAAGCCCTCCTCTTAACCTTCCAGCACCGGGCAGGCGTCAGCCCATATACGTCATCTTTCGATTTAGCATAGACCTGTGTTTTTGGTAAACAGTCGCTTGGGCCTATTCTCTGCGGCCTGCTCACGCAGGCTCCCCTTATCCCGAAGTTACGGGGTAATTTTGCCGAGTTCCTTAACAACCCTTCTCCCGTTGGCCTTAGGATCCTCTCCTCATCTACCTGTGTCGGTTTGCGGTACGGGCACCTTAGCATTCACCAGAACTTTTCTCGCCTCGTTATTCACTGACTTCCCTACTTATTTTCGGTCCCTTACGCCCGGGTCAACCAACGCCCGGGTTCAGCTAGCTCCAAGTGTCCTTCTGGTTTAAGTTTCGGCGGCTACGGAATTTCAACCGTATGTGCATCGACTACGCCTTGCGGCCTCGCCTTAGCTCCCGGCTTACCTTGGGCGGACGAACCTTCCCCAAGAAACCTTAGATTTTCGGCCATTATGATTCCCACATAATTCTCGCTACTCATTCCGGCATTCTCACTCGAATACAGTCCACCGCTGCTTCCGCTACGACTTCACCCCGTATTCGACGCTCCCCTACCACGCATTGCTGCATCCCAAGCTTCGGTTACATGCTTAGCCCCGTTACATTTTCCGCGCAGAGTCACTCGACCAGTGAGCTATTACGCACTCTTTTAATGAGTGGCTGCTTCTAAGCCAACATCCTGGTTGTTTTCGCAATTCCACATCGTTTTCCACTTAGCATGTATTAGGGACCTTAGCTGTGGGTCTGGGCTGTTTCCCTTTTGACCACGAGACTTATCTCACGTAGTCTGACTGCTGATCATCAATTAGCCGGCATTCAGAGTTTGATAGGGTTCAGTAACTTTATCAGCCCCTAGCCCATTCAGTGCTTTACCTCCGGTAATCTAAATCAACGCTAGCCCTAAAGCTATTTCGGGGAGAACCAGCTATCTCCAAGTTCGATTAGAATTTCTCCGCTATCCACAAGTCATCCGCCACCATTGCAACGGGGGTCGGTTCGGTCCTCCATGGAGTTTTACCTCCACTTCAACCTGCTCATGGATAGGTCACCTGGTTTCGGGTCTATTGCACGCGACTTAACGCCCTGTTCAGACTCGGTCTCCCTTCGCCTCCAGTGCTTAACACCTTAAGCTTGCCTCGTACAATAACTCGCCGGACCGTTCTACAAAAAGTACCTCATCACACCTTAACGTGCTCTGAGTGCTTGTAAGCACAAGGTTTCAGGTTCTGTTTCACTCCCCTCCCGGGGTCCTTTTCACCTTTCCCTCACGGTACTGCTCCTCTATCGGTCATCAAGTAGTATTTAGGGTTGGAGGGTGGTCCCCCCAGTTTCCCACAGGGTTTCACGTGTCCTGCGGTACTCTGGATCCTGACTAAAGCAATTCAGTTTTCGCTTACGGGGCTCTCACCCGCTATGGCCGGCCTTCCCATACCGTTCAGCTAACCTATTGCTCCGTTGTGTCAGTCCACAACCCCGGAGAATAAATCCTCCGGTTTGCCCTCTTCCGCGTTCGCTCGCCACTACTTGCGGAATCTCTGTTGATTTCTCTTCCTCGCCCTACTTAGATGTTTCAGTTCAGGCGGTTCCCCACCTACGCCTATTTGATTCAACGCAGGTTGACAGAGTATTGCTCTGCCGGGTTTCCCCATTCGGAAATCCGTGGATATATCGCTTATGTGCAGCTCCCCACGGCTTATCGCAGCTTGTCACGTCCTTCTTCGGCTCTTGATGCCAAGGCATTCCCCTTGCGCTCTTTATAGCTTGACCTCGTCGGAGCGGATTTCGTATCATTCGCTTCCGTGTAAACACGAAAGCTCATTCACTCCATTGCTCCTCCTCTCCAAGTCGGACCCGCTTCGCTGGGCTCCGACTTGGCACGGCGCTTCGCGCCGCTCCCTATCGCTCCCAACTGACGTTCCTCCTTGAGGAGATATTGGTTCTCACAAGAATTATGCAGGCCTCAGATTTGGTTTCATTGTAGTATTTGTGTTACCCTTTTTAAAAGTCCACAAAAAAACTTTGTTACCTCTCTGTTGCTTGCTCGCAATTTCTTGCTTGCTTCACTGTTCAGTTTTCAAGGTGCAAACTCCAACCTTTTTCAAGGTCAGATCGAAATGCTCGCCCGATTGGACAAACACTTCGATCCAATCTCAATGGTGGAGGTTATCGGATTCGAACCGGTGACCCCCTGCTTGCAAAGCAGGTGCTCTACCAGCTGAGCTAAACCCCCGTAACCGCTTAAGTTGGGTGGTGGGCCCAAGTGGACTCGAACCACCGACCTCACGATTATCAGTCGTGCGCTCTAGCCAGCTGAGCTATGGGCCCGTCGGGTTGCCGCTTTCCTCTCGCAGCGTGCGCCCTCTAAATTAAACAACGTGACTTAACTTCCACTCCAGATGGCTGACCTTAGGACTTTACAGCTGATTATTCATCAACTGAGGTCTCCTTAGAAAGGAGGTGATCCAGCCGCTCGTTCTCGAACGGCTACCTTGTTACGACTTCACCCCAATTATCGAACCCACCTTCGGCCGCGCCCCCCTTGCGGTTAGGCTACGGACTTCGGGTGTTCCCGACTCTCATGGTGTGACGGGCGGTGTGTACAAGGCCCGGGAACGTATTCACCGCGGCATGCTGATCCGCGATTACTAGCGATTCCAACTTCACGCAGGCGGGTTGCAGCCTGCGATCCGAACTGGGATGGCTTTTAGGGATTTGCTCCACCTCGCGGTATTGCTTCCCTCTGTTGACCACCATTGTAGTACGTGTGTGGCCCAGGACATAAGGGGCATGATGATTTGACGTCGTCCCCACCTTCCTCCGTTTTGTCAACGGCAGTCTCGCTAGAGTGCTCTTGCGTAGCAACTAACAATAAGGGTTGCGCTCGTTGCGGGACTTAACCCAACATCTCACGACACGAGCTGACGACAACCATGCACCACCTGTC
>NZ_QWKG01000119.1 GCF_009911595.1 Colidextribacter sp. OB.20
ACAGCACAAGTCAGCCGGAAAATCTGGATGTGCGGCAGGAGTTGATACAGCTTATCAATCAGACCCGGAGGGCTAACGGCGTGTCGGAGCTGCCCGTTAGCGAGGCGCTGATGAACGCCGCCCAAGCCTGTTCCGACCGGCAATACACATGGCATCACGCCCAGGAGGAGGGCAAAGCCGCTGCCGACGCTGGTTATCCCTACGGATTTGGCGACAACCTCACTGTGTTCACCGGCACAGAGGACGCCGCCCAACACGCCCTGGATAACTGGATCAATTCTCCCGGCCACTTCCAGACCATGATTGACCCAATCTGCGACTGTATTGGCGTGGGCGTGACTCAGGTTGACGGCGTGACCTACTGCTATATGTTTGTTGGAATACCCAACAGCGTCAATTTCTATGCGTAATCAAATATGAACCGGAAAACAGCCTTTCAGCGCACAAGCTGGAAGGCTGTTTCCATGCCTATAAGGAGGCTGAAACCATGAAAAAATTCCATTTCCCCCGAAACCGCCTGATTGCAACTCTGCTGGCGCTGGTCTGTGTGCTGGGCCTGCTGCCCGCCACAGCCTTTGCCGCCATGCCGGACACCATCAAGATGGATGACTGCGCTTACAGCGGGACTAAGTACGATTCCCCGGCCCTGGGCGAGTGCTATCTCCATCAGATGCACTTCGGCCTCAACGGAAAGAGTACGATGGGCTTCTGTGCAGAAAAAGGCAAGGGCATGGGCTGGTCCTTGAAGGGTCACACCTGGGGCAACCCCAAGCCCATCTCTGATCCTACCGTCAAAACAATGATGGCCTACTTTTACTGTCACTCCACCGGCGTATTTACCGATCAGGCCAAAGCGTTGGGCAGTGACGAGGTGTGGGGCAGCGACTACACCTGGACCATGAACGCCTGGGTGCAGGCTATCGTCTGGCGCTACAAGGCCGGTCTGCTGTCTGACCCTGCCACCGCCTGCGCTGAGGAACTGATGTGTGTATACAATAATCTGGAACACACAAATTATTCCAATATTGACGAGCTGATAGACGGCATCTCTTTCCGCGACCGCGCCCAATACATTTTGGATTTAGGGGCGCAGGGCGTATGGGGAGAGTGTGAGGTCCGTGAATACGCCTACACCGGCCCCGGCTCCAGCTACCACCCCGCCAACGATGTGCAGGCCGTCATGGTGGGCGAGCTGAACATCACACGAGAGCTGTACAGCCTGATTATCAAGAAAGTGGACAGCACCAACCCCAATAAGGGCCTGCCCGGAGCGCGTTTTTTGGTTTCTTCTGAAAACGGGTCTTACTCCAAGGAAGTGGTGACAGGCGGCGATGGCACTGTTACCGTACCAAAGCTGGAGGCGGGCACTTACGCCGTGACCGAACTGGAGGCCCCGGAGGGCTACGAGATCGACAACGCGGGGCCGCAGTATGTTGTCCTGCCCAGCGGCAGTGATAAGACCGTGACTGTCACCTTTGCGGACAGCCCGGAAATCACCGGCGAGGGCAGCATCCGCAAGGTGGACGCGGACGACCCCACTAAGGGCCTTGCCGGGGCGGTCATTAAAATTGAGGGCGTAGACAATGACTTTACCGGCACCTACGTTACCGGCGAGGGCGGCTACCTGACCGACGTTCCCTGGAAGGATATGCCCATCGGCAGCTACACCGCCGAGGAAGTCACCCCCCCGGAGGGCTACACCAAAAGCCCGGAAACCAGCAAAGTTAAGCAGTCTTTCCGCTGGGACGGCAAGACCGATGTGGCCCTGGTTTTTGAGAACGACGCCAAGGTAAAGGTAAAACTTATCAAGCTGGATGACAGCGATAACCCTCTCCCCGGCGCTGTGTTCAACATCGTGAAGGACGGCCAGATCATCGGCACGGAGGCCACCAAAGCGGACGGCTCCATCACCGTCACTGATGTGACCGAGGGGATGTACGCTTTTGTGGAGGTGTCCGCCCCGGCCCCCTACGCCACGCTGACCGAGCCGGTCATCGCCCATGTGGATCAGGCCACCATCAACGGCGGCGGCACTGTCACCGTGACGGCAGCGGACAAGAAGCTGCCAAACCTCACCATCCTCAAGCGGGACGCCCAGACCAAGGAGGTCATCCCCGGAACTGTCTTTGAAATCAAGGGCATCCACTATGGCTACCACAACGATGTGACCACCGGCCCGGACGGCAGGGCCGTCCTCTCCAATATCCCCGTGGACAGCTATGAGGTGATTGAGAAGTCTGTCCCTGACCCCTATGTGGTGGGGGATGAACCTATGCAGACCATATACCTGGGACCCGGTGAAAATCGTGAGCTGATTTTCGACAACCTGAAGCAGCCCCTTTTGACCATCGCCAAAATCGACGCTGATACAAACGACATCATCCCCGGCACCGTGTTCACGATTGAGGGCGTCAGCAGCGACTACCGCAACGACGTGACCACCGGCGCGGACGGCACCGTTTCCCTGCGGGTGGCTCCCGGCTCCTATAAAATCACGGAGAAGTCCGTCCCTGCGCCCTACTACCTCCCCAGCAAAAATGCCGACCGGGAGCAGACGGTCAGCCTAAACCCCGGCGACGAAAAGACCGTGACATTCAAAGACCACAAGGCCCCGGAGCTAACCATTTTCAAGGAGGACAGCGTGGCGGGCGCTCCCATTGAGGGGGCCAAATTCCATGTTACTTTCACGTCCAACGGCGAGGCGGCGGATGCCCCCGGCTCCATTGACTACGGGTATATCTTTACCGACGCCAACGGCCAGATCAAGGTGCATGAGCAGGGCAAGAAAATGTACCCCGGCGAGTACACTGTGACCGAGGTGGCCCCCGCCCCCGGTTTCCAGATGAAGGAGCCCACCACCCAGCGCGTTATCATTCACGGCGGTGAGAGCAAGACCCTGACATTCCAGAATGAACCGCTGAACGCAATTATTGTTGAGAAGTACGACAGTGTGACCCATGCGGCCCTGCCCGGATGCACCTTCCAGCTTCGCTACCTGGGCAGGACTTCCGGCACGGGCGGTACTGTGATCGGGCAGAAAGTGACCGGGAAGAACGGCACCGCCATTTGGACGGGGCTGAAAAGCGGCACTTACGTCGTGGAGGAAGTCAGCCCCGCGGACGGGTACAGCATCATCAATGCCTCTGAAACGGTATACCTGGCTGACAGCGGGGAGCAGAGCGTTGTCACTGTCCGCTTTGACAACTCCCCGGACGGAATTTTACTTGTCAGAAAGGTATGTTCCGTCAATCCCAGCATCACCCTCCAGGACGCCGAGTTCAAGATCACCTATGCGGACGGGACATTGATTGGCGACAGCAACGGCATCTACCGCACCGACGAGAACGGCGAAATCCGCATCCCCGGCCTGAAACCCGGCAAGAGCGTGGTAGTCACGGAAACCCGCGCCCCTGCCGGTTTTATCATCGACACGCAAAGCCAGACGGTGCAGATCCAGGAGGGCCGAACCGTCACCCTCACTTTTAAGAATCAGCCGAAGGGCAGTCTGATTATTCAGAAACGGGACAGTCTCACCGGCCAGCCCCTCCCCGGCGCAGAGTTTCGCGTGGCTACTGCCGCAGGCTGCGAGGTGGGACTGGACGGCGTAATCGGCACCAGCACCCTGACACAAAACGGCCTGTTCACCACTGACAGCAACGGCGAAATCCGCATTACCAACCTCGCGCCGGGTGCCTATGTACTGACGGAAACAAAGGCCCCGGCGGGCTACGTCATGGACAGCCCCAGCACCAACGTGGTCATTGGAGCCAACGGCGACACACAGACTGTCATTGTCACCAACACCCCCAAGGGCGGGCTGATCGTGGAGAAGTACGACAGCGTGACCAAGCTGCCCCTCTCCGGCGCTCAGTTCAAAATCACCAACGCCAATGGGGAGCTGACCCCGGACAATGAGGGCCTGACTTCTTCCAACGGCCTCTATACCACTGACCGCAGCGGCCAGATCGTCCTCTCCAAGCTGCTCCCCGGAACCTATGTGGTGTCCGAGGTCAAGGCCCCGGACAATTATCAGGCGGACCCCACCCCGCA
>NZ_QWKG01000016.1 GCF_009911595.1 Colidextribacter sp. OB.20
AATAGGTGTTTAACCACAATGCCTAAAATAATATTAGGCGAAAACATCGTTTAACATACAACTTCCAGTTTATCGGGTAAAGGCATAGGCCAAGCCGCTTTTGGAATAAAGGACAGGCCTCTCCGTTAAAAGGCTTTATGAGGTTGAGAGGAGGCAGCTGCTATGGATGAGCTGATAAAGAAGTATGTGCATCAAAATTGGGATGATATATCCGAGTACCGGGATGAAAAATACTATTTTGTGCAAGCTTCTGATGATGTAGAAAAGATTTTTTCAGAAGTGCAGTACCAATTAGAGGCAGAAATCCCCGAAGAGCTGAAATCGTTTTATAAAAGCTGTGGATGTGGCTTTCTTTGGTTTAACCTGAAACAAAAGAAGGGACTTTACAGAGTCCTCTCGCCGGAAGAAATCTTGGATTTATATTTTGAGCCGGATCAGGAAGAAATTCCGG
Organism: Colidextribacter sp. OB.20; assembly: GCF_009911595.1. GTDB lineage: Bacteria > Bacillota > Clostridia > Oscillospirales > Oscillospiraceae > Lawsonibacter. The sequence goes on from NZ_QWKG01000016.1 coordinate 452, forward strand.
ATGATTTTATCACCTACCGCCAAAATGCCTGGGAGAATCTGGAGAATAACAAGCTTTTGGCCTTTTGCCTCTTTGGGGAAGAGGACAGCCTGCTCTATATCGGCGTTGAAGATGGCGCCATATATTACCTTTCGCCTGCCCGCAAAATAGCAGATTCTCTTTCCAATTTTTTAGAGTTATTAGATCAAGAGGTTGACTATTTTATAAAATGATAGTTACAGGTTAAAAGTGCGGACGAAGTATACTTAAAAAAATTTGAGGTGTTGGACATGAAAAGAACAACTATTAACCATTTTTTAGGTAAAAACACGTGTGAAACGATAGATGATGTGCAGAGAACACTTGACCAATCTGTCGATGGAGTGAATGAGTTTTTTATTAGACAGGAACATACTATGTATCCACATTTAATAGTTTTGATAAATGGATTATACGCATATGTGACCTGTGTTCCAACTGAGGAGGCCGCCGGTACACAAGCCTTTTCAGATGAGTCGGAAACAGATTTAGACCCGGACGGTATCAGTATTTTTTATACAAACACCCCTTCTGAGGAGATAGAGATTTATAACGATTATGTGATTTCTAAAGATTTGGCAGTACAGGTTGTGAAAGAGTTTGTGGAAACTGGAAGGCTGTCAAGCTGCGTTGAGTGGGAGGAGCTGTAAGTAGCTCCTGATGGGGCATAGGCCAAGCCCGCTTTAGAATATCCTTACCTTATAATAGGGGGTGAGGATATGGGGCCATGGCGGCGGGAGCTTGTCCGGTGTATGCGCGGGCCGATGAGACGCCGGAGGCCGGTTTGGACGGGCCCCGGACCTGCGTTGAGAATCCCTCCGGCTGTCCTCACCCTGGCTGTGGCGCTGGTGGTAGCGGGAACTGTGATTGCCCTGTTGGAGGCCAAGCTGCGCCCGGTGGTGGCGGAGCTGGCCGCCGCCCAGGCTCAGAACACCATGACCGCGGTGGTGGAAAACACTGTCTCCGCCGACCTGGCCGCCCGGCAGGTCAGCTATGGCGACTTTGTCGCCATCCAGCGGGATGGGGGAGGGGCCATCACCGCCCTGACCACCGATATGGCAAAAATGAACCTGCTCCGGGCGGAGCTCACTGCCTCCATTCTGGATGCCCTGGAAGAGGTGGACGTATCCATCATTCAGGTTCCTCTGGGAAGCCTCTTCGACCTGGAGCCTCTGTGGGCCAAGGGCCCCACGCTGAAGGTTCAGGCTATGACGGTGGGGACAGTACGGGCGGAGTTCGACAGCCAGCTCACTTCCGCAGGGGTCAATCAGACCCTGCACCGCATCTGGATGGAGGTGGACGTGCCCATAACCCTGCTGCTTCCCGGCGGGGCGGTGGAGACTTCTCTCCACACCCGGCTGTGTGTGGCCGAGACAGTGATCGTGGGGCAGGTGCCCGACACCTATTTACAGGTAGGGGACGGGGCCGTCAAATCATAGAAAAGGACTTATACTAATGAGCTTGACCGAGACACTGTGGTGGTATTTGGAAAATATTTTGGAATATTTTTTCCAGATGCTGCCCTGTATGAGCATCTCCCTGGCGCTTTTTTTCCTGCTGCGGCCCTGGCGGCGCAGACGGCTGGACCGGCTGCGCCTGCACAGCGGCCCGCTGCGGGAAGGGGGACTGCTGCTGTTCGCCATGTTTGCCGCGGGGCTGGCCGCTCTGACCCTCTTCCCGGCCTATTTCTGGACAGCCAGGCACTGGCGGGGGGTGCTGGACGGAACTCTGCCCCTGTTCCCGCCGGTGGACTTCCACATCCAACTTCAAACACTCCAGATGGAGCCCTTTCGAGAGATTTTCCGGGCGGTTCGAGGCCCCTGGGTCATGTTTCTTGTGCTGGCCAACATTGGTATTTTCTCCCCGGTCGGTTTTTTCACGGCCCTGCTCTGGCGGAGGCCCCGGTGGTGGAAGTCCCTGCTGGTGGGCCTCTGCACCTCGTCTGCCATCGAGTTTATCCAGTTTTTCATCGGCCGCAGCACCGACATTGACGACGTAATTCTGAACACCACCGGGGCCCTGGCGGGCTACTGGGTTTTTTGGCTGATGCGGGCATTCTTCCCAAATTTCACCGGAAAATTCCAATGTCAACCAAAAGGAGGGTATTATTATGGATGATTTTGCTGAAATTGAGGCCCTGCGCCGGGAGCTGATCCAGGCGGGCCACGAGTACTACGTGCTGGACAACCCCACCATGTCCGACTACGACTACGACCACAAGCTCCGCCGGCTGGAGGAACTGGAGGCGGCCCACCCGGAGACGGTCACCCCCGATTCCCCCACCCAGCGGGTGGGTGGACAGGCCCTGGAGTCCTTTTCCCAGGTCACCCACCGGGTGCCCCTGGAGTCCCTCCAGGACGTTTTTGACTTTGAAGAGCTGGAGGCCTTCGACCAGCGGGTTCGGAGCGTGGTCCCCAACGCGGAGTATGTGGTGGAGCCGAAGGTAGACGGTCTTTCAGTAGCGCTGGAATATGAGGACGGCCTCTTTGTCCGGGGGGCCACCCGGGGAGACGGACTGGTGGGGGAGGATGTCACCGAGAATCTGCGCACCGTCCGGTCCATCCCTCTGAAAATACCGGACGCCCCGGCCCAACTGATTGTCCGGGGAGAGGTGTACATGCCGAAGAAGGTATTTCATGCCCTGAACGAGGAGCGTGAGCGCAGGGGAGAGGCTCTGTTCGCCAATCCCCGGAATGCTGCCGCCGGCTCCCTGCGTCAGCTGGACTCCAAGATCGCCGCCGCCCGAAAGCTGGATATCGCGGTGTTTAACGTCCAGTATGCTGGGGGAGTGGAGTTTTCCACCCACCTGGAGACACTGGATTTCCTGCGGGACAAGGGATTTAAAGTAATTCCGCATTACAGCTGTTCCCTGGTTGAGGAGACCACCGGGCGCATTACAGAGATCGGAGAAAACCGGGAGAGCTTCCCCTTTGACATTGACGGCGCTGTTGTAAAGCTAAATAACCTGTCAGACCGTGCAGTGCTTGGCTCTACGGCAAAATTCCCCCGCTGGGCGGCCGCCTATAAGTACCCCCCGGAGGTCAAGCCGGCCCAAGTAGTGGACATTGTGGTCCAGGTGGGCCGCACGGGGGTGCTGACCCCCAAGGCAGTGCTCACCCCTGTCCGTCTGGCGGGCACAACCGTTACCAACGCCACTCTCCACAACCAGGATTTTATCTCCGAGAAGGACATCCGCATCGGGGATACCGTGCTGGTGCGCAAGGCTGGGGAGATCATCCCCGAGGTGCTGTCTGTAGTGGAGGAGAGGCGCCCGGAGGGAACAGAGCCCTACTTCCTTCCCAAGACCTGCCCTGTCTGCGGCGCGCCTGTGGAACGGGACGAGGACGGTGCTCATATCCGCTGCATCGGGTCAGAGTGTCCCGCCCAACTGCTGCGCAACCTGGCCCACTTTGCCAGCCGTGACGCTATGGATATTGACGGCCTGGGCGCCGCTGTAGTGGAAAATTTGGTGGGGGCCCAGCTGGTTAAGACTCCTGGGGACCTGTACTTTTTAAAGGAGGAGGATGTGGCCCAGCTGGATCGGATGGGCAAGCGGTCGGCCAAAAAGCTGATAGACGCCCTGGAGAAGTCCAAGGGGCAGGACCTGTCCCGGCTGATTTACGCCTTCGGCATCCGGCAGGTGGGGCAGAAGGCGGGCAAAATCCTGGCGGCCCGGTTCCACACCATGGAGGCCCTCCAGAGCGCCACGCTGGAGGAGCTCACCGCGGTGGACGACATTGGAGAGATCACCGCCCGGAGCATCCTGGACTGGATGGCCAGCCCCCAGAGCCAGCACCTCGTCCAGCGCCTGAGGGAGGCCGGCGTCAACATGACGGCGGCAGAGCAGGGGAGCGACCAGCGCTTCGCCGGCATGACCTTTGTGCTCACCGGCACGCTGGAAAAGTTTACCCGGGACGAGGCCAGCGGGATGATTGAGGCCCGGGGGGGCAAGTCGTCGGGCTCCGTGTCTAAAAAGACCACCTATGTGGTGGCGGGGGAGGCGGCGGGCTCCAAGCTGAGGAAGGCTCAGGAGCTGGGAGTCCCCGTTCTCACAGAGGATGAGTTTCTGGAGCTGCTGAAATAAAAGAGAGAAGGGGAGAGGCGCCATGAAAAAGGGCTATCTCTATATTGCCGTGGCGGTGGTGATGTTCACCTCCTTCGAGGTGGCGCTGAAGTTTATCGCCGGGCAGATCAACCCAATCCAGCTGACTCTGTGCCGGTTTACTATCGGCTTTGGGTTCCTGCTGCCGGTGGCTCTGCGCAGTCTGAAAAAGCGGGGGGAATTTCTGGACGCCGGAAGCATGGCCTATTTCGCTCTGCTGGGGCTGACGGGCATCGCACTGTGTATGCCCATTCTTCAGATGGCGGTGAACTACACCGGCTCCTCGGTGTCGGCGCTGATGTTCAGCTGTAACCCGGTTTTTGTGGCGTTTTTGGCCTTCTTTCTGCTAAAGGAGCCCATTAAACCCCGGCATATCGCCGCTCTGTCCCTGGAGATTATTGGCACAGTGGTGATTATCAGCCCCTGGAACACGAAGCTGAACATGACGGGTGTGCTGCTGGCCCTGCTGTCCACCGTGATGTTTTCTATGTATGGGGTTATGGGCAAGAAAAAGGTGGCCCAGTTTGGCGGGGCGGTGGTCACCTGCTTCAGCTTTCTGTTTGGAAGCCTGATTGTGCTGGCGTTTATCCTGATTTCCCATATCCCGGCGGTGGCGCAGATGTTCCAGGGCATTGGGCTGGACAGCTTCGCCAACATCCCCGTTTTCGCCGGCTACACCCTGGAAAATCTGCCCTATGTCCTCTTTGTGTCAGTGGGCGTGGCAGGAATCGGCTTCTGCGCTTACTTTTTGGCTATGGAGTACCAGCCCGCCAGTGTGGTCTCCCTGGTCTATTTCTTCAAGCCAGCCCTGTCGCCGGTGCTGGCCTGGGCGGTCCACGGGGAGGAGATTTCCCTCAATATGCTCGCCGGCGTGCTGCTCATCGTGGCCGGCTCCCTGTGTGCCATCATCCCGGGAATTATTGAGGCAAAGGGGATAAAAGCTTAATAATTCTCTTGACTTAAAGTACCCTTTATGTGGTATAGTTCCAATACATTACTTAAAAGGAGAGAAATCTATGGAGCGCGCAAAGGTTTATTTCACTGACTTTCACACCCAGGCTTTTGGAGACGGCCTGCCCACCAAGCTGAAAAAGCTGATTAAAAAGGCGGGCATCCAGAATCTGGACCTGGACGGCAAGTTTGTAGCCATTAAGATGCACTTCGGCGAGCTGGGCAACATCAGCTACCTTCGGCCTAACTACGCCCGGGCGGTAGTGGATGTAGTCAAGGAGCTGGGGGGCAAGCCCTTTCTCACCGACTGCAACACCATGTATCCCGGCTCCCGAAAAAATGCCCTGGAGCACCTGGAGTGTGCATGGCAGAATGGCTTTACACCCCTTACAGTGGGCTGTCCCATCCTGATTGGCGATGGCCTGAAGGGCACCGACGACGTGGAGGTCCCGGTGGCGGGCGGCGAGTATGTGAAGCAGGCCAAAATTGGCCGGGCGATTATGGACGCCGACGTATTTATCAGCCTGACCCACTTTAAAGGCCATGAGATGACCGGCTTCGGGGGCACCATCAAGAACATCGGTATGGGCTGCGGCTCTCGGGCGGGGAAAAAGGAGCAGCACGCCAGCGGCAAGCCCAAAATCAGCGCTGACGCCTGCCGGGGCTGCCGGCGCTGCCAGAAGGAGTGCGCCAACAGCGGTTTGGTCTTTGATGAGCAGACCCTAAAAATGCACGTGGATGAGGCCCACTGTGTAGGCTGCGGCCGCTGCCTGGGGGCCTGCAACTTTGACGCCATTTATTTTACCAATGACAATGCCCAGGCGGCTCTGAACTGCCGCATGGCGGAGTACACCAAGGCGGTGGTGGACGGCCGGCCCCAGTTCCACATCTCCCTGATTGTGGACGTGTCCCCCAACTGCGACTGCCACGGGGAGAACGACGTGCCCATTCTGCCCAACATCGGCATGTTCGTCTCCACCGACCCGCTGGCCCTGGACCAGGCCTGCGCGGACGCCTGCCTGGCCGCCGACCCTATCCCAGGCAGTCAGCTGGCCCGGCATCTGGCCGACCCGGAGTTCCACGACCACCACGACCACTTTATCAACTCCACCCCGGAGTCGGAGTGGCGCAGCTGTCTGGAGCACGCCGAGAAGATTGGCCTGGGCTCCCGGGAGTATGAGTTAATTGAGATGTAAAGGGGTGTCCCCCGATGGAATCGTTGGAGGAGAAGGTAAAGCAGGCCCTTGCCCAATGCGGCTGGAACGGTTCCAAGCGCCAGGAGGGGGTTGAAGCTTTGGAGCTGATGGATTTGTTCGGCCTCTACCTGTTTCCCGCCGCCCGTATCTTCGTGGAGCAGTTCGGCGGAATGTGGATGAAGGGTGGGTTTTTGCCGCCAAGGTCAGATAGGAAAAAAACATTGACCTTGATTGGATGGCGAACGCCGGACCATGAGCTTGCATACTGTGAGTCCTGGTTTCTCCCAACCGTGGAAGTGATCCAGCTCCAGCGGAAGGAACTGCTTTTAGCGATTGGCAACGTAGATCACGGAGACCGGTATTGGAGCTCTGAGATTATCTACTGGAGCGAAAACGGGAAGGTCTATGGGGAAACAGAAGGCCAGTTTGAGGAGATCGCCCCCAATTTGTTCGATTTTTTTGCACAGTTCTTCGGATTAAAAGAGGAATACCGGCCCTACTTGGACTGGAATCCGGACAAAAATTATGAGGATTACAACCTGTCTGACAAAATTGAGGCGGAGATGAATCAAGGAACCTATGTCTCTTACGCCCAGAAGCGCTTTGCCAAAAACGGCGGCGTGCCGAATCCTGCCCAGTCCAAGGATGCCTTTACTCAGTGGATGCTCTCCATGGGATAACAGCAAGCCCCTCCGGCCAAGCCGGAGGGGCTGCTCATTTCACTCATCTTTTCCGCTGTTTTCATCAGAAAACGTATTTTTCAGCAGCAGGTCGATCATAAAGACCGACACACAGAACAGCATCATCTGTCCAACGATGAGCCACATCCAGAAGGTGGAATAGTTCTCCTTAAAAAGTACCATCAAAAAGGCGCTGGCCCCGCCGCTGATGATCCCGGTGCGGGCCCACAGCCTGGCGCAGTGGCGGTGGGCCGCCGCCCAGGCCTCAGGGTCCTTCCGGGTCAGCTCTGTGCTGTAGGCCAGGCCCTTGGACTGGTAGGGGGGAGGGGAAATTTTCCACATCAGCCCCACAATCACCATGGCCGCCGGGGCCAGCATGACGACGGCAAAATAAAATGGATACATGATAAAACCTCGCTTTTACTCGGATTTTTCCTCTTTTTTCGGCTTTTTTCGGGCGCCTCCCAGCGGGTTGGCCCTGGCGGCGGCTCGCAGATCGTCGTTGTCCACATGGGTGTAGATCTGGGTGGTATTCAGATGGTCGTGGCCCAGCACCTCCTGGAGGGTGCGCACATCCACGCCGTTTTGCAACATCAGGGTGGCGGCGGTGTGGCGCAGCTTGTGGGAGGAGTACTGGCTGCTGTCCAGCCCAGCGGCGGCCAAGTGCTTCTTCACCAGCTTGTGGACCGCCGCTGTGGAGATGCGCCGGCGGTTTTGCAGGGTGACAAACAGGGCGTTTTGATCTACCAGGGTCAAGGTGTCCCGTTCTGTCATCCAGTCCTCCAGCGCCTGCTGGCAGGCGTCGTTAAGGTACAGCACGCGCTCCTTATTGCCCTTGCCCAGCACCCGCAGCTGGTCTCCTCGAACATCTGTCTTATTTAGTCCCACCAGCTCAGAGATACGCAGGCCGCAGTTGAGAAACAGGGTCAGGATACAGTAATCCCGGCTGGCATTTTTGCCGTCCACATTGTCCAAAAGGTCGATGCTTTCTTCCAGATTCAAGTATTTTGGCAGGGATTTCTTCAAATGAGGAGAGTCCAGGTCCTGGACCGGGTTTGTCTCCAACAGCTTGGCCTTGTTGGTCAGGTACTTGTAAAAAGACCGGATGGTAGCGACCTTGCGGGCCCGGGACGTGTTGTTCAGACCTCGGTCCCGGGACAGATAGTTCATATAGGAATAGATGTCTGTCAGGGTGACATCCCGGACCAGTGAAATGTCCGCATCGGCGATAGAGATATCGTCCAGCGGGGCATCCTTGGAGACCAGATTTTTGCTCTGCTTGAGGAAACGGAAAAAGTTCCGCAGGTCTAAATAGTATTCATCAACCGTTTTCCGGGAGTGTCCCTGGATGGTCTCGTGGTAGACCAGGAAATCCCGCAAAATGGGCGGGGCTTCGGTGTGGTAGTCCATAAACGGCTTGCAGTCCTCAAAATAGGGATTCAGCCTCCACTAAGGTCAACAAAATTTTTATTTTGTTGACCTAATAATGTGAATCATTTTGAGGTACTGCCGTCCCTCCTTTCCTGTCCCTGTTTTGAAGCAGTATAACACGATTCCCAGGCCCGGTCAACAGAGCTGAGAATTGAAAAAGCAATCCGCTTCTGTTCTCGACTTAAAGATCACAATTCTTTTGCTGTCTTGATATTTTTCCAGAAGCTCATGAATCTGCGGCAGCTTCTTTTCGGGAAACTCCATAATCCACTGCTTAAATTCCGGGTCAAATTCTGTTTCAATCCAAGGCATGTCCTCCCGGACCTGACCAACGCGGCTCGCCACACTGGTCAGGCAGACCTCCAGAGGCAGATCCAGCAGAAACACGGTGTCGCAGGCGTTCAGCCTGGCCTCCAGCGTGCGCGGGAAGTTCCCGTCGAGAATCCATTTATCCTGTTTGAGAAGCTCCGCTATCCGTGTGTCGAACGCTTCCCTCGTGACGGTTGTCCGGTCCGGCTTGTGCCACAGTAAATCCAGATGATAGAGCGGAAGTCCGGTTTTGTCCCGCAGTCTTCTCGCAAAGGTGCTCTTCCCCGCCCCGGGGCTGCCAATAATAATGACTTTTTGCATAGTACCTCGCACAATTACATCAGAGTACATTTAAAGTCCTCGTACATCTCAAATACAATTTTTAAAATCTCTTCCAAATCCTCATATGTTCCAAAAACCGGATTTTTGATGCGGTAGTTCACATCAATCAAACGTCTGGAATACGTACTCCAGGGAGCGCCAAGAAGCAGGACGCCGTCCTCTTCCACCACCCAGACCAGTTCAACAATGCCATCCCGCAGGATGATGTGGATATTAAACGTGTATTTTCCGATGTGCTCCTCTTTAATTCTGTAAAATTTTTCTTTGGTGTCAAACCGGGGCAAATATCCTGCCGCCCGGATCATCGCCATCACTTCTTCCCCATCCATATAAATTAAGCGGTCATCCGGCGGTGTTTTGGCAGCGCTGAAGCGGGCGGATAATTTTTCATACCGCTCAACAAAGTTGATTTTCAGCAAGGCAGCTTTTATTTTGGGGTTCAATTCAGCCATTATATTTCACATCCCCAATAGTTTACGGGGCCCAAACCTGGGCCCCGTTTCGTCCCTTACACTAAGCAGTCCAGATATGCACTACCGGCTTTCCGGTCTGCCCTGCATACTGACATAGCTCAATTAAATCCTTCACTGCGGCCACCGCCTCCGGCGGCGGGGATTTGACCTCCGGATCGTATGCTCTCATCGCCTGGAACCACGCCTCTGTCAGCGCATTGGCCTTTTGGAGATCAATGGCGGCTATATACTGCTCCCACTCCTCGGAGACGATGAAAAATCCCCGGTCCTCCGCATCGAAGTAGCAGGTCAGTCCCTCACGAAACGGGACTGCCTTATGGGAGGAAAAGGCGGTCGCACATTCCGACAGAGTTTGCAAATCTCTGGGAATCAGATGCAGGGAAAAATCTGCTTTTCGGGCCATCCGCTGATTTAATGTCTGATAATCCGCCGCTTCCAGAGCATCCAGCATATTTTTTGTGTCATCCGTCTGACTGCCCGCACAGAAAATGAAAGAAAGTCCCATAAAAGCTCCTCCTTATTCCATTACATATGGGCTCGATGGTATACCTTTTTACCCTTTTTCACCATCAGGCCGTCCCCGGACAGGTCGGCGGCGGTATAGCTGACGGTTGCGGCATCCACCTTCTCGCCGTTGACCTCTACCCCGCCCTGCTCCACCAGGCGGCGGGCCTCCTTCTTGGAGGGCGCCAGCTTGCACTTGACCATCAGGTCCAGCACGCCGATGGCGCCGTCGGTGAGGTCGGCCTCGGTGAAAACGGTGGCGGGCACATTGGACATGTCGCCGCCCCCCACGAACAGGGCCTTGGCGGCCTCCTGTGCCTTGACGGCCTCCTCCTCCCCGTGGACCAGCTTGGTCAGCTCAAAGGCCAGGATTTCCTTGGCGGTGTTCAGCTGGCTGCCCTCCCAGCGGTCCATCTCGTCGATCTGCTCCAGAGGCAGGAAGGTTAGCATCCGCAGGCACTTGAGCACGTCCCCGTCGCCCACGTTGCGCCAGTACTGGTAGAACTCGTAGGGAGAGGTCTTGTTGGGGTCCAGCCACACCGCACCCTTGGCGGTCTTGCCCATTTTCTTGCCCTCGGAGTTGAGCAGGAGGGTGATGGTCATGGCGTGGGCGTCCTTGCCCAGCTTGCGGCGGATGAGCTCAGTGCCCCCCAGCATGTTGGACCACTGGTCATCGCCGCCGAACTGCATATTGCAGCCGTAGTGCTGGAACAGGTAGTAGAAGTCGTAGGACTGCATGATCATATAGTTGAACTCCAGGAAGGACAGCCCCTTCTCCATCCGCTGCTTATAGCACTCCGCCCGGAGCATGTTGTTCACCGAGAAGCAGGCGCCCACATCCCGCAGGACCTCAATATAGTTCAGCTTCATCAGCCAATCTGCGTTGTTGATCATCATGGCCTTGCCATCGCCGAACTCAATAAACCGCTCCATCTGCTTCTTGAAGCAGTCGCAGTTGTGGCAGATGGTCTCCTCGGTCATCATGGAGCGCATGTCGGTGCGGCCGGAGGGGTCGCCGATCATGCCGGTGCCCCCGCCGATGAGAGCGATAGGCCGGTTGCCCGCCATCTGAAGACGCTTCATCAGGCACAGGGCCATGAAGTGGCCCACATGGAGGGAGTCGGCAGTGGGATCGAAGCCGATGTAAAACACCGCCTTTCCCTCGTTAATCATTTTGGAAATTTCCTCTTCGTTGGTCACTTGAGCAATGAGTCCGCGGGCCTTCAATTCTTCATAACAGGTCATAATAATTCTCCTTTATTTCGTTTCAGTTGAGACGGCCGACTGCCGGGCCAGAAGCACATTATAAACAACCACACTTACCACCACGATCACCGCACCGATCAGGGCCATCAGGGTGATATCCTCCCCGTAGAAGAGGGATACCAGGACGGGGCTGAGCACCGGCTCAATGCCGGAGACCAGGCTGGCGGTGACGGGCGGGGTGGTTTTCAGGCCCTCGGTCATCAGGATGTAGGCGATAGCCACCTGAAATACGCCCAGAATCACCAGGCTGGTCACAGCGGTGGATGTGAACTCCGTCTCCCGGAGCAGGAAGGGCAGCCCTACCGCCGCGCTGATGACGTCTCCCCAGAATACGGAGGAGATGGCGTCGCTGTTGGGCATGGCCCGGAGAAGGAACACTCCGGCGTAAGCCACACCGGAGAGCAGAGCAATCCAGTTGCCCAGCATCTCCCCTGCCGATATCTTGTCCACAAAGAAAAACAGGATACCCCCCAGCACCGCCACACAGGCGATCAGGTCCAATCTGCCAGGTTTTTTATGAAAGCAGAAAATGGAAAACAGAATTACGAAAATGGGCGCGGTGAACTGGAGCACGATGGCATTGGTGGCGGTGGTCATCTTGTTGGCAATGGCAAACAGGGTGTGGGCGAAGAAAACACACATCGCCCCCAGCAGAATCCAGCGGTTCATCCGGGGCCTGTGGCGGGTAATGATCAGATAACTCCCCACAACCACCGCCGCGATGGCGGTGCGCCCGCCGTTAATGGCAAGTCCACTCCAGGGGATGAACTTGATGCACAGCCCACCGATGCTGTACAGAACAGCGGCAATGAAGACAAACAGTGTCCCCCGTTGACGCGCTGACATGACAATCACTTCCTCATAAAAGGCCCTCCGCCCGAGGCTCGGACAGAGGGCCGCTGTATTGACACACTTTACCACAGTTTTTATAGGTTGTCAACCGGAAATCAACGCAGTCTCAGGTTAAAATCCACATCTGACCGTCCGGCATCGTCATGGAGCTCCCCGGGAAACGGTCGATAATCTCCCCTGTCTCCAGCTTTCGCACAATAATCTCCTCCCGATGCTCCGGGTCCTCTTCCCAGTCGGAAAAATACAGCTTATCTCCGTTTCGGAACCAGAAGGACTCTCTCTCGCCGATTTCAAAGGATATGTTTTCCGGCCACAGGATTTGAAAGGTATCCTCACTCCCCTGCCGCGTCACCATCAGCGGCGCGGCCTTCAGCATCAGGTTGTAGCAGTCCTTCACTGCGGAGAGGGGGATGTCCGTCTGTTCCAAGACGTGCTCCAGAGAGCTGTCAAACTGTAGGACCGAAATCCGTCCGGCGGGAAAATCTGCCATTAAAATCGCGATTCTGCCGTTATGGCAGATGGGACAACGGCCCAAATACTGCCCCCTCTGAGCAATCACCGGCTGGACTGCCCTTCCGTCCGGGTAGTGGACAAAAAGCAGCTTATTCCGGTCTACAGGATGCCCCATCTGGAACAGCTCCTCCGCCTCATACAGGTCGCCGTTTGTATAATCCATCCCCCAATACCACTCATTACTGCCGGCCAGAGGCTCCAAATATGTGATTCCCTGTGTCTCGATCTGTTTCATAAATGGTTCCATTCAAACTGCCTCACATTTCGTTTCGACGGTAAATCAGCTCTGCAAACTGTCCATACTGCTTTACTTCCTCCAGCCGAAAGCGTTTTAATCCCTCCTTCTGGGTAAACAGAGGTATCCCCTCCCCTAACAGCACAGGGGCGACCTGAATAACCAAATGATGCACCATATCCCGCTCCAGCAGCGGGGCCAGAATAGTGTTTCCGCCGATAATCCAGATGTTCTTATCCGGACTTAGTCCCGCCACAAATTCCGCCACATCCCCGCTCACCGGGATAAATCCCTTCTGCGGCAGGCTGGCGGCGTGGGTAAAGACATAGTTTTCCGTGGTGGGGTAGACACTGGCGGCATCCTCCAGCTGGGCGATCTCCTCAAAGGTCCGTTTACCCATGATAGTGACGTCCATTTCGCTGTAAAAACGGTCGCAGTCTGTCTCCTCTGGACTGCCCGTCTCGTGAAGCCAGTTCAGTCCGTGATTTTTGTCGGCCAGATATCCGTCCAGGGTGACGCAGCCGTAGAAAAATACGCTCATTTCTTCTCCTCTCCTTTATTCAAATCCGTGCCACACCGGACTTTCGGGCGGCCTCGGCCACGGCCTGGGCCACGGCGGGACCCACCTGGGGGTCGAAGGCCTGGGGGATGATGTAGTCCTCGGACAGTTCCCCATCAGAGATCAGCCCGGCCAGGGCCTGAGCGGCGGCCAGCTTCATCTCCTCGTTGATGTCGCTGGCCCGGACGTCCAGTGCCCCCCGAAACACGCCGGGGAAGGCCAGCACGTTGTTGATCTGGTTGGGGTAGTCGCTGCGCCCGGTGGACACCACCTTCGCACCACCCGCCTTGGCGTCGCCGGGGAAAATCTCGGGGGTGGGGTTGGCGCAGGCAAAGACGATGGCGTCCTGATTCATGGTTTTGACCATCTCGGTGGTGACGGTGCCCGGAGCGGAGACGCCGATAAACACGTCGGCCCCCACCAGGGCGTCGGCCAGGGAGCCGGCCTTCTTCTCCAGGTTGGTGACCTGTGCCATCTCCTCCTTGATCCAGTTGAGACCCTCCCGGCCGGCGTAGATGGCCCCCTTCCGGTCGCACATGGTGACATTTTTGAACCCGGCGGACAGCAACAGACGGACAATAGAGATGGCGGCGGCTCCCGCCCCGGAGGTGACCACCTTTACCTCCTCCTTCTTTTTGCCCACCACCTTCAGGGCGTTGGTCAGGCCGGCCAGGGTGATAATGGCGGTGCCGTGCTGGTCGTCGTGGAAGATAGGGATGTCGCATTTCTCCTTCAGCTTCCGCTCAATCTCGAAACACCGGGGGGCGGCGATATCCTCCAGGTTGATACCGCCGAAGGAGCCGGAGATGTTGTAGACCGTCTGAACAAACTCGTCCACGTCCTTGGTCTTTACACACAGGGGGAAGGCGTCCACCCCGCCGAAGGTCTTGAACAGCACGCACTTGCCCTCCATCACGGGCATGCCGGCTTCGGGCCCGATGTCCCCCAGGCCCAGGACGGCGGTGCCGTCGGTGATGACGGCCACCAGGTTGTGCCGCCGGGTGAGCTCGTAGCTTTTTGTGATGTCCTCCTGGATGGCCAGACAGGGCTGGGCCACCCCGGGGGTGTAGGCCAGGGACAGGGAGTCCTTGTCGTTGGCGGGTACTGTGGCCACTACCTCAATCTTTCCCTTCCACTCACCATGCAGGCGCAGGCTTTCCTTCGCGTAATCCATAAATATTCTCCCCTTTTTTGAAATCAGTATAGTTTAGGCTGATCTTATTATACTAAACTCTGGAAAAAGCGCAATGGGCACTTTGATTTTCTTCTCTTTCTCGGCTTTTTCCTCACAAATCTACACATTTTTGTCCCGTTTTTATCAGTTTCACCGTTGACGATAACGGGTATTTCTGGTAAAATGACATTTATCTGGCCTTTCAATGTGAATAATTTGTAAACAGGAGGAATTTATGGAACATCATCACAGAGGAGAATGGGGGAGCAATCTGGGCTTCCTTATGGCCGCCGTGGGTTCTGCGGTTGGTCTGGGCAATATCTGGGCCTTCCCCTATAAAATGGGCGCCAGCGGCGGCTTCGCCTTTCTGGTCATCTATCTGATTCTGGCCGCTACCATCGGCTTCAGCATCATGCTGTGCGAGCTGGCCATCGGCCGGCGGGCGGGCCGGAGCGTCCTAGTGAGCTATCAGCAGGCAGGCGGCAAAATGGGCACCTTCCTGGGCTTTTTGGCCATGCTCTCCCCCTTCCTGATCCTCAGCTTCTACACCGTTCTGGGCGCCTACTGCATGGAGTATATGTCCCTGAATCTGGCTGACCTGGCCTTCGGTGTGGCGGCTATGGCGGGTATGTCCGGCGGCGACACCTTCGGCTCTATGCTCACCAATCAGTTCGGCTCCGTGGCCTTCACCTTCCTCTTTATCTGCATCTGCCTCCTCATTATCCGAGGCGGCATTAAAGACGGCATTGAGAAGTTCAACAAGATCGGCATGCCTGCCCTGTTTGTCATGCTGGTCATTGTGATTGTCCGGGCTGTCACCCTGCCCGGGGCCAGCGAGGGCCTGGCCTTCATGTTTGCCCCCAACTTCGCCCCGCTGAAGGAGAACTTCCTCAAGGTACTCTCCACTGCCGGCGGACAGATGTTCTTCTCCCTCTCCCTGGCTATGGGCATCACCGTCACCTACGGCTCCTACCTGAGCAAGAAGGAGAGCTTGGTGAAGAACTCCCTCATTATTATCATCTCTGATACTATTGTGGCTATTATGGCTGGTATGGCCGTTCTGCCCGCTGCGTTCGCCCTGGGCGGCGAAAACGCGGAGAAGGCCGGCCCCAAGCTGCTGTTCATCACCCTCCAGGACGTGTTTAACGCCATGGGCCCCACCGGCCCCATCTTCGGCGTGCTGTTCTATCTGCTGGTCATCCTGGCCGCCATTACCTCCGCTATCGCTCTGCTGGAGGTGCTGGCCACCTTCCTGTCTGACCGAATTGCTCTGAAGGGCCACACGCCCAACCGCGCCAAGCTGGTCACCATCGTCTGCCTTGTGGTCTTTGCCGAGGCTGCTCTGGTAGCCGCCGACGGCCTGGGCTCCAACGGCCTGTGGATTCCCTTCCATGAGACGGGCCGGAATCTGGGCGGCTCCTGGCTGGACTTCATGGACTTCATCTCTGAGGGTGTGGCCATGCCTCTGGGCGCCCTGCTTATGTCCGTCTGGATCGGCTGGTTTGTGGGTCCCAAGCTGGTCCGGGACGAGGTGGAGCTGGAGGGCCACAAGATGGGCTCCGGCCTGTATGCCTTCTTCAACTTCTGCATCAAGTTCATTGTCCCCATTGCCATGGCCTTTGTCCTGTATGGTCAGGTGATGGAGTTTATGAGGATTCCATCCTGAACCCCAAAACTTCGGGGCGCACAGCTGAATTGCTGTGCGCCCCGTTTTTACTTTTTGTGATAGGCCTCCGCCTGTTCCAGCAGCTCCGCCGCACTCTTGCGCAGAACGTCGGTAACGGCTGCCCCGCCGATGAGGCGGGCCAGCTCCTCCACCCTGCCCTGGCGTTCCAGCCAGCCCACCCGGGTATAGGTGCGGCCTGCCTCCTCCCCCTTCTCCACCATGAAGTGTACGTCCGCCATGGCGGCAATCTGGGGCAGGTGGGTGACGCACAGCACCTGCTTGCGCCGGGCCACGTCGGCCATCTTCTCGGCCACTTTCTGGGCCGCCCGGCCGGACACGCCGGTGTCTACCTCGTCGAAGACCAGACTGCCCACGCCGTCGTCCTCGGCCAGCACGTTCTTTAGAGCCAGCATAATCCGGGCCAGCTCGCCGCCGGAGGCCACCTTCTGAATGGGCTTGAGGGCCTCGCCCAGGTTGGCGGACATGAGGAACTGCACCTGGTCCATCCCGGTGTCATCCATGCTGTCCTGGCCCGGGCCAGGGGCAAACTCGGTGACAAACTGCACCTTGGGCATGTCCAGCTGGCGCAGCTCCTCCTGGACCCGCCTCTGGAGACTGTCCGCCGCCTTCCTCCGGGCCTCGGTGAGGGCCTCTCCCCTCTTCCGGGCCACTTTTTTGGCCTTCTCCAGCTCCCTCTCCAGCCGCTGAATGGTGTCGTCGGCGTCCTGGATCTGCTCCAGCTCCCCTTTGCTCTTTTCCAGATAGTCCAGCATATCGGCCACCGTAGGGCCGTATTTCTTTTTCAGCCGGTAGATAACATCCAGCCGGCTCTCCAGCCGGTCTAACTCCTCCGGTGAGAAATCAAACTCGTCGGCGAAATCCCGGAGAATTTCCGCCGCGTCATCGGCGGCGCTGCTCAGGGCGGACAGCTTCTCCGACAGCTCCCCCAGCTGGGGGCTCAGCCTGGCAACCGAGCGGACCGCCCCCTCCGCCTCACTGATGAGGTCGCAGGCCCCCTGGCTGTCATCCCCCCCGGACAGGGCAAAGCGGGCCTCCTGGACCGCCTCCATCAGCTTGCCGGAGCTGCGCAGCAGTGTCTTTCTGGCATCCAGCTCCTCGTCCTCCCCAGGGCGCAACTCCGCCCGCTCCAGCTCCCTGATCTGATACTCCAGGGTGTCCACCCGGCGGGAGCGCTCCGCCTCGTCCATCTCCAGCGCCCCGATCTGTCTGCGCAGTTCGGCCATGGAGCGGTAAGCGGTCTGATATTCCTCCAGCAGAGGGGCCGTCCTGCCAAAGCTGTCCAGATACCCCAGATGACACTCCGGGTCCAGCAGCATCTGGCCGTCGTGCTGGCCGTGGATATTGAGCAGCTGCCTGCCCAGCTCCCGCAGCTGGGCCACCGTCACCAGCCGGCCGTTGACCCGGCACAGGTTCTTCCCGTCCCCGCGAATCTCCCGCTGGAGGAGCAGCTCCTCCTCCTGGGGCCCCAGGCCGTTGTCCTCCAGCCAGGGCAGCGGGGGCAGGTCAGCAAAGACGGCGGTGACAAGAGCCGACTTGGCTCCGGTGCGGATCAGCTCCCGGCTGGTCCGCTCCCCCAAAACAGCGCTGATAGCGTCAATGACAATGGACTTGCCCGCGCCGGTCTCGCCGGTGAGGACGTTGAATCCCCCGCCAAATTGGATGTCCACCGACTCAATAATCGCGATATTTTCGATGTGAAGCAAGGAGAGCATAGCCCCTCCCTCCCGTTCTTTCTATTTCAGAAGTTTATGGACCTCGCTGCAAAATTGCTGGGCAAGGCTGTTATCGTGCATGATCAAAATGCCCGTGTCGTCTCCGGCCAGGGTGCCCACCATGCCGTCAATCTCCATATTGTCCAGGGCGGAGCAGGCAGCGGAGGCCAGGCCGGGCATGGTGCGGACAACCACAATATTCTGGGCCACATCCACCGAGACGACACCTTCCTTAAAAATATTCCGCAACCGGGTATCGGAGGCGGAGGAGAGCTTGCGGTCGGACAGGGTATAGCGATAGCCGCCAGAACCGGTAAGCTCCTTCACCAGCCGCAGCTCCTTGATGTCCCGGGAAATGGTGGCCTGGGTGGTGGTAAAGCCCCGGGCCCGCAGCTCCTCCAGGAGCTGATCCTGCGTGTCGATATCCTTGGCCTGTATGATTTTCAATATCTCGCCTTGCCGGACATTTTTCATGAGCTCAGCCCTCCCAGCTTTTGATTAATAATCTGGTAAAAGCTGCGGTCCGCCAGCCGGACCAGCTGGGTGGCGCGCTCCGCGCGGCAGATCTCCACCCGGTCTCCTCCGGCAAGACGGACGGCCTTTCCGCCATCCACGGACAGGTATAAATATTTGTGGTTGCCTCTGGGAAGCTGGACCGTGACCATCCGCTCCGGCGCCAGCACCATAGCCCGGGCGGCCAGCTGGTGGGCGCAGACCGGAGTGACGATGATGCCCCTGGAGGTGGGCTCCACAATGGGCCCTCCCGCCGACATGGAGTAGGCGGTGGAGCCGGTGGGGGTGGCGATGATAACGCCATCTCCTATAATGGACATGACCTTTACACGGTCTGCCAGCACCTCTACCTCAGCCACACGGGCCATGGAACCCTTGGAAATGACCGCATCGTTGAGGGCGGTGTCCTGGAAGAGGACCTTGTCTCCCCGGAGCACCTTCACATCCAGCATCATCCGCTCCTCCACGGTGTACATCCCATGGGCCAGCGGGGCCAGCAGGGGCAGCTCGCTGCGCTCCAGCTCGGCCATAAAGCCTACGCTGCCCGTGTTCACCCCCAGAATAGGCACTCCGTGAAGGGTGGCGTCCCGGGCCGCGTGGAGGATGGTTCCGTCACCACCGAAGCAGATCAGCAGGTCGGCGGTGGGCAGCTCCTTATCCAGCATGGACAGGGCAAGCTGACGAGGCAGATCCAGCCTGTCCCCTTTTTTGGGCTGAAAGGGCAGGCACAGGGTAGTCTGTGCCCCGGCGTGCTCCAGCACCCGCCTGGCCTCCAGAGCCACTCGCAGTCCTCTGTCCCGGTAAGGGTTGGAGCTGAGAACAATTTTCACGGCTGTTCCTCCTTCTATGCGCTGTGAGACTGCGCCACCAGAGCGCTCAGGTCTCCTTGCCAGGCAGGGCCCGCCCCCGCCTGGAGATGGCCCAGATACTCGATATTACCCTCCGGGCCCTTTATAGGTGAAAAGGTAATATCCTTTACAGAAAAGCCCGCCTGGGCGGCGTGGGTCAGGAAGCGCTCCAGCACCTCCAGATGGGTGGCCGGGTCCCGGACCACCCCTTTTTTGCCCACCTTGTCCTTTCCCGCCTCAAACTGAGGCTTCACCAGGCAGACCGCCTGGCCCCCCTCCCTGATCAGAGGCCGGAGAGCTGGGAGAATCAGACTCAGGGAGATGAAGGACACATCCACGGAGAAGAAATCCAACGGCTCCGGGATCTGTTCCCGGGTGAGATATCGGGCGTTGGTCCGCTCCATGCACACCACCTGGGGGTGGGTGCGCAGCCGCCAATCCAGCTGGTTGTAGCCCACATCCACAGCGTACACCAGCCGGGCCCCGTTCTGGAGCATACAGTCGGTGAAGCCGCCGGTGGAGGCGCCGATGTCGGCGCAGACCCTATCCTTCAGGTCAATTGGCCATAGGGCCATGGCCTTTTCCAGCTTCAGGCCGCCCCGGCTCACATAGCGCAGGGGTTTCTTGGAACGCACTTCCAGGGCGTCGCCCTCCTCCACAGGGCTTCCCGCCTTCAACTGCTTCTGTTCATTGACGTAGACCTCTCCTGCCATAATGAGGGCCTGAGCTTTCTGCCGGCTCTCTGCCAGACCTCGCTCCACCAGCGCTAAATCCAGTCGCTTTTTAACCACAGCCCAACACCTCCAGCGCTTTTCGGGCGATCCCCGCTCCGTTCAGGAACAGGTCCCGTTTCAGCAATGCGGAGGCCCCGTGGGGGACAAAGCCCTCGCCGCAGTTGAGCAGGACGGTCTTGGCGGGCACACCGGCCTGCTCCAGCCGGGCGGCGAGCCGCTGTCCCACACAGCCGCGGGCACTCTGCTCCTCCGCCGCCAGCAGAACCCCTGTTTTCTGGACTGACTGCTCTACCAGCTGGGAATCAAGAGGTGTAATCTGATTCAGCTTTACAACCTCGGCCTGAACGCCCTGGGCCTCCAGTAAGCTGGCCGCCTCCAAAATGTCGTTAATCTCGGTGCCGTAGCCTGCCAGAGTGATGTCACTGCCTGGGCGGAGAACGGCAGACGGCGCCTCTCCGCCGGTTCCGATATACTGTCCCTCGCCGCCTCGGGGATACCGCACCGCCACCGGCCCCTCCGTATGAAACAGAGCTCGGTCCAGCATGACCTCCAGCTCGGCAAAGCTGGAGGGAGACAGCACCGTCATATTGGGGATGGTATCCAAATAGGCGGCGTCAAATACGCCGTGGTGGGTCTCTCCGTCATCACCCACCAACCCGGCCCGGTCCACACACAAAACCACATGGAGATTGTCGATAGCGGCATCGTGGAGCAGCATATCGTAGGCGCGCTGTAAAAAGGTGGAATACACCGCAAATACAGGAATTACGCCCTGCTTGGCCATGCCGGCGGCCATGGAGGCTGCGCAGCCCTCGGCAATTCCCACGTCGAAGAAGCGGTCGGGATATTTCTGGGCAAACTGATCCAGTCCGGTGCCGCTCATCATGGCGGCGGTGATGGCGCAGACCCGCCGGTCCTGTCCGGCCAGCCGGGTCAGGGTCCGGCCAAAGACGGCGGAAAAATGATCTCCTGGCTGCTTTTTTGCCCGGCCGGTGAGGGGATCAAAGGGGGCGACGCCGTGAAAGGCGTCCGGATTCTCCTCCGCGGGGGGAAACCCTTTTCCCTTTACAGTCTTTACGTGGAGAAAGATGGGCTCGTCGATGTCCTTGGCGTATCGCAGCAGCTTGGTCAGCTGGGAGAGGTTGTGTCCGTCCACCGGCCCCAGGTAGCGAAAACCCATGTCCTCAAACATGCTGCAGGGCAGCAGGGTCTGCTTCATCGCCTGCTTCAGCCGATGGGTGACCCGATAGACGGCCCGGCCCAGAGTAGTGGCGTTCATAATTCGGCGGTAGTGCTTTTTCAGGGTGAGATACTGGGGTTTGAGCCGCTGCTTGGCCAGGTGGTCGGCCACAGCGCCTACATTTTGGGTGATAGACATGCCGTTGTCATTGAGAATCACTAAAATTTGCTGTCCGCACTCCCCCGCGTTGGACAGGCCCTCGTAGGCCAGCCCTCCGGTAAGCGCACCGTCGCCCAGCAGGGCGATGACCTTATAGTCCTCCCCCAGCATATCTCGAGCCCGGGTCATACCCAGAGCCACCGCCACCGAGTTGGAGGCGTGTCCGGCGATAAAGGCGTCGTGAACGCTCTCACAGGGCTTGGGAAAGCCAGCAATGCCGCCGTACTGCCGCAGGGTGGACATCTGATCCCGCCGGCCGGTGAGCAGCTTGTGGATGTAGCACTGGTGGCCCACGTCAAAGACCAGCCGGTCCACCGAGGTGTCGAACACTTGGTGGATAGCCACCATCAGCTCCACCGTCCCCAGATTGGAGGCCAGGTGCCCCCCGGTCTGGGAGACGTCCTCTACCAGCTCCCGGCGCAGCTGGGCGCATAAAGCCTCCCCCTCCTGATCCGTAAGGCGGGAGAGGATGGGCTCATATTTTGTTTTCTCAGAGGAAACGGACAAAACAGGATCCCTCCAGGGTTTATTTATTTCGACATGCCATCTGTTCAGCCAGCCAGATGTGGAACCCGGGGCTGTCAAACCCGCTGATGGCCTCGACCGCCTGCCTGGTCAACTCCTCCACCAGGGCGGCGCAGCCCTCCAGGCCCAGAGCGGTGACAAAGGTGCTCTTCCCATTGACCCGGTCGGAGCCCACCGACTTGCCCAGCTCCTCCTTTGAGCTGGTGACGTCCAGCATGTCGTCCCGGACCTGGAAGGCCCGGCCCAGAGCCTGGGCGTAGGCGGACACCAGCTCCAGCTGCTTGACGCTCCCTCCGGCGGCGATGCAGCCCAGCACGGCGGCGGCGGAGATGAGGGCACCGGTTTTCAGACTCTGGAGCAGCTCCAGCTCCTCCAAGCTCAGGGTCCGGCTCTCGCCGGCCATGTCCAGGGCCTGCCCCCCCACCATGCCGGCGGAGCCGGCGGCCTTGGACAGGCACTCCGCCGCCTTCACGATCCGGTCGGCGGGCAGCTTGGCCTTCGTCAGCTGCTCAAAAGCGGCGGTGAGCAGGGCGTCCCCCGCCAGGATGGCGGTTGCCTCACCATAGACCCTGTGGTTGGTGAGCCTGCCCCGGCGCAGGTCGTCGTTGTCCATGGCGGGCAGGTCGTCGTGAATCAATGAGTAGGTGTGTACCATCTCCACCGCGCAGGCAAAGGGCAGGGCCGCCTCGGGGTCCCCGCCGCACAGGCGGCAGGTCTCCAGAGTGAGCACCGGGCGGATGCGCTTGCCTCCGGCCAGCAGGGAGTACTCCATAGCCTCCTGAAGGTTGGCGTGGCGGCGCTCCGCAGAGAAGGCGCTGGCCAGACAGGCCTCAATCATAGCGTGATCCCGGCTCATAACCTCTGTAAAGCCTTTTTCCATGTCATCCATTGCCTCCAAATGGCTCCTCTATGAGTTCGCCGTCCTTTCCGGCGGTAAGGAGGGTGACCTTCTGCTCTGCCTCGTCCAGCTGTTTGGTGCACTCCCGCAGCAGCTTGGCCCCCTCCTCAAAGAGGCTCATGGCCTGCTCCAGAGGGGCGTCCCCCTTCTCCAAAAGGGAGACGATCTCCTCCAGCCGGGCCATGGAGCCCTCAAAATTCAGCTTCTTTTTCGCGGCCATAGGCGCTCTCCTCCTAACGCGTCTTGTAGGGCGACGTCCTGCCCTGCATTTTTTCCTCTACCCGACAGCTTAGTTTTCCGTCCGACAGCGTCAGCGTCAGCTTATCCCCCCTGGCGACGTCATCTGTGGAGAGAACAGCCTTTCCATCCTCCCGCTGGGCGATGGCATATCCCCGGCCCAGCACCTTCAGGGGACTCATGGCATCCAGGGAGGCGGCCAAAGCCTTGAGGCGCTCCCGCTGCCGGGCGACTGTCCATGCCCCGCAGTTGGGCAGACGGCCGGACAGGGCGGTCAGCTGCTCCCGCCGTGCGGCGGTGCTGTGCCGCAGGCCGTGGGCCAGGCGGCTGTTCTGGTAGTCCAGCAGCAGCCGCTTCTCCCTGAAATAGGAGGCCGGGTCGGTCATAGGGCGGCTGTCCGCCAGCCGGTCCAGCGCCTGACGGAACCGGGCCAGCTTAGTAGTCACACTCCCCTCCAGCCGCTCTCTGTCCCCCAGAAGGACGGCATAAATCTCGTTCTGATCCGGAGTAGACAGCTCGGCGGCGTTGGAGGGGGTGGACGCGCGCAGGTCGGCCACAAAGTCGGCGACAGTCACGTCGGGCTCGTGGCCCACAGCGGAGATGACTGGAATCTCCGAGGCGTAGATGGCCCGGGCCACCACCTCCTCGTTGAAGGCCCACAGGTCCTCTATGGAGCCTCCCCCCCGGCCGGTGATAATCAGGTCGGCGGCGTTGTGAAGGTTGGCCCACTGGATGGCGGCGGCGATCTCCTGAGGGGCCTCCACCCCCTGGACCCGAACGGGAACCACCCTGACCTCAGTCAGAGGCCAACGGGCTCCCAAGATGCGGATCATATCCCGCACCGCCGCCCCGGCCGGGGAGGTGATAAGGGCAATTTTTTCCGGAAACTCCGGGATGGGCCTCTTGTGAGCGGGGTCGAAGAGTCCCTCCCGGGCCAGCTTCTCCTTCAGCTGCTCAAAGGCCAGGGCCAGGTCCCCTACCCCCTCGGGAGTGAGGCGGGCACAGTACAGCTGGTACTGCCCGTCCCGGGGAAAGACAGTCACCCGGCCGGCGGCAATCACCTGCATCCCGTTCTCCGGCCGGAAGCGCAAAAACTGGGCGTCGCTGCGGAACATGACACACCGCAGCGCCCCCTCCCCGTCCTTCAGGGTAAAGTAGTGGTGGCCGGAGGGATACATTTTATAGTTGGACAGCTCTCCCCGTACCAGCAGTCGGGACAAAAGGTGGTCCCGGTCCATCATATTTTTCAAATACTGGCCCACCTGACTGGGGGTCAGGATGGCATCCTCCCTCATGGCCGCACCCCCGCTCCCAGTGCCCGCCAGGTGAGGATGGCGGTCCCCATGGCGTTGTCAGTGGAATATTTGGGTTCGGCGAAGATGGCACCGTAGAGGTTGGTCATCCCCGCCCGCAGCTGGGAATTGGAGGCCACCCCGCCGGAGCACAGCACCGGCAGGCCGGGGTAACGCTTCTGGGCCTCCCGGGTGGCCCGCCAGACTATATTGGAGATGGTGTCGATAGTGAAGCGGGCAATATTGGCCGGCTTCTCGCCCTCCGCCGCAAGGGCCTTCACATGGTTCTCCATTCCGGAGAGAGAAAATGTAAGGTCTTTCAGCTTTACCCTTGGCTCATAACAGGTGTCCGCCTGGGCATACAGCTCGTCCAGGGCTTTACCCGCCGGGAATTGTAGTCCCAGCAGGACCCCCGTGCGGTCGATGAGCTGCCCGGCGGCCAGGTCGCTGGTGCCGCCGATGATCTCGGCAGACACTGTAAAGCCTTCTGGCTTTACGAGAAGTAATTCAGTCGTCCCGCCCGACAGGTGCCAGGCCAGGAAGGGGGCGTCCAGCAGGTCCAGCCGCCCGGCGGACCAGGCGGCGGCGGCCAGATGCCCCTGTTGGTGGGAATGGGCAAAAAACGGCACGCCTAACGCGGCGGCAATCCCCCACCCCTGACGCTCTCCCGCCAAAAAGCAGGGCATATAGGAGCCCTCCACCGCCCGTGGGCGGTCAGAGGCCCCCACAGCCTCAAGCTCCGGCCTCTCCCCCATCAGCTGCTCCAGCAGCTCAGGCAGGCGTTTCACGTGCTGAAACAGAGCGTCGCTCTGGCGCAGACCCAGCTCTCCAGGCCGCACATCCAACAGACGGCCCATGTTTTTTCCTGTCTCCCCGTCGAAGAGGGCAGCGGAGGTGGTATAGTTGCTGGTATCCAGTCCCAGAACGGTCATTCCTTCTCCGCCTCCTGGGCGGGCGTCTTTTCCGGCTTGGGCGGGGCGTCGGGGAACTCTGTCCGGACGAAGGTGCCCAAAATACCGTTGACGAAGGAAACCACCTCCGCCGGCTCATATTTCTTTGTAATCTCCACCGCCTCATTGATGGCGGCGGCATTGGGGATGTCAGACATGTAGAGCACCTCATACATAGCGGTACGCATAATGGCTGCCGCCATGCGTGGAATCCGGGCAAAGGCCCAGCCCACTGAGCAGCGGCTGATGTAATCGTCCAGCTCCGGTCCGTGGGAAAACACCCCCTGGACCAGCTCCCGGATATAGGCTTCCTGCTTCTCGTTGGGGAACTGCTCATACAGGGGCAGCTCCTCCGCCAGCTCCTGGAACCGCTCCCGGGTCAGCTCCGCGTTCAGAACCTCCTGGGCGCGGCGGGTGTCAAAGCCCAGGGCGAAAATGATATGTACGGCAATTTCTCTTGCGCTGCTTCTTGTCATAGGTACAGCCTCCTAATGTCGGTCCATAAGCTTCCTACAGTATTATATACATGAATATACAAAAAGAAAAGACCTAAATTGAAAATCTTTTCAAAGGCTGTCATTCTTCAGGCAGGCCCGGCCGATATATAATAAAGCCCGCGCAACCACAGATTTCCTCAATGTAACGGGCTTGCGGTTTACTTTTTGCGCTCCTACTCCCTAGACTGAACGAGGTGAACATAAATGGAGCTGAATCAAAAGCTGTCCCGGCTGCGAAAGGGCAAGGGACTGACACAACTGGAGCTGGCTGAGGCACTGAACGTCTCACGCCAGGCGGTATCGAGATGGGAGGTGGGAACGGCGGTCCCCACGCTGGACAACCTGATCTTCCTGAGCAGGCTGTACGGCGTGCCGCTGGACGATTTGATTCAGAGCGGAGCCCCGGTCCCCACAGCACCGGCGGAGGCGCCGCCGGACATACCGGCTCCCCCGCCGCCAGAGGCCGGCAGGTTCCACATCCCCCTGGTCCCCCTGCTGCTGGCCGTTCTGATTCTGGGCGTCGGGATTTTGATCGGGATCAGCCTCCCCAGGAAGGAGAAGATACCCGAAAGCGGGCCAAACCAGCGGGTCATGGTAGACGGTCCCCAGGGCTGGCTGGAGCGGACGCCCACAGATATCGAGGATGAATTAGAGTGGCTGGAAGCGGCAGTTAAGGATTTGCTGGGAGAAGAAAAAATATCGCCCTAAATAGGGCAGTGAATCGCTAAGGAGGATTTTATGGTAAACGAAGTGACAGATTATCGATGTGTATACAACTCATCAACCGGAACATTGACTCTTGGAAGTCTTGGAACGATCAACTTCTTCGCACTGGTGGAAGAGCTCAAAGGCACAAACATCATGCCAAATGCCGGCCAGCCCATCGTACTGAGGCCGGGGCAGCTTCGCTCGGGCGGTATCGCGTCGGAGTTCCCCTCCGTCTTTAACAGACGGGAGGCCGAACGGAATATGGCCCTGGGCCGGATATTGTGGGAAAAGATTATCACACAGTTCTCGGAGGAAAACTGCGCAAAATAGCGCAAAACAGGGACGCATTTGCGTCCCTGTTTTTTACTGTCAGCCGTAGAAGTTGTGGCCTCCGAAGGTGGTGATCAGCTGCTTGTTCCGGGCGGCCCAGCTGTTTGCCTTGGAATCGAAATACAGCGCACCCCTTGTCTCCTCCACCACGCCGCCGTCCATCACCAGCTTGGCAGCGATGATGCTGGACGGGGAGGGCTCAGTTTTGCGCAGAACGCCGGAGGCGTAGGTACTGAACTGATTCTTCTGGGCCAGGACCTCCTCCACCGTATTGGGGAAGGCGGGGGTGGGATCTGCCACCCGGTTGAGTACCACGTTGCCCACAGCCATCTGCCCCTCCAGAGACTGGTTGCCGCTCTCCCGGTAGATTACCCGGGACAGCCAGAACAGGTCACCCTGGTTGTAGAAGCTGTCACCAGGGACAATGGCCCCGGACCCGCTGGTGACGGTAATTGCCGCAGTGGCTCCATCGTAATCCACACGGGCGTCGAAGGCCTTGGCGGCAGTCCGCAGGGGAACCGACACCTGACCGGCCTCATCCAGCTGGACCTGCTCCGGAATATAGAGATACCTGCCGTTGGCCTCCACATAGAGCTGGCCGACCTTGGCAGTCAGCGAGAGCCTATCCGTGGTGATGGTCATGGTACTGCCGTCCCAATCGCACTTGGCGTAGGGCGTCAGCGCCTGGGCCATAGCGGCCAGAGCCACATAGGTGGTGTTCTGCACATTCCGCTGGTTCAGTGACTGGGGGGCGGGCTGGCCGTTGATGGACAGCGTGCCGGAGGCGGAAACCGGGACAGCCGCCTCTGTGGGGTCGATCCCCGTGGCAGCCTCAACTGCCTGAGTAAACTGTGTGTCGAGTGATTGCGCTTCAGTCTCAAGCGCCGTGTTTGAGAGAACGGCGCTCTCCTCCTCTGCCAAGAGGGCAGCCGCCGGCTGTGTCGGAACCGAGGCGGCGCCCATCAGGAGGAGCAAGGCAAAGGCGCCCAGCATCGCGGAGAATAGCTTGCGTTTCATTGTCTGCACTCCTTTTTTTGCTTGGTTTGATACGCTTTTGTCAGAATTATGACAACCAAAAGCAACTCCCTGTTACTTTTGTAACCACATTGTAACCAATTCGGATTCTCAAAACAAGGGCAAAACTGCCTATAAATAGCAGGTTCAAATTGTATAATTTGTTGGATACTCACAAGAATACCCCTGTTTTTCCGGATTTTTTCCCTTCGCAGCCAATCTGTGACAAGGTTCGAAGGCAAAAAAATTCCGCCTCCGGGCTTTAGGCGCCGTTTGAAAAATGGAAATATGCACAGTGGCGAGGGATTTTTCTGCCAGACAAACACAATTTTTCGCAGGAATACTGGATGTATTTCAAGAAAAATTGGGGCAGTATGGCGGAAAAAGACCCGTCCCTTGGGCGTATTGACATTTTTCAAACAAGCCATAGCCGGGAGGCGGACGCACAGTTAAATTCCTCGATTCAGCGTTTTGCGCAGGCGGATCTTGCCCGCCAGCGCCTGGTCGATCATGTTCAAAAATTTCTCCTTGTCCTCAGGCAGACCGCCCTTTAAGGGCAGATAGTTGGAGGCGTGGTTGCTGGTGAAGTGGAGGGGGGCCACATCCAGGTGCTCGATGAGCAGGCGGCACTCCTCCAGCACGTGGTCGGCGGAGCAGACCTCAAACCGGCCCGCCAGCACGTCCTCCCCCAGGGGGGTGCCCTTGGCGGGGGCGAAGGTCATGGCGGACAGATGCCGGGGCTTCATCTCGTTAATCATTTGGGCGGTGGACAGGATGTGCTCCTCCCAATCGCCCCCCTCCCCGTTTGCGCCGGTCATGCCTAGGATGATGGTGACCCACAGGTCGATGCCCGCCTCCACCAGCCGCTGGCCTGCCAGCAGCATTTGCTGGGCGGTACAGCCCTTGTGGATGAACTGGAGGACCCGGTCGCTGCCGCTCTCCACCCCCAGGTAGGCCCGGGACAGCCCCGCCTCGTGGAGGGTGCGCAGCTCCTCCGGGGTTTTGGACAGGGTGCTCTTGGGGCCGGCGTAGAGGGTCACCTTTTCCAGCTTGGGGAAATTCTCATAGAGCTTGCGGAGGACCTGAAGCAGCTCCTCCGTCTTGATGATGATGGCGTCGCCGTCCATGAGGAATACCCGGCGCAGCTCCGGGCCGTAGTAATCCCGGGCCATGTCGATGTCCTCCAGAATGTCCGCCACCGGACGAATACGGAACTTCTTCTCCTTGTACATCCCGCAGAAGGTACATTGGTTATTGGAGCAGCCGATGGTGCATTGGAGCAGGTAGCTCTTCCACTCCCCTGGCGGCCGGTACAGCAGATCGCTGTCGTAGCGCATATAGTAAGGCTCCTTTCCTTTACAGGTTTTCCACCGGCTGGCCGTCCCGAAAAACCTTCTTGATGTTCTTCTCCGCCTTGCTCCGGGGCAGCATGACCTCGTGCCCGCAGCCCTGGCAGCGCATTTTGAAGTCCATCCCTACCCGTAAGACCAGCCACTCCCCGCTCCCGCAGGGGTGCGGCTTCTTCATCTTTAGAATATCGTTGACGTGGATGTCCATATGCTCCCCTCGCCTACTCCTTCACATCAATTCGCTCAATTTTAAATATTACCGGCCGGGTGCCGTCTGAACAGCAGGCAATCATGGTATTTTCTTCCTTCATCCAGCCCCGCATGATGGAACCGCCCTGCAGCCCGGCATAAATATAGCGGGCGATAGCGTCCCACGCCTCCGAGCAATGGGGCATTTTCGGACCGCCCGCGACGGTATCGGGGTCAGCGGCCGTCTTGACCAGGGTATTCAATCCCCCATGCCAGAAATGGTCCTGTTTCTCGTCCCGCTCAAAGATAAATTCGTCACCCACGTTATAGCAGGGACACATCCCCGAATCTGGGTCGGCGCAGTACTGCTTTTGCAGCTCATGGTATAATTTCTTATCAATAACAGTCACTTTTACCTTATATTTCACGCTGCCGCCTCCTTTAATGGCTAATTACAGCTATTATATAATAGTATTTTCTTTCTTGTCAATGTCTTCCCGCTGTGATAAAATAGCCCCCAATAAAGGAGGCGTTTTCATGTGTGTGACCATTATTCCCGCCTATGAGCATCCCCTGGAGATAGGCAGCTTATTTTCTGAGTATACGCAGGCGTTGATCGCCGGGGAGCCTTCTTTCTCTGGCTACCTCTCTCTGCAAAACTACGAAGAGGAGGTTCGGCACCTGGAGCAGAAATACGGCCCGCCCTGGGGGCGGCTGTATCTGGCCCTCTGTGACGGGGAGCCGGCGGGATGTGTCGGGCTGCGAAGGATGGATGAGCAAAATTGTGAGATGAAGCGGCTCTACGTCCGCCCTCAGTACCGGGACAAGCACATCGGCGGACGGCTGGTTCAGCGGGTCATCGCCGACGCAAGGACCATCGGCTATTCCCACATGCTGCTGGACACCCTCCCCTTTCTGGACAGCGCCATCCGGATGTACCGGGCCTTGGGCTTCTGCGAGATCGAGCGCTATAACGACAATCCCATCGACAGCTGTATCTATATGAAGCTGGACCTTTAACATTCAGGGGCATAGTCCTCCAGAATTTTTAAAATGCTCGTTTGATATATGCTCCCGCCCAGCACGCCGCCGTCCGGGTCGATGCAGACGGTCCGAATGTCCGCTGGGTCCTCCTCATAGGGGTCGGTATAGGCCCTGTCCGCGTCATAGTAGCTGCCCAGATATTTCTTCGCGTTTCCGATGGGAACGATAATATTTCCGTCTGATTGGAAAATTCCCAGCTTTTCAAACTCCGCGGCGATTTCGGCGGTGCGGCGGTTGTACGGGTTTTCGTGCTCCCTGCTGACCACCCAGGCGGGGTGCGCCCGCACACTGACACCAAGCCCGGCCACCGCCCTCGCGAACTCCCTGACCGGCTCCAGCGGGATGGTCTCCTGATGAAAGGCGTCAACAGACAGAAGAATTTCGTTTACCCCGGCCTGCGCCAGTCCTTGAGCCACACAGCTTATTTTTCCGCTGTCCCGGCTGAAAAATCCGTTGGTAATGAGCTGCCGCCCGGCGATCCCTGCCTCCATGGCCGCCGCGTGCGCCGCGTACACCGTCTCCGGATAGAGCAGCGGTTCGCCGCCGAAGGTCATAACCGACGTGATTGGAAAACGGGACGCCACCTCCCGCACCGCCCTGGCCGCAGCTTCCGGGGCAATGCAGGCGCCGGAGCTGCTGTGACTGCCCTCAGAGCAGTGCTTGCAGCGGCCAGTGCAGGCATAGGTCACCACAAATTCAATTCGATTCAGATTTTTCAGATATTTGTTCATAAAAGTACCTGTTCAATTTCCTTTTAAACAATCACTGAAGGCTTTCAGGTCCTTTTTTGTTTCCTCAGAGAGGCAATTATATTCCATATTTTGAATTGCGCCCTCCAGCGCATATAAATGCACCAGACAGACTTGGGGATAAACCTCCTTCAGATAAAAGAACGCCTGTTTAGCCCCCGCCTCAACCAGCTTTTCCGAGGAGTCAATCCCCACAACGGTCAGCTTCCTTGCCATTTCCCGGCCAATGTTCCGCATGGATGTCAGGTCTGACATAATTCCTCCTGATTATAAAACGCAGGCGGGCGCGAATGCGCCCGCCTGCGCTGTTGCTTGCGTTATTTTGCCAGAGCGGCGGTGTCAATGGCAATCATCAGCTCCTCGTTGGTGGGGATGAGCAGCACCTTTACCTTGGAACCGGCGGCAGAGATGACAGTCTCCTTGCCCCGGACATCATTGGCGGCGGCATCCAGCTCCAGGCCCATGTACTCCAGACCCTGACACACCATGGACCGGATGGCCTTGTCGTTCTCGCCCACACCGGCGGTGAAGATGACGGCGTCCACCCCGCCCATGGCGGCGGCGTAGGAGCCCACGTACTTGCGGACCTCGTATGCAAACTTCTTCTGGGCCAGGGCGGCCTTTTCATTGCCCTCGGCGGCGGCGTTCTCCAGGTCCCGGAAATCGGAGCTGACACAGCTCAGGCCCTCCACGCCGGACTTCTTGTTCAGCACGTTGAGCATCTTGTCGATGTCCATGCCGTACTTGTTCATCAGGTACTGGAGGATGCCCGCGTCGATGTCGCCGCAGCGGGTGCCCATAGGCAGACCGGCCAGAGGGGTGAAGCCCATGGAGGTGTCCACGCTCTTACCGCCGTCCACGGCGGCGATGGAGGAGCCGTTGCCCAGGTGGCAGGAGATGAGCTTCAGCTCCTCAATGGGCTTGCCCAGCATTGCGGCGGCCCGCTGAGTGACGTATTTGTGGGAGGTGCCGTGGAAGCCGTAGCGGCGGACCTTGTCCTTCTCGTAGTACTCATAGGGCAGGGCGTACATATAGGCGGCAGGGGGCATGGTTTGGTGGAAGGCGGTATCAAACACGGCTACCATAGGGGTGCCGGGCATGAGGGCCTGGCAGGCCTTGATGCCGATGATATTGGCGGGGTTGTGGAGGGGGGCCAGGGGGTTGCACTCCTCAATGGCGGCCATGACCTCGTCGGTGATGCGGACAGACTTGGCAAACTTCTCGCCGCCATGGACCACCCGATGGCCCACCGCGTCGATCTCCTTCATGGAGCCGATCACGCCGTTCTTGGGGTCTACCAGGGCGTCCAGCACGGCCTTGATGGCCTCATTGTGGGTGGGCATAGCCACGTCGGCCTCCTTGACGGCCTCCTTGCCCTCGGGCTTGTAGGTGAACTTGCCGTCGATGCCGATGCGCTCGCACAGGCCCTTAGCCAGCACCTGCTGAGTCTCGGGATTGAGCAGCTGATACTTTAAAGAGGAGCTGCCAGCGTTGATTACCAAAATATTCATGGGAAACGTCTCCTTCTCAAATCAAATTTGGGTTGCCTCCAGCGGGAGAATGTACTAAAATAGAGACAGCCCCTTTCCTGCCTCTATCATACCGCTTTTTTCCGGTTTGGACAACCACTTTTTTGTTTTCTTTCAGATATTTTTTCATCGGGAGGTCCGCTCTTGAAAACGATCGGAATTGTTGCGGAATACAACCCCTTTCACACCGGACATGCCTGGCAGATCCAGGAGACCAGACGGCTGTTTCGGGAGGAGACTGCGGTGGCAGCCGTTATGAGCGGCAACTGGGTCCAGCGGGGGGAGTGCGCCGTCACCGACAAGTGGACCAGGACAGAGATGGCCCTGGCCGGAGGCGTCGACCTGGTGCTGGAGCTACCGACTGTGTGGGCCACGGCCTCCGCCGAGGGCTTCGCCAAGGGGGCCGTATCTATTTTAACGGCCACGGGAGTGGTAGACGTCCTCTCCTTTGGCAGTGAGTGCGGAGACGCCGCCCCCCTGCGGGAGCTGGCCCAATGCCTCAACAGCCCGGAGTTCTCCGCCGCCCTGCGCCGGGAGCTGGGACCGAAGCGGTCCTTTGCCCAGAGCCGCCGTCAGGCGGCCACAAATCTCCTCAGCGAGGAGACCGCCGCCCTGCTGGATTATCCCAACAACAACCTGGGGGTGGAGTACCTGCGTTTTCTGCCGACGGGGATAGGTGCGGTTACCGTCCCCCGCCAAGGGGCTCACGACGGCGAAACGGCGGGGGAGGTTGCCTCCGCCTCCCTCCTGCGCCGGTGGATTCGGAGTGGAGAGCTGTCAAGTATTTCTCCTTTTCTGCCCTTCCCCTGGAAGGGGGAGGCAGCCGATATGAAGTATCTGGAGCGGGCCCTGACCGCCCGCCTGCGCTCCATGACCCTGGCTGAGGCGGAGGCCCTCCCTGACAGCGGCGACGGCCTGGCCGCCCGCCTGCTGTACGCCGCCCGGCAGACGGCGAAGCTGGAGGAGCTGTATACCCTGACCAAAACCCGAACCTACGCCCACGCCCGGGTGCGGCGGCTGGCCCTTTACGCCCTGCTGGGCCTGAGGCGGGAGGATATCCCTGCCGCTCCCCTCTATATCCGGGTGCTGGGCTTTAACCGCCGGGGACAGGCCCTGCTGAAACGGATGAATAAAACGGCCTCTCTGCCCTTTTTCGCCAAGCCGGCCCACATCCGCCGCTGTTCCCCCGAAGCCCAAGCCCTTTTTGCCCTGGAGGAGCGGTTTACAGACCTGTTTTCTCTCTGTTTTCCCACGCCCCGGCCCTGCGGGCTGGAGTGGATCACAAATCCCGTTCTAATGCTGTAGAGGAGGCCCTATGGAGACCAAAAAAAGAAGTCCCGTTCTAAAGCGAGCCTGGCTCTGGCTGGGCGCCCTCTTTATCCCCCTGGCCCTGGTGATCCTGTTTGAAGCGCTGAAGGGCCGGCAGAGCGTCATGTGCGGCTGGGTATTTGGCGTTATGGCCCCTCTGGAGCAGGCCTTGGGCCGGCTGTGGTCTCTCTTCCCCTTCTCGGTGGCCGAGGCGTTCACCGCCCTGTTTTTGGCGGGCTGCGTCGTCTGGCTGGTCCGGGCAACGGTGCTGGCGGCCCGGCAAAGGGAGCCCATCCCCCTCCTGCGCCGGCTGACGGCCCTGGCCGCCGCCTGGCTGTGGCTGTGGGCAGGACTGTGCTGGCTGTGGAACGCCGCCTACTACGTTCCCTCCTTCGCCCAGCGGGAGGGCCTGGACACAGCCCCCTATTCGGTGGAGGAGCTGGCCGCCGTCACAGAATATTTTGCCCGGCAGGCCGCCGCCCTGTCTACGCAGGTCCCTCGGGACGAGGAGGGACATTTCGCCGCGGAGCTGTCCGACTGCTTTGACCGGGGGCCGGATATTTACCAGAATATCGCCCGGACATTTCCCTCTCTGAACATGAAGGCTGTAAGGGCAAAGCCCTTGCTCTGCTCTCGCCTGCAAAGTATTCTCGGCTTTACTGGGGTCTATTTTCCCTTCACCGGAGAGGCCAATGTAAATGTGGACGCCCCCGCCTGCCTGGTGCCCTCCACTATCGGCCACGAGATGGCCCACCAGCGGATGGTGGCCTCTGAGCTGGAGGCCAACTTCGTGGGCATTGCCGCCTGCACCTCCAGCGGCGACGTGGTATTTCAATACTCCGGCTATCTCATGGGGCTCATCAACCTGTGCAACGCCCTGTATCCCGCCGCTCCGGAGGCCTGGAAGGATATCGCGGGGCGGTGCTTTTCCCCGGAGCTGACCGTTGACTGGAGCGACAACAACTCCTATTGGGCCGCCTTAAAATCCCCTGTGGAGGACGCCGCCGGAGATGTGTATGACTCCTTTCTTAAAAGCAACGACCAGGAGCTGGGAATCCGCTCCTACGGAGCCTGCGTGGATCTGCTGGTCAACTATTACGGCCGGCCTCAGTAAAAAAGCCGCTCAATGAGCGGCTTTTTTCACACAATCAGACCGTATACCAGCCGGGCCAGCAGCAGAACCAGCACCACAAAGAACATGGGGCGGATCACTTTGGCTCCACCCTTCAAGGCCAGTCCGGAGCCCACATAGTGGCCTGCAATGCCGCACAGGGCGGCGGGGATACCCACAGACCACAGCACCTTCCCCGCCAGGGCGAAGGTGCTCAGTGAGGCCAGGTTGCTGGCCAGGTTGGCCGCCTTGGTATTTCCCGAAGCGGTAAGCAGGTCAAACCGGCACAGCCCGGTAAAGGCCAAAATCAGGAAGGTCCCCGCCCCTGGGCCGAAGAAGCCGTCGTAGCCGCCGATTACCAGTCCGATGCCCAGGGCCATGGACATCAGCTGAAGCCGGCTCAGCTCGCCGGAGCGGTCCTCCTGGCCGAAATCCCGCTTCAACAGCAGAAAGACAGCCATGACCGGCACCACCGCCAGCATAACGTAGTAGAGCACCTGCTCCGGCACAATCAGGTTGAGCCGGGCTCCCGCCCAGGCGCCCGCCAATGCGCCCGCTGCTCCGGCGGCGGCGCTTGGAATATGTACGTCCCCCCGTTTCAAAAACCGTACAGTGGACAGGAAGGTTCCGAAGGTACTGCTGCACTTGTTGGTCCCTGACGCCAGATGGGCGGGCAGGCCCGCCAGCAAATAAGCCGGCAGGGTAATCAGCCCGCCTCCCCCGGCCACCGCGTCAATCACGCCGCCTAAAAACACCAGCGGACAGACAATCAGCCAGATATGTATTAATTCTTCCAATTTCCTCTCCCCTTTTGTTCCTTTTCTTGAAAGAAAAGGAACCGAAAAGAACTTTGCGAAAAACTTCGTTTTTCCTTCTGGTTTTACTTACCATCATGGGTTTCTACAGGCTCTCTCCCTTGATCTCCTCCCAGTACCGCCTGGCTGCCTGTTCGGTTTTGTTGTCGCCATACTGGTAGTAGCGGGTTCCCACCAGCTCGTCGGGCAGATACTGCTGCGCCACCCAGTGGCGCGGGAAGCTGTGAGGATACTTATAGCCCTGATCCCGCTCCTGGCCGGCGGAGTCAGCGTGAACATTTTGCAGCTCCCGTGGGATGCTGCCCGTGCGGCCCGCCCGGACGTCGGCCAGGGCAGCGTCGATAGCCATGCAGGCGGTGTTGGACTTGGGGGCGGTAGCCAGGAGGATCACCGCCTCAGCCAGCGGCAGCTTGGCCTCCGGCAGGCCCAGCTGGAGCGCGTTGTCCACACAGGCCTTGACGATAGGAACCGCCATGGGGTAGGCCAGGCCGATGTCCTCGCTGGCGGAGCACAGGATGCGCCGGATGGCGGTAATCAGGTCCCCCGCCTCCAGCAGCCGGGCCAGGTAGTGGAGGGCGGCATCCGGGTCAGAGCCCCGCAGCGATTTCATCAGGGCGGAGGCGATGTCGAAGTGGGCGTCCCCCTCCCGGTCGTAGCGCATGGCGGACTTCTGGGCCGCCGTCTGGGCGTCGTCCAAGGTGACAAGGAGTTTTCCTTGCTCCCGCCTGGCGGCAGTGAGAAGCAGCTCGATGGCGTTCATGGCCTTGCGCACGTCCCCGCCGCAGGCGGAGGCGATATGCTCCCGAACCCCATCCTCACACCGGACCTCCGCCCCCAGGCGCTGTGACATAATGGACAGCCCTCGGTCGATGGCGGGGAGTACATCCGCTGCGGTGATTTGCTTAAATTCAAATACGCTGGCCCGGGACAGCACCGCCCCGAAAACGGCAAAAAAGGGGTTCTCGGTGGTGGAGGCGATGAGGGTGATGCGGCCGTCCTCCATAAACTCCAGAAGGGACTGCTGCTGCTTTTTGTTAAAATACTGGATCTCGTCCAGATAGAGCAGGACGCCCTCCGGGGCGAGCAGGGTGCCGATATCCGCCATAATGTCCTTGATGTCAGAGATGGAGGCGGTGGTGGCGTTGAGCCGGTGGAGGGGCCGGTTGGTCCGCTGGGCGATGATGTTGGCTACTGTGGTCTTGCCCGTCCCGGATGGGCCGTAGAAAATCAGGTTGGGGACGTTGCCCCCCTCCACGATCCGGCGGAGCAAACCGTTTTTCCCTAAAATATGAGCCTGACCCACCACCTCGTCCAGAGCTTGAGGGCGTATTTCGTCCGCTAAAGGGCGATATGCCATAGCCTGTCACACCTTTCCTGATCGTTCTTTTCCCAGCGCCCCGGTATAGCCCTTCAGCGCCTTCCGCCGCCGCCGCCAGTCGGGCATGAGGGCGTCCATTTGGGCATAAAACCCCGGGCCGTGGTCGTGGTGAAGAAAGTGGACCAACTCATGGAGGGCCACATAATCCCTTAACTCCTCCGGGCACCGGGCCAGGGCGGTGTTCAGGGTGATGTACCCCTGGGCCCAGTGACAGTTGCCCCACTGGCTTTTCAACGCCCGCAGCCGCAGGGGCGGAAGGATCACTCCCAGGGGCTCCACCAGGGGGTAGACCCGGGCCAGGGCCTCGCCCAAAAGCCGGGCGCAGTCCTCCCGGGACGCGGGCGGCAGGGGCTCGGCCTGCCGGTCCTCCCAGCGGCGGAGCGCGTCCAGAATCCAGCCGCTCCTGCTCCGGACAAAGTCGTCCGCCTGCCGGACAGAACAGCGCCGGGGGATGGAGACCGCCACCTCTCCCCCGGGCCCGACACGCAGATTCAGATTTTTCACCGTTTTACGGGTCAGCGTATAGGTCAGCACCCCGTGGGGCGTGTCCACCAGGCGCCGCTGAGGCTGAGCTACCATTTGTTCTCCACTTCCTCGGCAAAGCCCAAAAAGTCCTTGACAAACACCTCGGTGCCGTCATCCAGAATGGCCAGGCCGGTGAACCTGCCAAAAATCTGGTGCTGGTCCGACTTGACGACCCCCGCGGCACTGGCGCTGGCGGAGCGGTCCAGGACGGGGTCGAAGCGCATCTCAAACCGGCCGTCGTCGCTGGTAAACTCCCACTGCTCCATATAACGGCGCCTGCGGCGGCGTCCGGGGATGCGGAAGCGGACTTTGGACAGCTTGTGGGCCTTGCCGTTATAAAACAGCATATTCTCAGTGGCGGCGGAGGTGTCTCCAAAGCCGCAGCCCAGGTTGAAGCCGAAGGGAATCCCCTCCGCCAGCCCGGAGGCGGAGGCCCAGTACCAGGTGTTGTGATAGGTCCACACACCCCGGCCCCAGTCCAGCACGCCGAAGGAGTCGGCGGGGTCCAGCATGTACTCGTCCTCCCCCACCGTCACCTTTCCGGAAGCCCGCAGGCAGTTGATCTTCTGGTTAAAGTAGAAGTGTCCCGGCTTGTCGAAGGGGGTGCAGATGACCATGGACTCCTCCGGTTCGTCGGTGAGCTCAATATAGGCGTCTAAGCACTCATTTCCCCGAAAGCTGTCCATGTGGGCGTAGAGTACCCGCCTGTCCTCCTCCCGCCGGAACAGCAGAGAGTAGCCCTTGCCCCCGGAGGCGCTGTCCCCCTCCAGCGTGCTTTTGGGCATGCCGGTACTCCCCATGGGCATCAGCCGCATGGGGCTCCTGGTAATCTGGGTGTTCTCCCAGAAATCTATCAGGGAGATGGAGTCCAGCCCCATATAGCTGTTGTCCGCGATGGTCAGGGCCAGGGCGAACTGGCCGTTCATCACGCAGTAGTAGTCCCATTCCTTGATGCGCAGGGCGGAGGCTCTGATGTGATTCCGGTTGTAGACCGGCAGCAGCTTTTTGGCAAAGCCTGGCTCTCTCAGGTTGCCCTGCTCGTCCAGCAGCGGCCCCGCCGCGGTAATCTCGTGCTGTTCCATGGCCGTCCGCCTCCTTTCGTTCCCGCTCATTATACTGTAAAATCCAAATTCCTGCAATCATTTTCTTAAAATGACTGCGCAAAAACCGGGCGGAGTTTTCCGCCCGGTTTTCAGCCCTGTACCTAGGGCTTTTGCCGCTTCTCCTCAATCATCTCATACAGGCACCCCAGCGCATCGGAGAGGCCCCCGATCCGGTCAATCAGCCCCAGCTCCACCGCCTCCTCGCCGTAGATGATGCTGCCCACGTCGGCGGCCAGCTCTCCCGTCTGGAGCATCAGCTTTGTAAAGGCTTCACGCTTTACTCCGCTGTTGGCAGTGACAAACTGCAAGATCCGCTCCTGAATGCGCTCGAAATAGTAGAAGGTCTGGGGCACGCCGATGACCAGGCCGTTGAGCCGCACCGGGTGGATGGTCATGGCGGCCGATGGAGCGATGAAGGACTTTTTTGCCGACACCGCCAGGGGGACTCCGATGGAGTGACTGCCCCCCAGCACCAGAGAGACGGTGGGCTTGGACATGGAGGCGATTACCTCAGAGATGGCCAGCCCGGCCTCCACATCTCCCCCGCCGTTGTTCAGAAGAATGAGCAGGCCGTCGATGTCCTGACCGCCCTCGATGGCGGCCAGCAGGGGCAGGACATGCTCATACTTGGTGCTCTTGCTGGTGGGGGGAAGCAGCTGGTGGCCCTCGATCTGACCCACGATGGTCAGCACATAGACAGTGCCCCGGTCTGTTCGGATGATTGAGGAGCCCAGGTCTTCAATGGGGCTTTCACTGACTTGCTCCTCTATACGCTCTTCGTCCATAAGACAGCGCCTCCTCTGCTGTAGGGGCGGGTATCACCCGCCCGTTCTGCGACACACGTCAAAAATCCTTCGGGCGGTTGATATCCGCTCCTATATGGCTAGGATACGCAGAACCGCGGATTTTAGCCGCTCTACTTTTCGTAGGTTGCCTTTTTCATCCCTTTGCGCTAGACTTGGAGCAACGAAAGGAGCGAAGCAAATTGGACAATACGCAATTTGGAGCCTTTATTGCTCAGCTGCGGAAGGAGCTGGGCCTGACCCAGAAGGAGCTGGCCGACAAGCTGAACGTCACCGACAAGGCCGTTTCAAAGTGGGAGACGGGCAAGGGATTCCCAGACATGAAGCTGCTGGAGCCCCTGGCCCAGGCGCTGGGGGTGTCTCTTCTGGAGCTGATGCAGGGCAGGCGCCAGGAGGCGGACACCCTCACCGTGGCCGAGGCGGACGCGGCGGTGTCCCAGGCCCTGGGGCAGTCGGAGCGGGCCGTCACCCGGCGGTACTTACGGCTGTTCCGGTGGTTTTTGACCGGCGGCTGTCTCCTCAGCCTGTTGTGGCTGTTCACCACCTTTTTCAGCTCTGTGTGGGCGGAGCTTGTCAAGGGAATCTACCTGTCACCCGCTGCGACCAGCATCATCGGCGGGGCTGACGGCCCCACCGCTATCCTGACCGCCACCGCCACTCTCAACCCACTGGAAACCTTTTTTGCCCTGGGCGTCCCCCTTCTTCTATTGACCGTGTTTGTCGTTCTGGCTGTCAAGGTCTGGCGGCTGGAGAAGAAGCTGAAATAACCGCAAAAAGCCCCGGACCGCTGGTCCGGGGCCTCTGCTTCTATTCACTTTAGCTCTCAGGAGCGCCCGCCATACGGTCTACGATCTTTTTGCCCAGCTCTTTCCCCGACCGGGAATTTTCCACGAACATCTGTAACATGACGCCGTCCTCCACAAAATACACCTGAATGATTTCATCACCCTTGATGAAATACGCCTTACGTCCCTCCGCATATTCATAGACCTCATCCGCCCTGGTGTTCTCCACACCGTAGCCGTACATCTCCTGGGTGTGCCCCTCCAGCAGGAACATGCCGTTCATCTGGGCCTCTCCGTCCCCTGTACTCACTGTCATGCAGAGGTGGCCGGTGCGCCAGCGGTTGGAGATGGAAAGCGCAATATCGGTCATTTGAAGCTCCTCCGCCCCGGGCAAGGTCATCCCGGTGGCCCGGGTAAAGCTGTCGGCATCCCGGAACACACGATCCTGATCAACAATCCCGGTGGGATATTCGGCCAGGAAGCCCTCCAGATCGAAAGCCACTGGCGTCAGCTTGTCCAGCGCCACCTTTCGGTCCCCCAGCCACAAGCCAAAGGTCTCCCCCAGCACGCCGCTGGCCATCGCCGTGCAGGACAGGGCCAGCGCAATCAGCGCCGCGGCCAGTACGATGTATCTCTTTTTTATGGTTTTCATGGTAATCATCTTCCTTTCCGCCTGCGGCTCTGACGCCGCGGCCAGTAATCTTTGCAGCAGTTCCTCTTTTTCCTCCCCGCTGAGAAGAATCCTGTCATATGCGGAGCAGATCTCCCTATTTTTCATCCAAATCACCGCCTAACATCTGTTTTAGCTGTTTCCTGGCCCGAGCGAGACGGGTACGGACCGTAGCCTGCGGACAGTGCAGAAGCGAGGCGGTCTCTTTGACGCTGTAGCCCTCGTAATAGTACAGATAGACCGCCGCTTTGTAGTGCTCAGGCAGAGCCAGAACCGCCTCAAGGACCTGGGTATCCCGTCCGGGCGCAGTCAGCTTCAGGTGGTCCTCTAAAGGCTCGTCCCGGCGCCAGGCCCGCTTCAGCGCATCCTTGCACAGGTTGGAGGCGGTGACGATCAGCCACGCCTTTTCGTGCTCCTCTGACCGGAAGGGCTTATTCCAGAAATACGCGCGCAGAAAGGCCTCCTGCACCATGTCCTCCGTATCCGCCCTGTTCTTCAGAAAGGAGTAGCAGACCCGCCAGACCGTGTCCACATGGCGGTGATACAGCGCAGTGAGCTCCTGGTCCGTACGCAACAAAGAGTCCACCTTTCGATCACCGTCCTTTCACTTTAGATACGACCCAAACCAGAAGAATGTTTCATACCCAGGGAATTTTTTTATAAAAACAGCGGAGGCCGCTCTTCTGCGGACTCCGCTGTGCGCTTATCCCAGCTTTAAACTTCCTCAAAAATCGCCTTCATGCCCTTGAAGGTCATATAGCAGTCCAGCTTGCCCACTGTCTCGAAGGGGGCGTGCATGGATAAGACCGGCACCCCGGCGTCCAGGGTGTCGATGTTCCGCTCGGCCATATAGGCGGCCACGGTGCCGCCTCCGCCAGCGTCCACCTTGCCCAGCTCGGCCATCTGCCAGACCACGTTGGCGCTGTCCAGCACCCGGCGCACCCGGGCCACCACCTCGGCGGAGGCATCGGAGGCCCCGGACTTGCCCCGGGCCCCGGTATACTTGCACAGGCCCATGCCATAATTCACAAAGGCACTGTTGCGCTTCTCGTACACATCGGCAAAGTTGGGGTCGTAGGCCGCTGTCACGTCGGCAGACAGGCAGAAGGACTTCTCATAGCAGGCCCGCAGGGAGACGCTCTGGGCCTGACACAGGTCCTCCATGAAGGTGTCGAAGGCGGCGGACTTCATGCCGGTAACACCCTCGGAGCCGATCTCCTCCTTGTCGGCCAGCATACACACGGCGGTGTACTCCGGGTCGCTGAGCTGGAGGAGAGCGGCCAGGGCGGCGTAGGCGCACACCCGGTCGTCATGGCCATAGGCACCGATGAGGGATCGGTCGAAGCCGATGTCGCTTGCTTGAAAGGCAGGGACGGCGCACAGCTCGGCGGAAATGAAGTCTGCCTCGGTGATGCCGTATTTCCGGTTGAGCAGCTCCAGGGCGGCCAGCTTCACCCGGTCCTTGCCCTCGTCGTCGGCCAGGGGGCGGCTGCCCACCAGAATGTTCAGATTTTCCGCCGGAATGGCCTCCCCTAAAGGTTTCTTGGACTGCTCCACTCCCAGATGGGGCAGCAGGTCGTCGATGGTGAACAGGGGGTCGCCCTCCCCGTCGCCGATGGACACCCGGACGGTCTGACCGCTTTTCAGGGCGATCACCCCGTGGAGCTCCAGGGGGATGGTCACCCACTGGTATTTGCGGATGCCGCCGTAGTAGTGGGTCTTGAGGTAGGCCAGCTCCTCCGCCTCATAGAGGGGGTTCTGCTTCAGGTCCAGCCGGGGGGAGTCGATGTGGGCCGCACCGATGTGGGCCCCCTCGGACAGCGGCTTCTTGCCGATAACCGCAAGGGTGACCGCCTTGCCCCGGTTCACCCGGTAGACCTTGTCCCCCGGGTTCAGCGCGTCCCCGCGGGCGTAGGGCCGGAAGCCGGCCTTCTCCGCCAGAGCGACGGCCCGGTCCACGCACTCCCGCTCGGTCTTGCCCGCGTCCAGGAACTGCTTGTAGCCGGTGCAGTAGGCCTCCATGGCCTCCAGTTCGCCGGGGACCAGCCGGTCGTAGCCGTTTTTCTTGTCATAGAGCAGCGCCTTGCGCAGCTGCTCGCCTCGGGTCTGTTCTTTCATTTCCTCGCTCATGAAAATAACCTCCTAGTCGTATTTTGGGGCTTATCCCATTTGCAGGGTCTCCTCCCACAGGAAAAATTCTTCCAGCTTCTCCACCGCCCGCCGGGGGTCTCGGGTCATCTCCTCCCCCAGCGTCTCCGGTCCCTCCTCCCTCCAGCGGTAGAGGTGGACCCGAAAGGCGGCGGTGCGCATGTCCTCGCCGGACCAGTCCTCCAGGTCCAGGCAGAGCGCAGGCTCCTTGCTGACAAACATCGCAATATCCCGTTCCCAGTGGAACTGCGGGCGTTCCCTCTCTGGGGCCAGAAATTTTGCCAAAAAGTCCGGCTGAAGGTAGTCGCAGTCAAAGGTGTTCCAGGCCGCCTCCCACCCCGCTGGAATTTTTAATGGGACAAAATCCACCGGCACAGGAGGCCGGGACGGCTCCAGCTGCCGGAAATGGCGGGTGCCCAGGCACTGCCGCTCCGCCTCCCACAAACCGGCAATCCAAGTCCGATCCTCTTCCCGCCAGCAGCTCGGGCTGGACATAGCCTGGAACAGAGACAGCTTTTCCGGCAAAGCCTCCAGCGCCTGGACGCAGCACGCCGCCAGCTGCCGGCGCTCCCCAATTTTAGGCGACACCGTGAGGGTCAGGCAGCATCCCGCCTTCTCCCGTCGAAGGCAGAGAGACAGATCGTAGTCCTGATACCGATGCCAGCTTTTTTGCTCCCGGTGCTGAAAGCCAAGCTCCAAGCCCTCTGCCTGGTCATTTTTCCATACCGTCCAGCTGGTGTGCAGGGGAATTGAAAAAAGTTCCATTATAGGAGTTCCTCCAACAAAACCCGCGCCTTCTGAGAAAATTCTTCCGCACTGGAACAGTCGTTAATCAGAGTATAGTCACAGTTCTCAATAAAATACGCGTCCGGCTTCTGGGCCTTCACCCGAGCCCAGGCGTAGTCCTCGGAAATACCCTCCCGGGCCATAATGCGGCGTACCCGCACCTCGGGCGGGGCCAGGACGGCCACGGTCAGTTTACATAATTCTTTTATTGGGCACTCCAGCAGGGCGATGGCGTCGATGGCCGCCAGGGCTCTCCCCTGCTTTTGGTATTCCTCCGCCAGCACCTTTGTCCGGGCCACCACCGCCTCCCAGGCAATGGCATTGAGCTTCTCCAGCCGTTCAGGGGCGTGAAAAACCACCGCCCCCAGCTTCTTCCGGTCGATGGGCCCGGTATCATCCCAGAGCGGGCCAAACTCCT
This sequence comes from Colidextribacter sp. OB.20, assembly GCF_009911595.1. Classification (GTDB taxonomy): domain Bacteria; phylum Bacillota; class Clostridia; order Oscillospirales; family Oscillospiraceae; genus Lawsonibacter. Next base: position 45,111 of record NZ_QWKG01000016.1, read on the forward strand.
GCTCCAGCTTATTCTGTAAAGCGGAATCACTTTTCAGTAATTCGTGGTAGACGGCATCGCAGTCGATGACTCCGCCCCCCAGCTTTTCCACCTCCCGGAGCAAGGTGGTCTTGCCCGCCCCGGTGGGGCCGGTGATACCCAGAATAGTCATTTTTGTCGCTCCTTCGGACGTTGCGGGCCTATCAGTAATAGTCTTTCACACCCCGCATTTGAAGCCGCCGTGTCAGCTTCCGGGCCTGGACCCGGTTCCAAAACGGAACAAACAGGGAGAGCAGCGGAACGCTGCCGTCCTGTTCCAGCTCATCTGTCTGGGACAGCCTGGCCCCCCGGCAGTACCACAGGCACTGGAGTAGGTACAGCATCCCGATCCCCAGCAGCAGGCCCTTCACCCCGCCGTAGTCCAGCAGACCGTTCCGGGTAGAGATGAGACCTCCCACAATCAAAGACAGCAGCAGACCAGCGGTGGACATAAAGAGGACCGCGCCGGCCATCAGCGCCAGCCAGACCGCAGTGATCACACCCAGCGTGCTCCCATGCTCCAGCAGGGCCTCCGCTTTGTCCAGCGGGGCATCCAATTTCTCCTCCCGCAGGAGCACATCCCCCGCCAGCAGGAGCTGGGAAAACACCCACACCCAGACCACCGGCGCAGCCCTGTCCGAAATATAGTTATCCCAGAGCAGCAACTCCCCGCGGCTGCACAGGAGGGGGAGCATCAAGGCGGCCAAAAGCCTGGCCCCGCTCCCCCGCAGGCTGATCCGCCCAGTCAGGTCCAAGGCCAGCAGAATCAGGCATACCCCTGGAACAGCCCAGGCCCAGAGTCCGGGCCGCTGTATTTTGTTTAGATCTATCTCCAAAAACGTGGAAAAGATTGCGGCAACAGTGTGGGCCGCGGCGTAGGGAATCCAAAACAGGTTGCCCCAGTTCATACCATCCACCCCTTTCTGCCCTTCCAACATAACGGAAGCAACGGAAAAATGCAAGGGATTTCAGACAGTCGGTCATTTTTGGGAGATAGTCGGTCAAATCTGGATAATATGGAAGCCCGCAGCCTTGTTCAGCCGGTTGGACACAGCCAAGCCTATGCCGCCGTCATCGGGACATTGGGCCCAGATTCTTTTCACATCGGTACGGTCCATGGCCCGCAGGGCATCAAAAAGCCGCCTGGCCTGCTCGCCCTTGTCGCCAGCCGGGCCCAAAGACAGGATAGGGCCCTCCTCCTCTGCAAACAGAGGCAGGAACTCCTCAAAGCAGATTACCCCATCCCAGCGGGTGTGGGACAGACGGTTCAGAATGTAAGCGGCGCTCTGCGCCGCCTCCCCTTTTATGGCGGTAACGGGGGCCTTGGGCGCGTAGTGGCGGTACTTCATCCCCGGAGCCCGGGGCTTCTCCCCCTCCCCCATCTTCCGGGTGACAGCAGGGTCCACCGCTACCTCCCCCAGTACCTCCCGGAGTTGCTCCAGGGTAATACCACCGGGGCGCAGCAGCCGGGGCGGGTCGCAGGTCAGGTCGATAATGGTGGACTCCACCCCCACCGTGCAGGGACCTCCGTCCAGAATAGCCGGTATCTTCCCCTCCATATCCTCCAGCATGTGCCGGGCGGTGGTGGGACTGGGCCGGCCCGAGGTATTCCCCGAGGGGGCGGCGACGGGGGTCTGGGCCAGCCGGATGACGCCGCGACACAGGGGATGGGCGGGACAGCGCATCCCCACCGTGTCCAGCCCGGCGGTGACCACGTCGGGAATCACCCGGGGCCCGAAGTGGGTACAGGAGCACACCGGGCCATTTTTCAGCTCCTCCAGCTCCTGGGAGGTGCGTTTTTTGCATCGGAGGACCATGGTCAGCGGCCCAGGCCAGAACCGCCCCGCCAGTCGGTAGGCCGTGTCCGGAATGTCCTCGCAGTACCGCTCCAGCCAGGACGCCTCCGGGATGTGGAGGATCAGCGGGTTATCCTGGGGCCGGCCCTTGGCCTGAAAGATGGCCCGGACCGCCACAGGGTTCAGTCCGTCCGCTCCCAGGCCATAGACCGTCTCGGTGGGGATGCCCAGCAGGCCGCCCCCCCGGATGATCTCCGCCGCCTGGGAGAACTGGCTTTCACTCAGAAGTTGTGTTTTCATCTCAAAATCAGCTCCGCCAGCTCCTCCGGGGTCTGGACCAGATGGTCCGCCCCCTCCGCCTCCAGCTCCTGGCGGGTACGAAAGCCCCACAGTACCCCGCAGCTGACAAGTCCGCCGTTTTTGGCGGTGCGGATGTCCACATTGCTGTCCCCCACAAAGAGGGTATCCCCGGGCGCGGCCCCCATCTCCCCCATCAGCCTGTGGAGCAGGGTGGGGTCGGGCTTGGTGGGCACGCCGTCAACCGCCCCCTGGGCGTAGGCGAACACACCGGGAAAATAGCCCTCAATGATGCCGGGCACGATGGCATGCGCCTTGTTGGACAGGACAGCCAGCGTCAGCCCGGTCCCCTTCAGCCGCTCCAGCAGCTCCCGGATGCCGGGATAGGGGGCGGTTTTGTCCTCCTTGTGGGCACTGTAGTAGGGCATGAACTCGTCCAAAACGGCCCGAATCCCCTCCGGAGTCCGCTGGCTCTCCGGGGAGAAGCGTTCGGCCAGCCTGGTCATGCCGTTGCCCACGAAATATTTGAACTCCTCCACCGTGTGGGTGGGCCAGCCGTGGTTCCGGCACACCCAGTTGCCAGCGTCCGCCAGATCGTCGATGGTGTTCAGAAGGGTGCCGTCCAGGTCGAAAATGACATTTTTAAACATGCTGTTCTCCTTTATGTAGGGCGTGACCACTGGGCACGCCGTCTCAATCACACGGCGGGCCGGGTCGTCCCACCCTACACGCCCCTACTCGTAAATTCCGATCTCCATGCAGCCGATTTCTACTGTGGTGTCCCTGGGGAACTCTGTCCGCTGGAGGTAGGCCTTCACCGCCACCTGAGCGTGCTTGGGGTTGACCCGTTCCTCCTCCAGGTCCAGGTCGATGCGCCCAGCCTCGCCGCCGCAGACCGAGCCCACGTCCTCCAGCACCTCGTTCAGCTCCCCAACCACATCGTGCAGGTCCTTCCCCTCAGGGAGAGCTTTGTAATGAATATACATTTCCATTTTACTTTTCTCCTTTTGATATCATTGTCGGGGCGGCTGCAGGCCGCCCTCATCCCTGCTCCTTCAGCAGCTCCGCCTGGTGGTCGGCGGCCAGAGCGTCGATAATCTCGTCCAGAGCCCCGTCCATCACCTGGTCGATTTTGTACAGCGTCAGGCCGACGCGGTGGTCGGTAACCCGCCCCTGAGGAAAATTGTAGGTGCGGATACGCTCGTTGCGCATCCCGGAGCCCACCTGACTGCGCCGCCGCGCGGTGTACTCGCTGGAAATTTTCTCCTGCTCTGTCTCATACAGCCGGGAGGCCAGCAGCCGCATGGCCTTGTCACGGTTCTGAAACTGGCTTCTCTCCTGCTGGCACTCCACCACGGTGCCGGTAGGCCTGTGGATCAGCCGCACGGCGGAGGAGGTCTTGTTCACATGCTGGCCCCCCGCCCCGGAGGAGCGGAACACCTGCATCTCGATGTCCGCCGGATTGAGCTGGACGTCCGCCGTCTCCATCTCGGGCAGGACAGCCACCGTCACCGTGGAGGTGTGGACCCGGCCCCCGGATTCCGTCTCGGGCACCCGCTGGACCCGGTGAACGCCGCTTTCAAACTTGAACCGGGACCAGGCCCCGTCTCCCTCTACTGTAAAGACGATCTCCTTTACGCCGCCCAGCTCGGTCTCGCTGGCGGAATCCACCTCCACGTGCCACCCCTTGGACTCGGCAAACATGGAGTACATCCGGAACAGGGAGTGGGCGAACAGGGCGGCCTCCTCCCCGCCCACTCCGGCGCGGATCTCCACAATGACATTTTTGCTGTCGTTGGGGTCCTTGGGCAGGAGCAGAATTTGCAGTTCCCGCTCCAGCCGGGGCAGCTCGTCCAGCGCAGCCTGATACTCCTCCTGGGCCAGCTCCCTCATCTCCGGGTCGGCCATCAGCTCCTCCGCCTGATCCCGGGCGTCCAGGGCCTTCCGATAGGCCCGGAAGGCGTCCACCAGGGGCTGGAGCTCCGCCTGCTCCTTATTCAGACGGGCCACCAGCTCTGGGTCGGCATAGGTCTCCGACGCCCCCAGCCGGGCCTCAATCTGGGAGTATTTTGCCTCAATGGCGTTGAGCTTATCAAACATGGAATCACCTGTCCAACACAAAAGATTTCACCAGGGCGATGGGCTCCCGGATGTACATTTTCAGCCGCGTGGGGACGTGGCTGGAGGGGGCGGACAGAACGGAGATGTTCTCAAATCCGACCCGTCCGGCCAGCATTTTCGCACGGGCCAGGTGGAAGCCGTTGGAAACAATAATGACGCCGTCCTTGAGGGCATACCCTGCCTCCTCAAGATGCCTGGCAGAGTAGGTCAGATTCTGCCATGTATTGACAGAAAGGGTCTCCTGAATGATATTTTCCCGGGCAAAGCCGTGCTCCACCAAGTAGTCCACCATGCCCTGGGCCTCGGTAGTGGGCTCGTTCTCCCCCTGGCCGCCGGAGACCACCACAGTGATGTCCGGGTGGTCCTCCAGGTATTCCAGCGCCTTGTCCAACCGGTCCCGAAGCATGATGGACGGCCCCCAGTCGTGGAGCTGGCAGCCCAGGATCACCATGGCCTTGGGGTCGCCCTTCACATCGTCCCGGGCGCCGGACAGCACCTGCCCCAGCAGAATGGCGAAGCATAGACAGCCCGCCGCCGCCAGGACCACCAGTGCTTTAAGCAGCCAATGGCGTCTGCGCCCCTTATAGCTGACGATCTCGATCTTTGATTTCTGATCGCTCATCCCCGTGCCTCCTCCAGGTCCGCCGCCAGCCCTTCCCAGACAGCATACAGATGGGCAAGCTCATCCTCCAGGGCCTCCCGCTGCGCATAGAGCTCCTGGAGCTTCAAATAATCTGCCGACGCCTCCTGAATGGCCTGCTCCAGGTCATACATCCGCTCCTCAGCGGCCCCCACCGCCCGCTCGGCGGCGTTGACCTGCTTCTCCAGCTCCTTGGTGCCGCCGGGGCGCTTGGGTTTGTCCTTTTTCTCAGGCGGTTCGGCCTTTGAGGACGGCGCGCCGGGGTCGTCGCGCCCCACAGCCAGCTTTCCCCTCTCCTTGGCGGACAGGTACTCCTGATAGGTGCCCTTGAAGTCGGTGATTTTCCCGTTTTCCAGCATCCAGATGCGGGTGGCGAAGCGGTCGATAAAGTAGCGGTCGTGGGAGACGAAGAGCAGATTGCCCTCGTAGTCCTCCACCGCCTCCTCAATCCACTCCCGGCTCTGGATGTCCAGGTGGTTGGTGGGCTCGTCCAAAATGAGGAGGTTGATCTTGCTGTCCATGAGCATACACAGCCGCAGACGGGACTGCTCCCCGCCGGACAGGGCGGACACCGGCTTAAATACATCCTCCCCCCGGAACTTGAAGGAGGCCAGCCGGTTCCGGGCGGTCTGGGCGGTGCAGTCCAGGTCATAGAGCATGGTATCCACCAGGGTGCGCTCCGGGTGGTCAAAGTGAATAATCTGTGGCAGGTAACCCACCTTTACAGTTGGCCCCTTCCTAAGCTTTCCGCCGTCTGGCTCCTCCTCACCCATGATAATTTTGATGAGGGTGGACTTGCCAGCGCCGTTGTCACCCAGCAGGGCGATGCGCTCGCCCCCCTCCACCTCCAGGCTGACCCCCTCGAACAGCTTCCGCTCTCCGAAGGACTTATCCAGGTTCTTGATGGACAGCACCTCGTCCCCCCGGAACTCCCTCTCTCCGAAGCGGACCTCCATTTTCCGGTCCTTTTTGGGCTTGTCGGTGGTGCGGATGCGCTCAATGCGCTTCTCCATGGACTGGGCCCGCTTGAAAATCTTGTCGTTGCCCGAGTAGGCCCAGATGCGCAGCTGCTCCGCCGCCTTCTCCAGCTGCTGTATCTTGGCCTGCTCCTTTTCGTACTGTTTCAGCTTCTCCTCGTACCGCCGCTCCTTCTCCACGGCGTAGAAGCTGTAGTTTCCCGAATAGAACTCCGCCTTCCCCTCCTGGATTTCCACCACCCGCCGGACCACCTTGTCCAAAAAGTAGCGGTCGTGGGAGACGGCCAGGACAGTGCCCTTGAATTTTTCCAGGTAGCCCTCCAGCCACTCGGTGGCCCGCAGGTCCAGGTGGTTGGTAGGCTCGTCCAGCAGGAGGATATCGGTGTCCTCCAGGATAAGCCGGGCCAGGTTGACCCGGGTCTTTTCCCCGCCGGACAGCTTGTCGAAGAGCTGCTCCCGCATGGCCTGAGGGATGGACAGGCCGTTGCACACCTTGTTTTTGCTGGTGTCTGTCTCATAGCCTCCCCCGGCCTGAAAGGCAGCGGACAGCTTGTCGTATCGAGACAGTAAAGCGGAATCACTTTCCCCCTCCGCCATCTGCTGGGACAGCCGGGTCATCTCCTCCTCCATCCGCCGGAGGGGGGCGAAGGCATCGTCCAGCACGTCCTCCACGGTGTAACCCGCCGGGAAAACGGGAATCTGGGAGATGAGGCCCAGCCGCTTGTCCGGCGCGATGACCACATCTCCCTCGTCGGCATGGACTGCCCCCGTGAGGATGCGCAGGAGGGTGGTCTTGCCGCAGCCGTTGGGCCCCAGCAGGCCTACCCGCTCCCCCGCGTCCACCTGAAAGGTCAGTCCGTCCAATATTTTCTTTCCGACCTCGAACTCCTTTACGACGCCGGATACCGATATATCTATCATTGCTCGGGTCCTCGCTTGTAAAATCTTTCGTCCCCCGCAGGGAAAGCCTCCCTTCGCAAAAGGGAGGTGGCATTTGCGGAGCAAATGACGGAGGGTTTTCCTTTCCTGAAATGTATCTGCCTTTGCTTAGGAGAAAAACCCTAGTCAGCTTCGCTGACAGCCCCCTTCACAAGGGGGCCTTTGGGTGCCCTCTAGGGCGTGTCCGTCCGCCCGGTCAAATAATCGAGGCTGACGTCAAAAAAGTCGGCCATCCTGATTAGTGTCGTCATCTGTGCTTCCCGTTTTCCATACTCATAATCCTGATAGACACGGGAGGAGACACCAATCTCTTTTGCTAATGCAACCTGAGATACTTTTTTGCTCTTTCGGAGATGGTGTAAACGTTCCGAAAATACAGACATTTTTTCACCGTCCCTCTTGACACGTTGAAATTCACGTGTTATTATAAAACTATGTTAAAATTATCGCAATATAATTTGAGGAGGAAATTTCATGGAATCCTTATTTGAGGTGCTCTACCAATACGCCGTGGAAAACTGCTGCACCACGCTCTCTCCGGAGGACCGGGAGGAACAGGAGCGGTGTGATGACATGCTGTGTCATGCCATGGAGCAGCTGACCACCCAGGGGTGCGGCGATCTGGCCCGGCAAGTGGAGGACGGCGCGAAGTCCCTGGCCTGGCTGGGCCAGCGCAGCCTGTTCCGGGCGGGGCTGGCCATTGGGCTGGAATTGAACCGGCTGTAACGCTACGCCTCTTCTGTCAGCTCCAACAGCTTGGCGGTGAGCTCCTCCAGCTTCATCCCCCGGGAGGCCTTCACCAGAATGGTGCTGTCCGGGCGGATCACCCGGGGCAGGACGCCCTTGGCCTCCTCCCGGGTATTGCAGTGGATGACCTGGGAGACGCCGCTGTCCCGGGCGCCCTGGGCAATATGTTCGGCCAGCTGTCCCACCGCCAGCAGGCAGTCGATATGAGCCGTGCCCAGGCACTCCCCCACGCCGCTGTGGAGGGCGGGCGCGAAGGGCCCCAGCTCCAGCATATCCCCCAAAATGGCCGTCTTATAGCTGCCCTGACTGTCCGCCAGCACGCTGACGGCCGCCCGCATGGACTGGGGGTTGGCGTTGTAGGTGTCGTCCAGAATGGTGATGCCCTCTCCCCGGTGGAGGATATTCATCCGCATCCGGGTGGGGACGAACTGGCCGATGCCCTCCTCAATCTGGTCGGGAGTCAGGCCAAACCGCTCCCCTACCGCCACGGCGATGAGGGTGGGGTAGATCATGTGCTCCCCCAGGGCGGGAATCTTTACTTCCCGGTCCATACGGGGGGTGGTCAGACGGCAGTGGATATGGCTGACGCCGTCGCCTCCGGTGACCTGGGCCCGGAAGTCACAGCCCTCCCCCTGACCGCAGTAGACGGCCGGGACGGGAGTTTTGCCCCTCAGGCTGTTCAGCAGGGGGTCGTCCCCGTTGAGGACCACCAGACCGTCCCTCCTGATGTGGGGCAGCATCTCACATTTGGCCTTCAGGATATTCTCCCGGCTGCCCAGACGCTCGATATGGGCGTCTCCAATGTTGGTAATCACCCCTACGTCGGGCCTGACAGCTCCGGCCAGGTAGTCGATCTCCCCGGGACGGTCCATGCCCATCTCCAGCACGGCGATCTGGTGGCTGGCGTCCAGCTCCAGCAGGGTCAGGGGCAGGCCGATGGTGTTGTTGTGGTTGCCCTCAGTTTTGAGCACCTTGTATTTGGTGCCCAGCACAGCGGCCAGCATATCCTTAGCGGTAGTCTTGCCCACACTGCCCGTCACCCCCACAAAGGGGATGTCGAACCGGCCCCGATACCAGGCGGCCAGATCCCGCAGCGCACGCTGGGGGTTCTCCACCTTAACGTAAAACTTTCCCGGCAGGTAGCTGTCCCGCTCCCCGGCGGTGAGGCAGCCCGCCGCCCCCGCCTCCAGGGCGGGGCCGATATAGGCGTGGCCGTCGAAGCGCTCCCCCGCCAGGGGGATGAACAGGGCTCCGGGGTGGATGGACCGGCTGTCCGTGTCCACGCCGGTAATGGGGGCGTTTGGGTCGTCAAAGCTGCCCAGCAGCGTCCCGTGCACCGCCTCCAGCAGCTGGCCCAGTGTGATGGTCTCCATTTACCGTCCCTCCTTGCGGGCCTCCAGGGATTTCTGGATGATGGTATCGCAGAGCTTTCCGTAGTCAATGCCCGCCGCCGCCGCCTCCTGCGGCACCAGGCTGGTGGGAGTCATACCGGGCAGGGTGTTGATCTCCAGGAAATACGGGGTGCCGTCCGGCGTGACGATGAAATCCGCCCGGGCGTAGACCGACAGGCCGATGGTCTCAAACACTGTGAGGGCCGCCTCTCCCAGCGCCTTCTCCCAGTTGTCCGGGATGCGGGCGGGGCACACCTCGTGGGCCGCGCCGGGCTGATACTTGTTGGCGTAGTCGTAGAAGCCGGTCTTGGGGATGATCTCGATGGATGGCAGAGCCCTGCCGTCCAGCACCGCCACCTGGATCTCCCGGCCCTGAATATATTCCTCAATGACGGTCCGGCCTCCCAGCTTGGCGTTCTCAGCCAGGGCCGTCAGCAGCTCCGCCTTGTTTTTGGCGATGTAGACCCCGATGGAGGAGCCGCTGGCAATGGGCTTTACCACCACAGGGGGCTTGATCCGCCCGGCCAGCTCCTCCACATTCTCCTCTGTGACGGTGACCGTCTCCCATCTCGGCGTCTTGACCTTTCCAGCCACCAGCCGCTTGGTCATGTCCTTATCCATGGCCACGGCGGAGCCCAGACAGCCCGAGCCGGTGTATGGCACCCCCAGCAGGTCCAGGGCGGCCTGGATGCGGCCGTCCTCCCCGCAGGCGCCGTGAAGAGCCAGATAGACAATATCCGCGTCCTTGCACATCTCAAAGACGCCCTGCCCAACGGCGGAGGGGTCCTGATTCCCCCGGCGGGCGCGCACCGCCTCCAGGTCCGGGGCCTCCCGGGCCACCCGCTTATAGGACTCCGGAATGGGCGCCACATACAGATTATTTCCGTTCAGCGCACCATCCAGGCCGTAAAAGAGGTCCATCATGGCCGCCTGATGGCCCCGATTGCGCAGGGCCTCACACACCATGGCTCCTGAGGACAGAGAAACGTTGCGTTCCGGGCTCAGCCCGCCGGCCAATACTAATATTTTCATAGCTACCTCACTTTTCTGCTTTCCAACCCATGTGGACACAACAAGCACATTATATCATGAATAAGATATTCTATCACATTCCCACATAATACTCAACCCGGAGAAGAAAATTTTTCCTTCCATTTGACAATTGCTCCATTTTCCTGTATGATAGTTCCCGCAGTAAGCTGGACAGCCGCGCGGGCGGGGCGAAAGGCCCGCCTGTGAGGAAAGTCCGGGCTCCGCAGGGCAAGGATAACGGGTAACACCCGCCGGGGGCGACCCTAGGACAAGTGCAACAGAGATATACCGCCCCCGCTTCCCTCTCGGAAGCGGGAGCAAGGGTGGAAAGGCGAGGTAAGAGCTCACCCGATGGCGTGTAAAAGCGCCCATCGCTGTAAACTCTATCCGGAGCAACGCCGTGGGAACACACACAGACCGGCCCGGTCGTGTTCAGGAGGCGGCTTGAGCGTATTGGCAACAATGCGTCGAGATAGATGGCTGTCTTAAAAGACAGAACCCGGCTTACAGGCTTACTGCACCAAAAGACCGCCGCCCATCCGGGCGGCGGTTCTATTATGCCTCTACGCTGATCTCCGGCGCCGGGGCCGGCTCCGCCGCGGCGGCGGCGTACTGCTGAACGGCGGCATCCACCGTGGTCTGGGTCTTGTCCGCCAGCTCCTGCATCTGCTGGCGCAGCTCCAGCTTGGCGGCAGACAGCTGGTCCTGAATGCGGTTGTCCATCTCCGCCTCCCGCAGATAGCCTGACTCCCGAATCACCCGCTGGGCCTGACGGCTTCTCAGCTGGTGCTTCAGCCGCTTGGCCTCCCGGGTGCGCTTCTCCTTCTCCAGCCGGGCCTGGCGTTTGGCGGACAGCCTCTCCTGGGAGAGCTCCCGCTTCTTCCGGCCCGCACGGTTCACCGCCTTTTGCAGCTGGTTGATGGCGGCCTGGATGCGGTCGGCGTTGTCAGGGTCGCTGCCTTTGGCCGCCCGCAGCTGGGCGATCTGCCGCCGGGCATAGCCGGAGGCGGCGTCCACCTCCCCCGCGCTGCGGGCCCGGGCCAGCTTGGAGTAGGCCATGATGGCGGCGTCGCCATAGCGGCGGTTCGTGGTCTTTTTCAGCATCTCGTCCCGCTTCTTCGACGCCTCTTCCGCCTTCTCCCGGGCCTCCTTCATCATCTCAACCAGCGATTTCTGGCCCTCCTCCTGCTCCTTGAGGGCATCCGCCAAGGCTTTCTGCTCCTCCTGGACCGGGGCGGCCTGCCCGGATGTGGCCTGACTCTGATAGCAGCCGCTGGCGCTTACCCCTGATATGCCCACAATATCCCCTCCTGTCCCGACTATCTGTTATATTTGATATCGGCCTGTTAGGAGAAAATCATAACAGAGCTGGTAAAAATAGCATTTCCACTGGGATACGGCTCACCATGTATCCCCCCTTTTCGCGATGAGCCAGGGCATAATCCGGCATTGAACGCCACAGCCCCTCAGCACAGTTAAGATTCGTTCCGCCTCCGCTCGGCTGAGTCCGGACAGGCAGTCCATTTCCTCCCGCTCTCTGGCATACTTGAACCTTCCCTGAGCCTCCGCCCGCGTCCTCGCCTCCGCTCCAGCCATTCCTAACGCCTTGTGCAGTCCCATTGCCAGGTACCTTTCATCCCGCTTGGGGTCTTTGAGCTGCACCCGGAACCGGGAGGTGGTTTCCAGCCTCGTTAACGTGCCCCTCTCGTCCAAATAACAGCGGGCCCAAACACCGGCAAAGTCAATTTCTGTCATTCCCTCCCCGGCCTGCCGCACCCGTTCAGGATATCGTTTCACAAATTCCTCATAGGTCAGATCCAAAAAGAACACATAGGGCCCAAAGGCAGACAGGTCCACCGCAAAGCTGTCGTCCTCCCGGCTGACCCACTCCAGACCTGGGATTTCGCCCCGCTCCAGAATGTGGCGCAAAAACCTGTCCAAGCTCCTTTTATTCAGGGACGCGCCGTTCTCCGAGATGGAGAAGCAGTAGACCGCCCGCTCCTCAATCTGCCGTTTCAGGGCCTCGGCCCGGCCCGCCCCGGCAATATACCGCTTGAACAGCGCCTTCCGGTTGACATGCTCACAGGGAGCGCAAATCCACTCCTCCGGGTGATCCGGGCAGTGGAAAAAGGGGGTCTCCTCCACCGCCATAAAATGGACGTCCCCTGGAAGGTCCCATTCCAGAGCGTTGCCGCCTATCCAGTAACTCACTTGGGTGATCTTGGCCTTACACTTGGGACAGATACCGCTCTCCTCCTGCCGGCGGGTGGTGATATAGTACATCAGCGGCTCTTTCTCGTCATAGATGGTTTGTTTCGCCAGATTGCGGCAGCAATAGCGCAGCTCTCCTGTGTTTAGAAAATCCGCCAGGCTCTCCAGCGTCACTTCCTCCGGTACTGGCTTGGGCGGGTTTTGCTTCTCCTCAAAGGCTTTGATGGCCTTTTTGGGGAACTTGAAGCCCTCTATCCCCAGCAGACCAGCGGCCTGTTCCAGATACCAGGCCCAGAACTTCATTTCCTCCACCTTCTGCTGCCCGCCGCCGGCCTCCTCGTTCCGGCCCGACCAGGCCAGGGCGGCGCACCAGGCCGTGTCCCAGTCGTAGGGGTCCAGCTCGCTGTCGTCGGCGCCGGCGTACCGGGGCTCCAGCAGGAACTCGTCATAATAGGGCACTATGGCCGCCCGTTCGGCGGCGATGGCGGCCATGGGCGCGGAGCTGTACCGCTCCTCCTCCGTCCTGTGCATGTAGTCGGATGCCTTCCACGCCTGGTACAGCTGATCCGCCTCAAGCTTCCCTTTCAGGCAGGCGTTGGCCTTCTTGAGAAGCTCCTGGGGGCCCTTGTCCTCGCTGTCATAGGCCGACCAGACCTTCATCACCTTCTTTGCGCAGGCCAGGGCCAGCTCCGCCCGCTTTCTCAGGGGCTCGGTAAGGGTCCGGGGGCTGTCGTCCATCTCGTCCCGCTCCTCCCAGGGCCCGAGGGCCAGCCACAGCGCCCTCCGGGCGGCAAAGCTGAGGGCTCCGGTCTCAGTGACCTCCTTGACAGCCGCCTCAAATTCTGTAAAGTCCATAACCTTTCCTCCCATTGCAAAACGGGGGCCGTTCCCGGCCCCCGCGCATATTAGTCCTGATCCCAGTTGTGGTAGACGTTCTGAACGTCGTCATTCTCCTCCAACAGGTCAATGAGCTTTTCCATATTCTTGATGTCGCCCTCGTCGGTGAGCTTGACGTAGGTCTGAGGCACCATCTGCACTCCGGCCTCCAGGAAGGTATACCCCTTGGCCTCCAGGGCCTCGGTGACGGCGGCGAAGGCGTCGGGGTCGGTGTAGACCTGAAATACCTCGTCGTCGGCCTGCATGTCGTCCGCGCCGGCCTCCAGGGCGTCCATCATCACGGTATCCTCATCCAGGTCCTCGGCCTCGATGACGATCACGCCCTTCCTGTCGAAGGACCAGGACACACAGCCGGTGGCTCCCATCCCCTTGCCGTACTTGTCCATCAGGTGGCGCACCTCCGGAGCGGTGCGCTGGCGGTTGTCGGTGAGGGCCTCCACAATGATAGCCACGCCGTTGGGGCCGTATCCCTCGTAGACCACGTTCTCAAAGCTGTCGGTGTTGCCCGAGCCCAGCGCCTTGTCGATGGTGCGCTTGATGTTGTCGTTGGGCATGTTGGCCGCCTTGGCCTTGGCGATGACGGTAGCCAGCCGGGAGTTGTTGGCCGGGTCGCCGCTGCCGCCGGTCTTGACCGCCACGATCATCTCACGGGCGATCTTGGTAAAAATCTGGGAGCGCTTGGCATCCGCCGCCCCCTTGGTTTTTTGTATGTTGTGCCATTTGGAATGTCCGGACATGAATATCTTCCCCTTCTTGTGTAATAGGCGGTGGTATTATATCACTGTTTCGCCTTATTTGCAAGCCCCGGAAGCAATTTTTACGCCAATGCTGCCACTGCCCCCTCGATGGCCTCCTCCTCATCCTGCATGGCCTTGAGGGTCATCTCCAGCAGCTTGTCCAGCTCCCAGCCCAGCAGCTCTGCCCCCTTGGCGATGACATCCCGGGAGCAGCCGGCAGCGAACTTCTTGTCCTTAAACTTCTTCTTCAGAGATTTCAGCTCCATATCCGCCGTGCTCTTCGACGGCCGCATGAGAGCCGCCGCGCCAATGAGGCCGGTGAGCTCGTCGCAGGCGTAGAGTACCTTCTCCATCTCGTGCTCCGGCTTGATGTCAACACGGTGGCCCCAGCCGTGACAGGCGGCAGCCCGTATGATGGACTCCTCCACCCCGGCCTGGCGCATCAGCTCCTGGCTTTTGACGCAGTGCTCCTCGGGCCACATCTCGAAGTCCAGGTCGTGGAGCAGGCCCACCACGGACCAGAACTCCTCCTGATCCCCATGGCCCAGCTCCCGGGCGTACCAGCCCATAACGTGCTCCACCGTGATGGCGTGGCGGAGATGGAAGGGCTCCTTGTTGTACCGGGTCAGCAGGTCCCAGGCCTGAGAGCGGTTGATAGACATATTGATCTCTCCTTGTTGTTTTGTAGGGGCGCACATTGTGCGCCCCTGCATTATGACTGTATCCAGGTTCTTTTGTCAATAGGCCACCACGATGCCGCCGTCGTAGGCGTATACACTGGTAACGCCTCCGGCCTCGGTGATGAGGATATGAGCAAACCTGCACTTGGCCTCTACCATCGCTTTCACCTGAAAGGCCCGCTCCAGACAGTTGCAGTGGCAGATAGCCAGCGTCCTGCCCACATGGGCGGTGTCAGCGGCGATTCTGTCCACCATCCTGCTCAGCGCCTGCTTAATCGTCAAAGCCTGACCCAGCTTGCAGATTTCCCCCTCGGGGGTGGCGCCCATGAACAGCTTGATCTTCAGCGCCCCGGTGATAACCGCCTGGAGCTTGGTGAGCCGGCCGTTTTTCCGCAGATTTTCCAGCGACTCCAATACAAACAATGTCTGCATCTGATAGATGAACTGCTCCACCTCGGTGACCACCCGCTTGAAGGGCATTCCGGCGGAGGCCAGCCGGTGGATGGCCATGGCCACCAGAAGCTCGCCGGAGGCGGCGGAGCAGGAGTTAAACACGTGGACGTTGACCTCCGGGTGCTCCTCCTCCAGCAGCAGACGGGCCTGCTCAGCGCTGTTGTGGGAGCCGCTGAGCAGGGCAGACAGGGTGACCACATACACGTCGTCCGCCCCCTGAAATGCGTCCAGATAGGCCTGGGGGGAGGGACAGGAGGTAGATGGGGCGTCCTCGCTCTGGCGCATGGACCACAGCAGGTCAGCCTGGTCGAAGGTCTCGTCGTCAACGAAGGTACTGCCGTTGGAGCGGATGGTCAGGGGCACCTTAACAAAGACGGGGTCCTTCAGCATGGCGGGGGTCAGGTCGCAGCAGCTGTCCACTACAATTTTGAAACTCATATGCTTCAACTCCAGACGTGGTATTTTAAATTAGATTGTGACAACTAGTTTACCATACCTTTAAAGGGTTGTAAAGGGGTAGAAAAACTATTATTCATTTATCTGTACTATTGCCTTTTCAAATCGAAACATTCCACCGTCGTCATCCCTGTTCTCTGTCTCTTTTTCGTGAGGATCAGGATGCCCTTGATGAAAATACTCCACAATATGAAAGCCACAACAGTTGACATAAAAATGGATATTTCTCTTTTCAAAATAGGGCGTACAGGTTTCCCATAGTTCCGTATCGGGATGTAGCTCCTCAATCGCCCTCCAAATCGCTCTCCCGACACCTTGGCTTTGGAAACCGTACTTCACATAAAGAAAATCCAGGTGTCCACGCCGTGTGGTCCTGTCTATGACGATAATCGCACCGCCAACTATTTTCCTGTTTGCGACAGCTTTATAGGCAACAGCACCTTCTTGCATTAAAGAGAGGTCAATATCACCCTCAGGAAGTATCTCAGTAGACAAGCTCCCAAATTCGTTTTCCGCTCCTTTTTGAAAGGCTTTCCGCATATCCCTTTTAAACTCAAAAATATCCTCTACACAGACTGGAACAATAGAAATTTCCATTTTATTCCTCCTCCAGCTCTTTCAGCAGCTTCTGGTCCTCTTTGGAGGACAGGTCTAGCTTTTCGTAGAGGTCGGGCCGGCGCTGGCGGGTGCGGAGGATGGACTGCTTTCTCCGCCACTGGTCCACCTTGGCGTGGTTGCCCGACAGGAGAATGGGGGGCACCGCCCTCCCGTGCCACACCTCAGGCCTGGAGTACTGGGGGGCCTCCAGAGCTCCGTTCCAGTGGCTCTCATTCTCATAACAGGAGGGGTCGGACAGCACCCCCGGCACCAGGCGGCACACTGCGTCGGCCACCGCCATAGCGGGGATTTCGCCGCCGGTCATCACGAAGTCACCGATAGAAATCTCCTCGTCCACGCACTCCTCAATGAAGCGCTCATCGATCCCCTCATAGTGGCCACAGACCAGGATAAGCCGCTGGTAATCGTCCTTCAGCCGCCGGGCATCCGCCTGGGTGAAGGTCTTTCCCGCCGGGGACATGTAGATGGTGTGGACCCGCTCCCCCGCCTCTTGGCAGATGTGCTCCCAACACCTGTAAAGGGGATCGGCCTGCATCACCGCTCCCCGGCCTCCGCCGTAGGGGTAGTCGTCCACCTGCTTCTGTTTATTGACGGTGTAATCCCGGATCTGATGGCACTCCACCCGGATATAGCCCCGCTCCTGCCCCCGGCCCAAAACCGACTCACAGAGCATATCTCCCACCACATCGGGAAACAATGTCATAATATCAATACGGTACATGCTCGCTCCGCCTTTCCACAGTTCGAGCAATATTATACGGGATTCTCCCCTCTTTTGCAACGGATTCCGGATAAAAATACTATCGCCTTTTTGGGAAAATTATGCTATGATAGGGAACGAAAATATTTCTGCACAAAAGGGAGGCTTTACCTATGTATTGTACCCGCAATATCACCGATGACCTGATCTGGATCGGCGCCAACGACCGGCAGCACCCCGTCTTTGAGGCGGCCCACCCCGTCCCCCGTGGGATGTCTTACAACTCCTATCTGCTGCTGGATGAGAAAACAGTCCTCTTTGATACGGTGGACCGCTCCGTCCAAACCCAGTTCATGGAAAATCTGGAGCACGCCCTGGAAGGCCGGAAGCTGGACTATATCTTTGTCCACCACATGGAGCCCGACCACGCCGCCACCCTGGGCGACCTGATGCTCCGCCACCCCGAGGCCCGCATCGTGTGCAACGGGAAGGCCATCAACATGATCCGCCAGTTCCACGCCGCCGACCCCAAGGGTGCCATCCTGGTGAACGAGGGCGACACCCTGTCCACCGGCCGGCACAGCTTCACCTTTGTGGCCGCCCCCATGGTCCACTGGCCCGAGGTTGTGGTGAGTTACGACTCCACCGACAAGATTCTCTTCTCCGCCGACGGCTTTGGCTCCTTCGGGGCGCTGAACGGCGTGCTTTTCGCCGACGAGGTGGACTGGGAGCGGGACTGGCTGGATGAGGCCCGCCGGTACTACACCAACATTGTGGGCAAATACGGCCCCCAGGTGATGGCCCTGCTGAACAAGGCGGCAGCCCTGGATATCCGGATGATCTGTCCCCTCCACGGCCCGGTGTGGCGCAAGGATTTTAGCCAGATCATCGACCGCTATGTGAAGTGGGCCTCCTACGAGCCTGAGGTCAAGGGCGTCGTGATCCCCTTCGCCTCCATCTACGGCCACACTGAGACCGCCGCCAACATCCTGGCCTGCCGCCTGGCCGTGCTGGGCATCCCCGTCCAGATGCACGACGTGTCCGCCACCCACTACTCCCATGTTCTGGCCGACTGCTTCAAATACAGCCATATCGTCTTTGCCTGCCCCACCTACAACAACGGCATCTTCGACCCCATGGAGCACCTACTCCGGGATCTGGCCCACCACAACCTGCAAAACCGGAAGGTGGCCCTCATCCAGAACGGCTCCTGGGCTCCCGCCAGTGGCAAGCTGATGGCGGAAATCCTGGGTGGGATGAAGAACATGGAGGTCATTGAGGCACCTGTTACCCTCAAGTCCGCCCTGGCCCCCGGTCAGGAGGCGGAGCTGGAGGCCCTGGCCCGAGCCATTGCCGCGTCGGTGAAGGGTGAGGAGCCCGCCCCCGAGGCCGAGCCCATCCAGGACAAGCCGAAGGGCTTTGTCTGCAAAATCTGCGGCTTCATATACGAGAGCGACACCCTCCCTGAGGACTTTGTCTGTCCCATCTGCCGCCGCCCCGCCTCCGATTTCGAGCCGGTGCAGTGATGCAAAGCCGCCGTCTCTCACAAGGCGGCGGTCCGTTCGATAGAAAGCTGAAAGCCCGCCGTAAGGCGGGCTTTCTTCTGTCAGTTGGGGCTGATGGTGTAGTTGGGCGCTTCTTTGGTAATGTAGATATCGTGGGGGTGGGACTCCTTCAGGCCGGCGGCAGTAATCTGCATGAACTGTGCCTTGGAGTGCAGCTCCCCGATGTTGTGGCAGCCGGTGTAGCCCATTCCGGCCCGCAGGCCGCCCATGAGCTGGTAGATGGTCTCACCCACCCCTCCCTTATAGGGGACGCGGCCCTCCACGCCCTCGGGGACCAGCTTTTTGTTGTTCTGCTGGAAGTAGCGGTCCTTGGAGCCCTTGCTCATGGCGGCCAGAGATCCCATGCCCCGGTAGACCTTGAAGGAGCGGCCCTGGAAGATTTCCGTCTCTCCGGGGGACTCCTCACAGCCGGCCAGCAGGGAGCCCAGCATGACCACATCGCCGCCAGCGGCGATGGCCTTGGCGATGTCGCCGGAGAACTTCACACCGCCGTCGGCGATGATGGGAATGTCATACTGAGCGGCCACACAGGCAGCGTCGTAGATGGCGGTAATCTGGGGCACGCCGATGCCGGCCACCACCCGGGTGGTACAAATGGAGCCGGGCCCGATGCCGATTTTTACGCAGTCCGCACCCGCCTCGATGAGGGCGCGGCACCCGTCGGCAGTGGCTACGTTGCCGGCGATAAGCTGTACGTCCGGATACAGCGCCTTGATGCGCTTGACGGTCTCCAGCACGTTCTGGGTGTGGCCGTGTGCGGAGTCCAGGGTGAGCACGTCGGCCCCCGCCTCGGTGAGGGCGGCCACCCGGTCCAACACGTCGGCGGTGGCGCCAATGGCGGCGCCCACCAGAAGCCGGCCCTTCTCGTCACGGGCGGAGTTGGGATAGACCTCCGCCTTCTCAATGTCCTTGATGGTAATGAGGCCCTTGAGGCGGAACTCCTCGTCCACAATGGGCAGCTTCTCGATCTTGTGCTGGCGGAGAATCTCCTTGGCCTGGGCCAGAGTGGTGCCCTCGGGGGCGGTGACCAGGTTGTCCTTGGTCATCACGTGGTCGATGAGAACGGTCATGTCCGTCTCAAACTTCATGTCACGGTTGGTAATGATGCCGATGAGCCTGCCGTTGTCGCAGATGGGCACGCCGGAGATACGGAACTTGGCCATCAGCTCGTCCGCCTCGGCCAGAGTGTGGCCGGGGGCCAGCCAGAAGGGGTTGGTGATGACGCCGTTCTCGCTGCGCTTCACCATGTCCACCTGCTCGGCCTGCTGGCTGATGGACATATTCTTGTGGATGATGCCGATGCCGCCCTCCCGGGCGATGGCGATGGCCATGCGGTACTCCGTAACGGTATCCATGGCGGCGCTCATGAGAGGGATGTTGAGATGTATTTTTTTGGTCAGCCGGGTGCGAAGATCGATGTCGGCGGGCAGCACATCGCTGGCCGCGGGGATCAGCAGTACGTCGTCAAAGGTGAGGCCCTGCTTCACAAACTTCTGGGCGGCGTCTTGATTCACCATAATTCCACGTCTCCTTTTCGATATTTTATCTATTGTACCTTGTGCCTTGGGGCTTGTCAAGGCAGAAATCTCATAAGTTCAGGGAACCTGCCGCATGTAGGGCAAGGGCTCTGCCCTTGCCCTATCTTTTATCCCCTTACGGGGATAGGCAGGGGTAGAACCCCTGCCCTACAGGACGTCCCGCTCGGGCGTCTCCCCAAAATACAGCGCCGTCTCACTTTCCTCCCCTTGCCTTTTTGTCAAAATACTCCCAGATATCCTCTACACATTTTCTCAGCTCCGGCTCCTGGATAGACGCAAAAAACGGCTCCGCCGCCTTGGGCAGGGTCTCGAACTTCTGAAAGCTCCAGATCACTTCTTTTTTGTACTTCAGATCATCCGCCTTTTGATATGCGCGGATCAGCGCCTTTGTGTTTCCAGGCTCCTGCCACATGAATTTCCAGGTGGGGTCGATAGCATACCCCGCCAGCAGTTCGGAGTAAAAATTTTCGTTCCAGTCCAAAAAGTCCGAGCTGCCCTTGGGCCACATGGGAGCGCAGTCGCCATCGTAGTCCAGATAGACGACATGGCCCCGCATGGGGCCGTTGACGATCAAGAAAGCCACATAGGTGATGTCCATCCCACAGAGGCCGATGGTCCCGGGCTCCTCATACTCATGTTCGCCGTAACGCTCCTTCCACTCCGCCTCGGTCATCACCCGGGTGAGCTGCTCGGAGACATCCTGGAGGCCATCATAGCTCTCCCACTCCGATTTGAACACATCAAAGCCCGTCCCCGGTGACGCGCCGCCTCCCCCTACCTTGGTCAGGTAGTACACATAATTCTCGGGCAGCTCGATCCCCGCCCGCTTCTCAAAGGCCTCGATCTCAGACAGGGGGACGGTGGGGCTCAGCTTCCAGTGATGGCGCTGTTTCGCATAGTAGTCATCTTTGTGGGCTGGGTCGGCAGCTATCTCCCGGATCATGTCCTTAATCCGGGCGCATTGAGCGATTCGTTTGGGGTCGTTCAATTCGTGCATGGTCAGTCCCTCCAGATGTCTTATTCGACGGGCGTCTCCCCAAAATACAGCGCCGTTTCAAACCGGGGTTTTCCCATGTCGTCCACCCCCCGGACAAACCGGCTGTCCCCCAGGCCGCTGGTCTGGATGGTGAGCACCTCCCCGGGGCGGCACTCGGCCAGATAGCCGATCTGCATCTCGGCCAGGTAGCGGTCCTCGGGCAGGGACTCCATCCCCACGGCGTCGCAGGCAAAGTCGGCGTAGCGGGTGTTGTTCACGTGGCCGTTCAGGTCGGAGTCGCTGTACCGCATGGGGCGGCGCTCCGCCTCGTGGAGGTCCCCGGGCTGGCGGAGCTTTGCCAGGGTCATGGTCTTGCACAGCTCGCCGCCCCCGGTGCCGGTGAGCTCTGGGATGGCGGACAGCCGCATAAGCCTGCGGCTGTTCACGTCGGCCAGCACCCAGGCGGACACCGACTCCCCCACCAGCTGGCCGTTGGCCAGGATGTCATAGTCCCGATACATGATGGCCCCTTTTCCTCCCCGGTGCCAGGTGCGGATGGTCAGCCTGTCCTCATACCGCAGGGGCCGGGACAGGCAGTACCAGGACCGGGCCAGCATCCAGAAGGCTCCGTACTGCTGGATGAGAGTTTCCCGGGAAAAGCCCCCGTCCTCCGCCGCCAGGGTAGCGGCGTTTTGCAGGTGATTCAGCAGGGCCGAGGCCTTGCACTGGTTCCGGCCGTCCACATCCAGGCCGTTTAAGCGAATTTCATACTCAAATAACATGCTCATTTTTCCTTGCCTCGAATCAAAATTGAAGTTTTGCAGCACAGGTCGTCGATGTCGTCGGCGGTGGCCGCCGGGATGCGGTATTTTCCGCCGCAGTCCTGGCAGTACAGGTCCACCGAGCTGAAATGGACGTCAAAGCCCCACCGTTTGCTGCCGCAGGTGCAGGAGATGTCCCCCCGGGCGGCGATGTCCCGCAGCTCGGAGAGAATCTCCTCCATGACGATCTCGTCCAGAAAGGCCCCGTTATCGGCGGCGTCCTCCCCCAGCTTGTCCACCGCTTGCTCCAGCCGGGCGGTGGCAGCGTAGACCGGGCCCTCCTCCCCCACATAGCAGCAGTCCAGCCCGGAGGCGGCGCAGGAGAAGGCCAGGGCCTTCTCCCGGATGAAGGCCCGGGAGGAGCAGGACACCGTGTGCTCCCGGCCGCAGAACAGGCAGGGCACCGTCAGCTGGACCAGGTTGGGCTTGAACTCCACCCCCAGCTCCGACTTGCCGCAGGGACATCTCACATGGGCCGGGGCCGCCGCCAGGGAGAACAGGTCCCGCTCCACGATCACCGACTGCGTGCAGTGGGGACAGATATAGGATAAAAACCGCTTCGTGTCTTGTACCATATCAGTTGCTCCTTACCCGGCTGACCGCCTCATGCCAGCCTTTTAACAGCCTTTCCCGTTCCTTCTCTTCCATAGCGGGCTGATACAGCCGGTCTATGGTCCAGCTCCGCCAGATGTCCTCCAGACTTCCCCACACGCCGGTGGCCAGTCCCGCCAGATAAGCCGCCCCCAGAGCGGTGGTCTCCCGAATCTTGGGCCGGTACAGGGGGCGGTCCACGATATCCGCCTGGAACTGCATCAGGAAATTGTTGGCCGAGGCCCCGCCGTCCACCCGCAGCTCCCGCAGGGGGATGCCGGTATCCTCCTCCATGGCGCGCAGGACGTCGGCGGTCTGATAGGCGATGGACTCCAGGGCCGCCCGGATGATGTGGTTGCGCCCCGCCCCCCGGGTCAGGCCCAGGATGGCGCCCCGGGCGCTCATGTCCCAGTAGGGGGCGCCCAGCCCGGTGAAGGCGGGCACCATATACACCCCGGCGGTGTCGGGCACCTTTTGGGCAAAATACTCGGTGTCGGCCGACTCGGAGATGAGCCCCAGCTCATCCCGGAGCCACTGGACCACCGCCCCGCCCACAAAGATGCTGCCCTCCAGGGCATACTGCACCCTTCCGTTCAGGCCAATGGCGATGGTGGTGAGCAGGCCGTTTCTGCTCACAAAGGGGGTCTCCCCCGTGTTCATCAGCAGGAAGCAGCCGGTGCCGTAGGTGTTCTTGGCCTCCCCCGGCTTGAAGCAGGTCTGGCCGAATAGGGCGGCCTGCTGGTCTCCGGCAATGCCGGCGATGGGCACCTCCACCCCCTGGATGTTCACTGTCCCGTAAATTTCGCTGGAGGACCGGACATCCGGCAGAAGGTTCATGGGAATGCCCAGTTTTTCACAGATACCCTCGTCCCATTGCAGGCTCCTGATGTCGTAGAGCATGGTCCGGCTGGCGTTGGTCTGGTCGGTGACGTGGACTGCCCCGTTGGTGAGCTTCCAGATCAGCCAGCTGTCCACCGTGCCGAAGCAGAGCTTTCCCGCCTCCGCCTGTTTCCGCACCCTGGGGACGTTGTCCAGAAGCCACTTGATCTTGGTGGCAGAGAAGTAGGCGTCGATGAGCAGGCCGGTGCGGTCCTTCACGTAGTCCACAAATTCCGGGTCCTGTTTCAGCGCTTCACACAGCCCGGCCGTGCGCCGGCACTGCCACACAATGGCGTTGTACACCGGCCTGCCCGTCTCCCGGTCCCATAGGATGGTGGTCTCTCTCTGGTTGGTGATGCCCACACCTGCCAGCTCCCGGACATCCACCCCGCTCTGGGCCAGCACCTCCATGAGAACGCCGTACTGGCTGGACCAGATCTCCATGGGGTCGTGCTCCACCCAGCCGGGCTGGGGATAGAGCTGGGTAAACTCCTTCTGGGCCATCGCGATGATGTTCTGCTCCCGGTCGAACAGAATACAGCGGCTGCTGGTGGTCCCCTGGTCCAGAGCGGCGATGTAGCGCTTTTCCATAATGTTCCCCTTTTCTTTGGTTTTCCTTATTATACCGCCGTTCCGGGAAAAAAACAAGACAGTAAAGGCCCCCGTTCCAGTGGACGGGGGCCTTTACAGACTATTTAATTTGTGCTGTGCAGCTCTATGTAGTAGGTGCCAGGTGCCAGATTGTAGGAAATGGATAAAGCATCTTTAAATTTCTCACCCTCACGGACATTGGGAGAATAGCAGGTTCCACTGTCCACCACATACCCGTCAGCATCAAAAAGCTGCCAGCTGATCCGGCAGGAATCACCCTGTCCAGGGCCCCTGATATCATAAGTTTTTTCACCTGAGAAGAAAAAATGAACATCTTGCTCCTTTTTATATCTATAATCCGTGGTTTCATAACGTAAATCTGTTACAGACCATGTAGTCTTAATACCACCCATATAATCGGCATAACTCAATGACACGGGCAATTCGTTCTGGAGGATGATCTCATAGTCACCGTTAGATTTTTTGTCCGATTTGACAGGTTCGCTGACGGATGCGTCTCCAGAAGTGTGGGGCGTATCATTCTTTATTGCCTCGAGGAAACCACTCACGAATGCCACCGCTATTATGATAAACATTATTGATAAACGGTTGTTATTAATGCTTTTAAAAATTTTTTCATTCTCTCTTCTCTCCTTTTTATCTGAAGATAATTGTCCTTTTGCCAAAAGGACAAGAACGCTAGCGTTCTTCGCTTATTATACTATATCTCTTTCAGGATTGCAATCCTTTTTCAGATCCCTACCACGCAGCAATCGTCCCATCACACCGGGGCTCCGTGCCGCCAATGAGCAGACCGTTGTCCGTCCGCCAGATGATCTGCCCCCGGCCCATGTTGATCCGGTCGTCGATGACCTCCACCTGGTGGCCCATGACAGCCAGCTGCTCGGCAATCTTGGGACCGGCCTCCCGCTCCAGCTGGATGTGCTTCCCCCCGATCCACTGCACCCGGGGGGCATCCAGGGCCTCCTGGGGGTTCATGTGATAGTCGATGGTGTTCACCAGCACCTCCACGTGGCCCTGGGGCTGCATAAAGGCCCCCATCACCCCGAAGGGGCCCACGGCATCCCCGTCCTTCATCAAAAACCCGGGAATAATGGTGTGATAGGACTTCTTCCCCCCGGCCAGGCAGTTGTCACTGGCGGGGTCCAGAGAGAAGTTGGCACCCCGGTTTTGCAGGGAGATACCCGTCCCAGGTACAGCCACCCCCGCGCCGAAGGTGGTGTAGTTGCTCTGAATCCAGGACACCATATTGCCCTCGCTGTCGGCGGTACACAGGTAGATGGTGCCGCCACAGGAGGGGTCCCCCGCCTGCGGGGTGAGGGCCTTATCGGTAATCAGAGTCCGGCGGCGGGCGGCGTACTCCTCCGACAGCAGATCGGCCACCCGGGTTTTCATGTAACGGGGGTCGGCCACATAGGTTTTTGTGTCGGCAAAGGCCAGCTTGATGGTCTCCATAATTTTGTGATAGGTGCCGGCGCTCTCCCGGTCCGGGGACAGCTCCAGTCCGTTGAGGATGTTCAGCGCCATGAGGACGGTAATGCCGTGACCGTTGGGGGGAATTTCGCAGACGGTGTAGCCCCGGTAGTTGGCCGTAATAGGCTCCACCCACTCCGGGCGATAGCTCTGGAAGTCGTCCTCCGTAAAATAGCCCCCGGTCTGGCGGCTGAAGGAGACAATCTTCTCCATCAGCGGGCCCCTGTAGTAGCTCTCGCAGCCGGTGGCGGCCAGCTCCTCCAGGGTATCGGCGTACTCCTCCCAGTGGAACAGGTCCCCCGCCCCGTAGGAGGAGCCGTCCTCCTTCATGAAAGATTTCCACCAGTAGGCGTGCGGGGCGGGATTGGCCTCCATAGCCTCCTTCACGCGCCGGGCGTCCTTGGCCCACTGGAGGGCCACATTCACCTGGACAGGGACCCCCTGCCGGGCGTAGGCAATGGCCGGGGCAAAGAGCTCGGTCAGCGGCTTTGTCCCGAAGCGGCGGTTCAACTCCGCCCAGCCGGCGGGGGCCCCGGGGACCATGGTGGGAAGCCAGCCCGCCTTGGGCATCTCTGTAAAGCCTAAGTCCTTGACAATCTCCGGACTGATAGCTGCCGGGGCCACGCCGCTGGCGTTAAGACCGTAAAGCTTTTTCTCCTGCTCCACCCAGACCAGGGCAAAGGCATCGGAGCCCAGGCCGTTGCTGGTAGGCTCGAAGAGGGGCATTCCCGCCGCCATCGCGACGGCGGCATCCATGGCGTTTCCCCCCGCCTTCAGCACCTCCAGCCCCACCTGGGCTCCCAGAGGCACCGAGGTGCAGGCCATGCCGTTTTTGGCGTAGACGACATTTCTTCGGGATGGGTATGTATACTTACAGGGGTCGTACTGGGGCAT
Organism: Colidextribacter sp. OB.20; assembly: GCF_009911595.1. GTDB lineage: Bacteria > Bacillota > Clostridia > Oscillospirales > Oscillospiraceae > Lawsonibacter. The sequence continues at coordinate 71,170 of NZ_QWKG01000016.1, forward strand.
ATCGGTCAGCTCCTTTTGTCTCTTTGATAGAGCCATTATACAGGATTTTTGAGGAAAATGCAACAAGAGCGGGGTGCGCCGGCCGGCGCACCCCAGTGTAAAGCGACATTCCTTTATAGTCCTTGAGCAATCATGGCTTCGGAAATTTTCTTGAAGGCGGCGATGTCGTTGCCGGCGATGAGGTCGTCCCCCAGGCCGTACTCCTTGGCGGCGGCGGCGGAGGCGTCGTAGATGGCGCCCATGATCTGGCGCAGCTTCTCGTCCACCTCAGTCCGGGTCCAGTTGTAGCGGATGGAGTTCTGGGCCATCTCCAGAGCGGACACGGCCACGCCGCCCGAGCCGGAGGCCTTTGCGCCGGCGGCCAGAATCTTGGGGCTGCGGCGCAGCAGCTTCATGGCGTCGGCGGTGGCGGGCATATTGGCCCCCTCCACGTAGTAGCGCACGTCGTTGGCCAGGATGCAGATGGCGTCCTCCACGTCCAGCTCGTTCTGGGTGGCGCAGGGGATGACAATATCGACCTTGACCTCCCAGGGCTTCTTGCCGGGGAAGAACTCCACGCCGAATTTTCTGGCGTAGGCGGACACCCGGTCCTTGCCCTCCTGCCGCATTTCCATCAGATAGTTCAGCTTTTCCTCCCCGAGAACGCCGTCGGGGTCATAGATATAGCCGTCGGGGCCGGAGAGGGTGACTACCTTAGCGCCCAGCTGGGCCGCCTTGCGGCACACGCCCCAGGACATATTGCCAAAACCGGACACGGCGATGGTCTTTCCCTTCAGGCTGTCATCTTTGCTCTCCAGCATCCGCTCCAGGAAGTAGACGGTGCCCGAGCCGGCGGCCTCCAGACGGACCTTGCTGCCGCCGTAGGTCAGGCCCTTGCCGGTGAGGGCGGAGCTCTCCGCCTTGCCCAGCAGGCGCTTGTACTGGCCGTACAGATAGCCGATTTCCTTGGCCCCCACGCCGATGTCGCCGGCGGGGATGTCGGTATCGGCGCCGATATAGCGGTACAGGGAGTTCATAAAGGACTGACAGAAGCGCATGATCTCCCGACTGCTCTTCCCCCGGGGGTCGAAGTCGGCGCCGCCGGAGGCCCCGCCGATGGGCAGGCCGGTGAGGGCGTTCTTGTAGGTCTGCTCGAAGCCCAGGAATTTGACCACGCTCTCGTTCACCGAGGGGTGGAAGCGCAGGCCGCCCTTATAGGGGCCGATGGCGCTGTTGAACTGGACCCGGTAGCCATGATTGGTGTGGGCCACCCCCTGGTCGTCCACCCAGGGCACCAGGAAGGTGACCATCCGCTCAGGCTCAACCATGCGGGTAAGCAGGTCCAGCTTCTCATAGCGGGGGTCGTCCAAAGCGGGGTCGATCATCTCCAGCCAGGTCTGGACCGACTGGAGGTACTCCGTCTCGCTGGGGTACTTCCGGCGGAGCCGCTCCAACACGCGGGCAGCGTAGTTATTCATAGAGCTCCCCCCTTATACCAGGCCGTAGGCCAGCATGGAGTCAGCTACCTTCAGGAACCCGGCGATGTTGGCGCCGGCCACCAGGTTGCCAGCCATTCCAAACTGAGCGGCGGCGTTGGCGGCGTTGCGGTACAGATCAGTCATAATGGTCAGCAGGCGCTGGTCCACCTCCTCGAAGGTCCAGGAGAAGCGCATGGAGTTCTGACTCATCTCCAGGGCGGACACGGCTACGCCGCCGGCGTTGGAGGCCTTGGCGGGGGCAAAGAGCACCCCGGCCTCCTGGAAGGCATCCATGGCCTCGGGAGTGGAGGGCATATTGGCGCCCTCGGCCACGGCAAAGCAGCCGTTCTTGATCAGAGCCTTGGCCCCCTCCAGGGGCAGCTCGTTCTGGGTGGCGCAGGGCAGGGCGATCTGGCAGGGGATGTTCCAGATGTTGACGCAGCCCTCGTGATACTCCGCGCCGGGCTTGCGGGCCGCGTACTCTTTGATGCGGGCCCGCTCCACCTCCTTGAGCTGCTTCACCAGGTCCAGGTCGATGCCGTCCTTGTCGTAGATATAGCCGTTGGAGTCGGACATGGCTACCACCTTGCCCCCCAGTTGGGTGGCCTTCTCGCAGGCGTAGATGGCCACGTTGCCCGATCCGGAGATGACCACGGTGGCCCCCTCAAAGCTCTTGCCGGCGGCCTTAAGCATGTTGTCGGTGAAGTAGCACAGGCCGTAGCCGGTTGCCTCCTTCCGGGCCAGGGAGCCGCCGTAGGTGAGGCCCTTGCCGGTGAGCACGCCGGTAAACTCGTTGCGCAGCCGCTTGTACTGGCCGAAGAGATAGCCGATCTCCCGGGCGCCCACGCCGATGTCGCCGGCGGGCACGTCGGTGTCGGGACCGATATACTTGAACAGCTCGTTCATGAAGGACTGGCAGAACCGCATGACCTCGGCGTCCGACCTGCCGTGGGGGTCGAAGTCAGAGCCGCCCTTGCCGCCGCCGATGGGCAGGCCAGTGAGGCTGTTCTTAAATACCTGCTCAAAGCCCAGGAACTTGATGATGCTCTCGTTGACGGAGGGGTGGAAGCGCAGGCCGCCCTTATAAGGGCCGATGGCGCTGTTGAACTGCACGCGGAAGCCCCGGTTCACATGGATATTGCCCTCGTCATCCTCCCAGGGCACCCGGAACTTGATGACCCGCTCCGGCTCCACCAGGCAGTCCATCACGCCTTCACGAATCAGCTCGGGCCGGGCGTTGGCCACAGGAGCCAGAGAGGTCAGCACCTCCCGCACCGCCTGGTGAAACTCCGGCTGGTCCGGGTCCCGCTTGATGACCCGCTCCATCAGCCCGTTCAAATACTCATTCTGAATGCTCATAATAATTCCTCCCGAAAGATATTTTGTCAATTCCTGCTTTGATGTCCCTCCTTTTGGGTTGTATCTACTTTACCACAGTTATTTTTGCAAGTCAATGATTTATATCCTGCAAAATCGGCTTTTGTTTTATACGCTAAAGCATTAGTCTGATTTAATTCCGCTTTCGTCATTTTGCACGGCACATCCCGCCATTCCCGGGTGAAATGGAGAAGGCCCGCCAAAAATCGGCGGGCCTTTGGGGCTTTTCAGGTGGTGCTGACGCTCAGCTGCGGCGGGGCTTGTCCGCTTTCTTTGCCAAGAACTCCATAAATTCCATAACAGTCCTGCGGTCCGTTGCCGGCAACGCCCGGTATGTAGTGCACAGCTTCTTCAGGGAAGCCTCCTCCCGCAGATCGGAGTGTCCCAGGAGGTAGTCCAGACTGACTTCAAACAGATCCGCGAGGCGCTTCAGAATCACTTCATCTCTTGGAAAGTGGTTGCCGCTCTCATAAAAGCTGATCATCCGCGGGGAAATATCCACCGCCTGGCCCAAGTGTGACTGGGTCATTTTCTTTTCCTGGCGCAGCTGCCGAAGCCTTTCACTAAACGTCACATCAATCACCCCTAAATCATATTATGACGGAAAACTGTGACGAAATCATGAAATTGTTCAAAATTTGCTGAAAAAACTTAAAATTGCAGTAGAGCTTCTCTCAAATGGCCCAATTCCGGGGTATTATGTCAGCCATTGGAGCTCCTCCTCCCTCCCCGGCCCGAAAAAGCTTATTCTTTCTCTTCTATTATAGTGCATTTTCCCCAAAAAATCAATCCATACGACCACTGCCCTGCCTGTTTTCTTCCCCTTCCTCCCGGACCCGTCAGGGCTGGGGCGCCTCAAAAAAGAGTTGACAATTCCGGCCGGCTGTATTATAATGCCGGAAAGCTGAATACAGGTCAAACCGTTGAAGTGGAGATAACGGCGGCGATGCTCTTCCAGAGAGTCCGGGCAGCTGGGAACCGGGCAGAAAACAAACCGTCAAATGGACCACTGAGGGCGCGAGGAAAGGCTTCGGTCGAGTATTCCGCGACATGGAGGCATATGTTAGTTGCCGGGGATATGCAGGTATCCTGCGGAGCGTGCGGTTTCTACCGCGAAACAAGGTGGCACCACGGATAAGTTTTTATTCGCCCTTGTCAGGCCGAAAGGTCTGTCAGGGGTGTTTTATTTTTCCCCGGATATCAAGAAGGAGGAACCGCCATGGGCAGCAGGGCAGGCAGATTTGGGATACACGGAGGCCAGTATATCCCGGAGACACTGATGAACGCAGTGATTGAATTGGAAAAGGCCTACAATTTCTATAAAAACGACCCCCAGTTTCAGGAGGAGCTGACCGAACTGCTAAACGAGTACGCAGGCCGGCCCTCACGGCTGTACTACGCCGAAAAAATGACCCGGGACCTGGGCGGGGCAAGGATCTACCTCAAGCGGGAGGACCTGAACCACACAGGAGCCCATAAAATCAACAACGTGCTCGGCCAGGCCCTTCTTGCCAAAAAGATGGGCAAGACCCGTCTCATCGCGGAGACTGGCGCGGGCCAGCACGGGGTGGCTACCGCCACCGCCGCCGCCCTGATCGGCATGGAGTGCGTGGTGTTCATGGGCGAGGAGGACACCAGGCGTCAGGCGCTGAACGTTTATCGGATGCGCCTGCTGGGCGCCCAGGTCATCCCGGTGACCTCCGGCACCAGCACCCTGAAGGACGCCTGCTCCGCCGCCTTCCGGGAGTGGACCAGCCGCATTCAGGACACCCACTACTGCCTGGGCTCGGTCATGGGCCCCCACCCCTTCCCCACCATCGTCCGGGACTTCCAGGCTGTCATCTCCAGGGAAATCCGGGCCCAGATCCTGGAGAAGGAGGGCAAGCTGCCCGATGCGGTCATCGCCTGCGTGGGAGGCGGCTCCAACGCCATTGGAAGCTTCTACCACTTCATTCCTGACAAGGGGGTACGGCTCATCGGCTGTGAGGCCGCGGGCCGGGGGGTGGGCACCTTCGAGACCGCCGCCACCATCTCCACCGGCAGGCTGGGCATCTTCCACGGCATGAAGTCCTACTTCTGTCAGGACCAATACGGGCAGATCGCCCCTGTCTACTCCATCTCTGCCGGACTGGACTACCCGGGGGTGGGCCCGGAGCACGCCCACCTCCACGACATTGGCCGGGCAGAGTACGTCCCCGTCACCGACGAGGAGGCGGTCGGCGCCTTCGAGTATCTGGCCCGCACCGAGGGCATCATCCCCGCCATCGAGTCGGCCCACGCGGTGGCTCACGCCATGAAGCTGGCCCCCGGTATGGGAAAGGATCAGATTATTGTCATTACCGTCTCCGGGCGCGGGGACAAGGACTGCGCCGCCATCGCCCGATACAGAGGGGAGGATAATAGGGTAAGGGCAGCCGCGCCTTACCGGGTTGCGCCCGGCAGGTTTCGGCTCCCTCCCCTCCGAACCGCACGTA
>NZ_QWKG01000120.1 GCF_009911595.1 Colidextribacter sp. OB.20
GCGTTTTCTTACAATTTCATATCGGCGTTGACACGCCGGAGGAACGGGTACTGATTGAGCAGAAGATGGAGCAGCTCGGCACGACCAACATGGCGGCATATCTCCGCAAGATGGCCGTGGACGGCTATGTGGTCAATCTGGAATTGCCGGAGCTGCGGGAGATGGTCTCCCTGCTGCGCCGGTCCAGCAACAACCTCAACCAGCTCACCCGCCGCGTCCATGAGACCGGGCGATTCTATGACGCTGATCTGGACGAACTGCGGCAGAGCTATGACGGGCTGTGGGATGCGGCACAGAGAATTTTGACCTCGCTGGCAAAACTCCAATAAAAGCATAAGCCTCCAGGACACTCTTTCCTTGGAGGCTTATGGCTCTAAATTATTTTCATCAAAAAGCGGCGAGGCAAAGAAAGCATCAAGTCCGACGCCCAGCCCTTGACACATCTCATGGATTACCCTCAACTTGACGGAATCATAGGAGCAATTAACCACATTTCCTATTGTTGACTTTGGTACACCGCTTTTCATATAGAGCTGGTACTGTGTCATGCCCTTTTCGTTAAGCAGTTGTGTCAGCCGTTCGCTGACCGCCTGATTTAGCTTCACCCCATCACCACCCTGTCGCAAAAATTGTAACAGGACAGCTCAGAAAATTAGTCCCTGTAACTGTACTATTTGCGGATTTTGTGCTATTATGCAGGGAGCAGGGAATGGGGGGATGCGGGTGATTGTTACGTTCTGCGGCCACAGTAAAATATATCAGACCGGCAATTTCTCCAAGTGGCTGGATATAATACTCCCATCGCTGATTGAGGGCGGCGCGGCCACATTTTACCTCGGCGGCTACGGAGACTTTGACAGTCTGGCAGCGGCGGCGGTGAGGCGGCAAAAGGCGGTCTATCCCCACATCACGGCCATTCTGGTTCTGGCCTACCTCAACCGGGAGACGGATGCCTCCCGCTATGACGATACCACCTATCCGCCTCTTGAGAACGTGCCGCCCCGTTACGCTATCGTCAGACGAAACGAGTGGATGGTCCGGGAGAGCGATGTAGTGATCTCCAGCGTCACGCATGGGTTGGGTGGGGCGGCGAAAACTCTGGACTACGCGCGGCGTAAGCAGAAAATTATTTTTCAGTTTCCAACACAGGCGCAAAAGGAGTAAGCGGCGGGGCCGCATCCTTGCAAAAACTCGCCGGTGCGGGTATGCTGGTATCAAATCAAATTCAAGAGGTGTTCATCATGCTGACCTATAAAAAAGTGTTAGAGGTATTCGCGGATTATCTGACCGAAGATGATTCATGCGAGGTACTGACTGTCAGCCAGGGCTATCTGGTGGTGGATTGGAGCAGCAGGAAAAGTGACAGCGATTGGGTGACTTCCCGGCTGTGCCAGACCCCGGAGCATCTGCGGGATGTACTGCGCTCCCGGTACGAGGAATATCAGGGTTTCAAGCTCACCGGGGGCTACAAGCGGGAGCTTCGGCCCTCTGAGGATGTGGATATTCGGCTCATGGGTGAGGCGATAGCCGAGCGGTGCGGCGAAAACTGAATACACAAAACGGTCCGCAAATTGCGGGCCGTTTCTTTTGAAGGGAGAGACTGCCAATGGCCACCACCCGCATTATGTCTCTGCACACTGGCAAGGGCCGGACCGTGGGCAGGGCCATTCAAGACATCATCGACTATGTGGAGAATCCTGACAAGACGGACGGCGGCAGGCTGATCTCAAGCTACCAATGCGACAGCCGGATCGCGGACGCGGAGTTTCTTCTGTCCAAGCGTCAGTACCTCGCCAGGACCGGGCGGCGGCGCGGGGCCGATGATGTGATCGCCTACACCATCCGGCAGTCCTTCGTCCCCGGCGAGATCACCCCGGAGGAGGCCAACCGCCTGGGCTATGAGCTGGCCCGCCGTTTCACCAAGGGGAAACACGCCTTTATCGTCTGCACCCATGTAGACAAAGCCCACATCCATAATCACATCATCTGGAACTCCACCACTCTGGACCATGACCGGAAATTCCGGGACTTTCTCGGTTCCGGGCGGGCGGTGCGGCGGCTGAATGACACCATCTGCGTCCAGAACGGCTACTCCATCGTGGAAAATCCCAAGCGCCGGGGCAAGAGCTACAACAAGTGGCTGGGGAGCAAACCGCCCTGTCACCGGGACCGGCTTCGCATGGCGATTGATGATGCCCTCGCACGGAAACCCGCCGACCTGGATGCGCTGCTGAAGCTGCTGCGGGACGCTGGCATAGAGGTCTCGCCCCGTGGCAAATCCATCCGGCTGAAAGCGCCGGGTGGTAAACAGTTTGTCCGGCTGGACGGGGACAGCATGGGGGCGGACTACTCCATTCCCTCGCTGCTGGCCGTCCTCGCCGGGGAGAAACAACACACTCTGCTTTCCAAAAATATCCGCCGCGCAGATCCGCCGAAGGTGAATCTGCTGGTGGATATTCAGGCCAAGCTCCAGGCGGGCAAGGGGGCCGGGTATGCAAGGTGGGCCAAGACATTCAATCTCAAGCAGATGGCGCAGACGCTGAACTATCTGACGGAGCATGGCCTGCTGGACTATGTCGACCTCGCCGCCAAAGCGGACGAAGCTACCGGGCGCTATCACGAATTGTCTGCCACAATCAAGGCGGCGGAGCAGCGCATGGCGGAGATCGCCGTACTGAAAACGCACATCATCAACTATGCCAAGACCCGCGAGGTCTATGTGGCCTACCGCAAGGTTGGGTACTCGAAAAAATTCAAGGCCGAGCATGAGAGTGACATCCTGCTGCATCAGGCGGCAAAGAAATTTTTCGATGAATCCGGGCTGAAAAAGCTGCCTACCATCAGGAGCTTACAGGCTGAATATGCCGCGCTGCTGGCGGAGAAAAAGGCGGCTTACGCCGATTTCCGCAAGGCGCGGGAGGATATATGAAGGAGCTGCTGACCGTCCGGGCCAACGTGCAGAAGCTCATGGGCTATGAGTCCCAGGAGCAGGAAAAGGAAGCGGACCGCCGGGAGGAGGAACGATGATTTTTCACCGTTCCAGAGGGCCGCAGGCCCGTCAAAAAAGCGTTCCGCAGGAACGCGCAGCCAGCCCCACCAGGCTGTTCAAAGGGGTTTGGGGGCGCTGCCACCAACAAGCAGATTGGACCTCCCGCCGTGGGCGGGAGGTCCAATTTTGCATCGTGGGTCCCACGATGCCCTGCTTGCCCGTTTCTCTGGCCCCGTTTACTCCACCCGCTAATTCCAGTTTTCCTTCAAATAGACAGCAGGCAAAAAAGCGCAAGGTTGATACATTTGGGGTGGTAAGGTATAATGAGACCACAAAAATCCAAATGAATTTTATGTAGGAGTAAAACTCCACACAAAATTCATAATTCTCTGCTATAATCGCGTTGGTGAGGTGAATCACATGGTGAAAATTTTAGTAGTCGAGGATGAATACGACATCCGGGAGCTTTTGCAGAACTATTTGGAAAATGAGGGCTATCAGGTTGTTGCCGCCTCTGACGGCGAACAGGCCATCGAAGTATTCCGCAGCTCCCATGTCGATTTAATCCTGCTGGACATTCTGCTTCCCCGCTTAAATGGCTATGAAGTATGCAGGGCCATTCGGGAGGAATCAGATATTCCAATCATCATGCTGACAGCTCTCGACAGCGAAGAAGATCAATTAAAAGGTTTTGACTTGCGGATTGACGATTACATTCCAAAGCCCTTTTCCATGCCGGTCTTGCTCGTATAATAAGATTTGCAGATGATTTAGAGTGGATCTGCTTAGTCCACTTTTGGGTCAACAGGCTTAGAGATGCC
>NZ_QWKG01000121.1 GCF_009911595.1 Colidextribacter sp. OB.20
GTCCGCCACGGCCCGTTCCAGGTAATTGTCCAGAATCTCCAGGGTGTTTTTCATCTTAAGGCTTTCCAGGTTTTCCCTCAGCCTGTCCATAGTAAATTCACTCATACAGCACCTCGTCATATCTGGATAAATCAGAGGGTTTCAAGGGGAAATCTATCACTTTGCCCTGTTCCAGCAGAACATTTTCTGCATCCATTGTCTGCTTCAACGTAAGCCTTCTATAGTGCTGAGGATTGACAACCATGTCCTTTCTCTGATACGATATTCGGTGCAGAGCGATCTGCTTGCCTTCATAGTAGGCTGCCAGCATACTGTCGAGGGCTACGACTGCCACATCTTTGCCGACATACTCCGCTGGCACGGAGTACTGATTGCCGGCGTAGGAGATGAGGCAGTCTTTTTGTACCCGCCTGAGGTTGATCTTGTCGATGATGTACTCGCGGGTAAGAGGGCTCAGTCTCTCTTTTTTCAGCCGCTCAAAGGGAATCTCGTTGGTGGTGGCGTGTACCTTGCCGTTGACCTTGTTGCACCAGGCCAGGGCCTGTCCGTTCAAATCTGCCAGAGAGTTGTACTTGATTCCCACCATGAAATTATCTCTCACAAACTGCACCGTCCGCTCCACTTTCCCCTTGGTCTGACCTCGGTACGGCCGGCACAGGATGGGTTTGAACCCATAGAATCCCGCGAAGTCCTCAAACTGCCGGTTCAGTGTGGAATCCTCCTGCTTCAAAAGCCGCTTGATGACCACCTGCTTCATATTGTCATATAGAATCTCCTCCGGGTATCCTCCAAAGTACCGAAATGCGTTCTGATGGCACCGGATCAGTGTGTTTGTGCTCATATCTGTGACAAATTCGATGTACCGCATCCGCGAGTACCCCAGTATCATGAGAAAGCAGTACAGCTTCTTCCACTTTCCATCCTCGTACACCAGGTGATCCTCGAAGAATCCCCAGTCCATCTGCCCTTGCTTTCCTGGCATCGTCTCAAACCGCACTGTCGCTTTCTCATTCAAGTCCATCTTCCGGCTGCTCACATACGCCTTGACGATGCTGTAGCCCCCGTCAAATCCCATCTCCCGCAGCTTCTCCAGTATCCGCAGCGCCGAGTACGGCGCCTCCTCCAGCCACTCGTCCACGATCTGCTTGTACGGGTCCATCTTCGTGGGCTTCGGTTCGCTTAATGTGTACTCCGGCTTCTGCGGCGACTCCGCGTACCGCTTTGCCGTCCGCGGGTCCATGTGGTACTTCCGGCCCAGCTCCACATAGCTCAGCCCTTTTTGTCTGTCGCTTCGGATATCCATCCACTGTGCTCCTTTCATTTTCTGACTCCCTTTCCGGGCTCTTTCTCGCCCTGATTGGGAGTCTATCTTTTTCCCTTCACCTCCGCCACAAAACTACATTTTTTCCTCGGCCTTTTTTTACATTTTATCTCTGGCGTTGACACCCATTCGTCCATGATGTCCAAATAGATGTTTGCCAGAAGCGGACTGATGAGTCCGCCCTGGGGTGTCCCGTCCTCATTGACCTCGCATTCACCCATAATCCCGGCTTTCAGCATAGCCTTGATAATTTGCAGTACCCGTCTGTCCTTCACGCCCATATGATACAGGCGTTTCAGAAGTATGCTGTGGTCTATGCAGTCAAAGCACTTGCTGATGTCACCCTCGACAACCCAGTGATAGCCTGTGGTATGCGTGATGAAGTTGATACGCTCCAGCGCCATAGGGGCCTCCCGCATAGGACGAAACCCATAAGAGTGCCCGAAAAATTGCGCTTCAAATATTGGTTCCAGCACTAGCCGCATACACTCTTGCACGATTCTGTCCCGTATTGTCGGAATGCCCAGCGGGCGCTTTTCAGCTTTTTCCGGTTTGTCGATGTACACCCGGCGTATCTTTTGCGGCTCATAACGTCTGAACGCGTTCTGGATATCCTTAATCACCCAGGGAAAGGGTTTGTACAGATAATCCTTGCGCATGGTCTTGGAATCCACACCGGGCGTCTCGCTGCCATGGTTGCTTTTGATGTTGTGAATTGCTGTAATAATGGTTGCTTCTGCTGACATAATTTCGAGGAGTCCTTTGAACGCTGGCCTTCCGCCCGCATCATAGTCTTCCTTGCTGTGCTGATACAGCTTATCCTGAATTTCGCGCAGTTGAGTTTCAGTTCTTGGGTAGTCGAATTGTTGTGCCATACGCACCGCCTCCTATCTGGAATTGGTGTTTCTGGTGTTAGTCAGGTATGCCTACGGCTTCCTCGACTTCCTGTTCACATACAATCTGCATTGACTATGCCCCTTCGCTCTGTCCTCCCTATGCGAAAGGACTTCATCGCTACTACGGGCTGATGCCCCATGGATTAGCAGGTCATTTCCTACCTGCGCGGCGAAGGTGTCACTTCACTTACTTCAACGAATCGAAGTGCCGTCCATGGTTCCTTTGTTCCCTATGCTTTAGCTTTCCATATCGGTTTTAGCCCTTCCCTATGGCCCGTCCGCCATCTCCAGCCAGTGTGATTTTTGCTGGAGACATTCGACCTCAATGGTTTTCTGCCGTTTTCCGCGGTTACAAACTTAAACGGCGGCGGAACCCCGCATGGGGGTGGATGGCTGTATTATCATCCCTGCATTTACGAGCCGTACACTCAGGATATTTGTCGGTTGCAACAAAACATACTGGACATGACCGATTTATAGCCTCCTGCGGGCGCAACTGTCTCAAATTGCGCTGCCGCTCTTTACCGAGCTTCGTACATCCCACATGACACTGTGAGCGCACGTCGGAGATCAGAGTTTTGATTTCCCGTCACACCGGGGTTAGCAGGTTCTTCCCCTGCCCAATCAAGCATAGAGTTCAGATTTCTTACGAAACCTGCCTTGTTTTATTCCGTATTTCTACGGAGATTGTCAAGGAACAAAGCGCGCATACCCAATGCAGAGAAGCCCCTCTCCCCGGCGGAACCGGGTGATCTGTCGGACTTCATCCTCAGACAGATTGAGCACTCCTTGAATGAGCCGTGCCTCCTGTTCCTCCATCTGCATGACCAGTTTAATGCGGCTGGAATCCAGAATCCCCTTGCCGTACTTGCCGCCGTCCAGACCAAAGAGGTCCTGCATCCCCTGGGTGGAGGTGACAGCAATCCCGCCCAGACCCCGGATTGTCTTGACCATCTCCTGGACGAAGCCGGCGGCCAGGGGGTTGGAGTTGGCCCCCACCAGGGACCACAGCTCATCGGCGATGAGGGCGGACAGGTCGCCGCCGGCGTCCATAATCAGGTCGTTGGCCACATCGGTGGCCCAGAAGATACCGGGGAGCAGCAGGTCATCAGGCATCCCGGAGGTGTCCAGCACAATGTACTTATTATTAAGATCAATGTCGTTGCGCTGGCCCATAGCGGAGGCGGAGCCGGTGACATACCGGGCCAGCATCACGGCCAGGTGCTTTGTCTCCGGGTTGCCGGAGAGGACTTCATACCAGTCCGGCAGAATGGGCATTTCCGCAAAAGCGCCATTTTCATCGGTGATGGTGGCGTTGTCGAAGGTGATCCCGTACCGCCGGTAGCACTCCACCAGGGAGGAATCCAGATGGTTTTTGTCCTCATCGGACAAGTCCCGCTTCTGGAGGGAATACCAGATAATCGTAAGCGTAAAATGTACCACCGCATATACAAGGGAATAGGAGAATGCAGATAATAGTCCCGAGAGGTCTTGAG
>NZ_QWKG01000122.1 GCF_009911595.1 Colidextribacter sp. OB.20
ACTAACCTGTACCTTTGTACCCAGAATACAGCTAAATGGAGGTGATAGCTAAATCAATCGGCAATATCGGCGTGTTCACATTATTTATCATCTTTTGGAGGAGAGGACATGAAAAAACGTTTATTGTCAACTTTATTAGCTCTGTGTATGGTGCTAGCGCTGTTTCCAGAAACCGCTTGGGCAGTTGATATTGTGGACTCCGGAACCTGTGGAGAAAATCTTACTTGGAAATTGGATAGCGATGGAGTCCTGACTATTGACGGAACTGGAAATATGAAAGACTACAATAATTTTGGATCAATGCCTTGGTATAATAAGCGCATGGAAATTAAATCTGTTGTACTTAATGAAGGTGTTACAAATATTGGAGCACAAGCGTTTTTTGACTGCGCTAATATGGAGAATATATCAATACCTTCAACTGTAAATAGTATTGGGGGGATGCCCTTTGCTGGCTGCATTTCAATCACACACATAAACCTCGCCAACGACAATGCTTCGTACTGTATAAATAACGGGGTTTTATTCACTAAAGATATGGCGCAATTGGTCTACTACCCCACAGGGTTAAGTAACAGCAGTTATACAATTCCATCTGGTACTACTTCGATTGAGCATGCCGCATTTTTGGAAAACAAAGGATTGAGGGAAGTAACTCTTCCTTTAGGTTTAGTTTCCATTGGCAATTATGCCTTTGAGGGCTGTACCAATTTATCAAGTATAGCCTTACCGAATACCCTGACCAATATAGGATCATTTGCCTTTAGTGGCTGCACCAACTTAACCGCTATCAGTATCCCGTCCAGTGTCACTAAAATTGATACTGCTCCTTTTGCAAAGTGCACTAAATTGATTAACATCCAAGTAGATGCTGATAATACTGCATTTTGTTCAAATGATAAGGTTTTGTTTAATAAGGGCAAGACTCAGTTAATTCAATATCCTGTTGGTTTATCAGGTGACTATATTGTCCCGACAAGTGTCACTAATATTAAAAATTACGCATTTGCCTCTGCTTTTGGCCTGACTAATATTACTATTCCGTCCAATGTAACTGCTATTAGTGCCTATGCATTTGATAAATGCACTGGTTTGAAAAATGTATACTACTCTGGCACAGCAGAACAATGGAATAGCATTTCTATCGATAGCCATAACGAATCCCTGACCTCCGCTAAAATTCATTTTATTGACCCAGACAAACCTGATCCGCCGGTTAATCCCGACCCAGATATCCCCAATATTTCAAGAGACAAATATCAATTCCACGTGGTCGACGAAAATGGCCGGAGCCTTCCCAATGTTTCAGTCATTTATTCTGACGGCGTAGATGAGCAGACCGGTATAACTAACGAGTCCGGCTTAGTAACCTTTAATTTGCTTACAATCGGCACACCGGAAGTAGAGGCTACTCTGGAAGGATACATCCCATGGACAAACCGCAACAGCAATTGGGAAAAGTCCCCCAACCGTTATGAAACAATTATCATGTACCCTACAGGTCTGGGTGAATATAAGTTAAGCTCCTGCCGATATTCCAATTCTTCTCTAATGACCAACAGCACAGATCTGCTGACGAGAACAAAAACTGTCAGTCTGGGGAACGATGCGCCCTTGGCCGGGGATCTGGATGATGGAAAATTCTACATAAGTTGCAAAGCGGCCTCAGATAGCAATGTTGCCAGATATGAGTTGTGGCAGGGCGCTAAAAAAATTGCAGAGACTACATCTATTCTTTTTGATAGCCTATCCTCGGATAAATTCTCTTCTGGTGGTGGATGTTTTATCCGAGTAGTAGCTACTGATGGTACACATGTTGATACAAATATCAATTTGCAGTTCAAAAAAGCATCTATTAATAAAATAACAAGCCTTTCAATTTCCTCAACAAAAGTAAGTTTCAAAGTTGGGGATGACATACCGTATGTTGGCGGACAGACAATCAATTTTGATCTCCCTATAAATGTTCCTATCACTGCTTTGGTCGATGAGAATGGAAAAGTACAGATAGGTTTTAATCTCAATATCTACGGTGGAAAAACAGAAGAGGAACAGATTCAGAAAGCTAAAGAATTGTTAACAGATGTTAGATCATATTCATATTATAAAGGATTTGGACGACTCAGTGCAGGGCAACAGGAAGTTTTCAAATCTCTTGTAAAAAACTCGAATAAGTTTGAAATAATTCACAATTTGGAAACACTTAAAAAGAATAGCGAATTTAATTTGCTTGGTTATGCAGAAGGAGATTTTAGCAACAGCACTGCCAAGGGACAAATTATGTTGCAGCTTAAGATAAAAGCTGGCGAGTTTGGGTATAATACTTGGGTTTGGGTCGTACCTGTAACGGTTCAAGTCAAACTGGGCTTAGAAGGAAATGTTATTGGAGAAATTGAATTTGACTGGGCAAACGCAACCTTGGCAGGAACATTAGATGCTAAAGCCTCTGCGGAGTTGGAAGCGTTTGGCGGTGTTGGCGTTGGAAAAGCAGTTGGTGTAGGTGCGTATGGAAAAGCAAAATTGGAAGGAACTTATCGTTTTATAGGAACACCCCAAGGCCCCCAAAGTCTTGATTTAACTGGTGAATTGGGCGTAAAAGCGTACTTAGCATGGGCTGAATGGCGCAAGGCATTTGCCTATAATACTTGGCACTTATATTCGGCCAATAATGTACGTTCGCAGTCATTGAATGAAACATCTGAATCAGCATGGTTGTCGTTGTACGATGCTGAAGCCTATCAAATCCATGACTTGGATTATCTGGAAGAAGAATCCGAATGGATGGGATATCCAATTATGCTTTTGGACGATTCCGCCTCCACCAATTTGACTCCATTGCTAACAGATACATACCGCAATGCTCAGCCGACATTGGTTGCTGCGGACGACGGTCTCTATGCGGCTTTCTTAAGGGCAGATAGTACTACTGGTGACGTATATGTGGCGGTGACCAAATACAGTAAGGGAGTTTGGGCCAGCCCGGTGCGGATTGATCCGAGCGCAGTTATGGATGGCACTCCCAGTCTTTGTGTTGCTGAGGATGGAACCATATGGTTGGCTTATTCTCAAACCGAAACAGGATATGATAATACTTCTTTGCTAGACTATGCGAAAAAGCAAAGTGTTGTAGTTGGCTCTATTGATTCAACTACTTTGGCCTTCACCCAGGCAGCTTCGTATACCGGAAACCATTATGCGCATCTCCAACGGATAACACTGATAGACAACATCCCTACTCTGGTATGGGCAGATTCCAGCGTAACTGATGATAACAGCGTGCTTTGGCCTGCCTCGTCCAGCGTTTACACTGCTACGTATACTGGTGGGCAGTGGTCACCTGCTCAACTACTGGTTAATGTTGACAAGCCCGTCCTACAGCTTGCTGCCGGAGCACAGGCCGGCGCATTCAATGTAGCCTACGTTGTAGATGAAGATGGCGATTATACTACAGCAGAGGATAAAAATCGTAAGCGTAAAATGTACCACCGCATATACAA
>NZ_QWKG01000123.1 GCF_009911595.1 Colidextribacter sp. OB.20
CTTCCTTCAAAATGTGCGGTTTTTCACGTTCTTCTTGAATAATGATAAAGTTCTATAAAAACTCCCCTGTATACTGGTGTTGTAACGAAATCAACACCAAGACTACAGAGGAGGTTTTCAATGGAAAAACAAGTAACGTTTCATGACTTGGCAACACACCTTCGCATGTTGCTTGAGTCGGAATCCTATAGTCAGACTACTGTCAAAGACATGGATTTTATTCTTAACTCGTTTGCCTCTTACATGGATAAGAACGGTTTGGATGTATATTCTCCTGAAATTGGAGAACGTCTTATCCAGTATTGTGAGGTAGAGCTTAAGGTTTGTGCGTCCAGAGTTTCCAGAGCAAGAGTGATTGTCCGTAAGCTGAATCGACTGAACCAAGGGTTGGATGGCCGGGAAGCTTTATGGGGAGATAAAACATCTCCCATAGTTCTCCCTGCCGATTTTGAAAAGATTCTGAGTGCGTATATCTCTTATTGCAGGAAGAAGGGAAACAAACAGACTACGCTTCACTACAAGCAATGGATTTGCAGCAGATTCTTAAAGAATCTTTCAAGTTCTGGCTGCGAAAAAGCAGAGGATATCAGCGGCGACATGGTCCAGTCAGCGTTTTTACAATTAAAGTTTTCTCGGTACTGGGAACGGATCGGCCCATTCCTGCGGTTTCTCTTTGAAAAAGGCTATACAAAGCTGAACTATTCCATGCTCATCCAGCATAGAAAAAGAAATTCGCCTTACCCGACCGTGTATTCCGTAGACGAAATCACCACAGTTGAAAGTTCTATAGATCGGGCTACACCTGCCGGAATCAGAAACTACGCAATCATCATGCTTCTGTCCCGTTACGGCATCCGATCCAGCGATATTGCCGCATTATCGTTTGAAAACATTGACTTCACCAATAACAGGATTCGTTTCCTGCAACAGAAAACGGACGATCCTTGGGAAAGCGAATTGTTTCCTGAGGTAAAAGATGCTCTTCTGGACTACATCCAAAATGTGCGGCCCGAAGTCAGTGGTTGCTCCCAGATTTTTATGACCCTCGTTATTCCCTATCAGCCGATGGATTGTTTTGCGATCAATACAATGGTCTGGACACAATTCGGTAAATCAGGAGTTCCTCTTGCGGAAAGAAGGCATGGAAGCCGCGCGTTCCGTTCGTCTATGGCAAGCAACATGATCAACGATAACATTTCAACCGAAATCGTCCGCAGGGTATTGGGACATGGAACCAAACACGCAATCAAACATTATGCGAGGATAGATATTGAAAGCATGCGGCTTTGCCCGCTGGCAGTGCCTGAACCCGGCGGCCTTTTTGCCGAAATGCTTTTGTGGAAGGACGGTGATAATCATGTTTAAAAGTATCCTCGCCAATGAAATGACGGCTTATCTGGAACTTAGGGAAATGAGTGTCTCCGAAGGCTTGGTAGCGCACGACAGACGTACATTAGTCACACTGGATTGTCATCTTATCTCAAGCGGCTTTTGCAGCAAGGAGTTGACGGAGGATGTCCTTGGATCATGGATTTCCACTTTATCTGGTAAAAGTAAAACTATAAACACGAAAGTCGGCACTGTCAGGGGATTTGTACGGTACTTGAACAGCTTGGGAAACCGCTCTTTCATGCCTGATTCCCTCAAGGTGAAATCAAA
Source organism: Colidextribacter sp. OB.20 (assembly GCF_009911595.1). Taxonomy (GTDB): domain Bacteria; phylum Bacillota; class Clostridia; order Oscillospirales; family Oscillospiraceae; genus Lawsonibacter. The sequence continues at coordinate 1,660 of NZ_QWKG01000123.1, forward strand.
GTACATTCCTTATATCTACTCGGATGAAGAAATCAGGAAGATCATGCATTATGCTGACAACCTAATAATAAGGGAGCAACAGTATCATCCAACTTCTTTCCAACTGAAGGTGCCAATGGTCATCCGCGTCCTTTATGGCTGCGGGACAAGACTCGGTGAGACCCTGTCGTTGCGGAGAAAAGATGTCGATTTCAAATCGGGTACAATCTTTCTAAAGAAAACCAAGTTTTCAAAAGAAAGGGTAATACCCGTTCATGAATCACTGCTGGTCATTTTGGAACGATATTGCCTCACCCTTGGAATCCTGCATAATCCTGAGGCATTTCTTTTTCCGGGAAGGAATCCGAAACATCATTACACTACAAGGCAAATGGCTTCCTGGTTCTCGGAGATCCTTCGGCTCGCAGATATTGACCAGCGGAAAAAGGGACCGCACGAGAGAGGCGCATGCCTCCATTGTTTCCGGCATCTGTTCGTTTTGAAATCGATGCAACAGTTGGAAGCTGCAGGTCGCCCAGTGGATATGAATGATCTTCTGCTACCAACGTACCTGGGTCATGACCACCTAATCGATACAGATCAATACATGCGGTTTTCTGGCCTGCAAGTGCCGGAAGCGATGGATGCTTTTGAAACATTTACAGCCGGACTGATTCCCCATGTGGAGGTGCCTTATGAAGAAGAATAATGCAGAACACGAGTTTCTCGGCCTTCTGGGAAGATTCTTTACAGAATACCTTCCCGTTTCCATGAACGCCAGCGCTCATACGGTCTCATCTTACAAATGCGCGTTCCGGTTGTTGTTTCAGTATCTCAATGAAGAAACCGAAATAGATGCCAGGCATATCACTTTTGACATATTGAATTTTGATTTGCTGACTGGCTTCTTTGACTGGCTGGTAAACAGCCGGAAAAACAGCAGAACTACCGCAAAACAGCGGATGGGAGCCTTATCTTCGTTTGCAGAGTATGCGCAATGCAGGAACTTTGAGGCTGGATGTGTATTCCGAAGCAGTCTGGCGAGGATTTCAAAAAAATCTTTCCGGCGTGTGAAAGGGAAACCGCGTAGTGCTTTTACCAGGACGGAGCTGGAGATTCTTTTCTCGCTTCCTGACACAACAGAAAAACTTGGATGGAGAGATCTTGTCCTTTTATCTGTAATGTACTCCAGCGGGGCGCGGGCACAGGAGATCTGCGGGCTTACTGTAAAGGATATTTCGCATGATGAAAAAGGCAATGCCATCCTGACGTTAAGGGGCAAGGGTGAAAAATCCAGGAGAGTCAAGATAACGTTTGACGCCACTCAGTTATTGAATAATTATGTTGTGTACAGAAAAATACGTGACCAGCCTGACCGGCATATTTTCCCCAGCCAACGGAATGAACATCTGTCAGTCCCTGCTATTGAAGAAATCTTTGAGAAATACATCACCAGAGCAAAAACGATGCATCCTGACAAGTTCTGTAATGGGCCATATACGCCCCATGTAATGAGGCATACGACAGCTTCCCATTTGATAGAGGCCGGTGTGCCATTAGCCGTTGTAAAAAACATTCTTGGCCATTCTTCAATACAAACGACGCAAATCTATGTGGAACTTTCACAGCAGACTGTAGACCGTTCTATGGAAGAATGGAACAAAAAATGGTTTTCAAAAAACAACCCCGATGAATTATCGCTGCCGCAGGAAAAGAATCCTATACCCGATTTTCTGCGGTAACCAGGTTTCGTTATTCGAGAAGAATGCTGTTTTCCACCATATTTGAGGCATTTCACATTCTTCTCGAATAACCATAGTTCTTTAATAAAC
>NZ_QWKG01000124.1 GCF_009911595.1 Colidextribacter sp. OB.20
AATTCGATGATTCTTAAATCCAACCCGAACCGCCAGACTACATAAAACGTCTGGCGGTTCCGCATTTGACGCTTACCGCAAGAGCGTCGAGGACAAGCACAAGCTGGTCATTGACGAGTACGCCGCCAGTATCGTGCGCCGGATATATGATATGCGGCTGGCGGGTACGGCTTATGGTCAGATCGCCGCCGCCCTCAACCGGGAGGGCATTACCTCGCCGCGTGTCTACTGGAGCCGGATCAACGGCAAGGACGGCTGCAAAGCCGCCCAGCTCTGGACCTATGCAACGGTAAAAACCATTCTCCATAATGAGGTTTACAAAGGGACGCTGCTGATGAACCACACCGGCACCCGTTCCTATAAGGACCACACGCAGATCGACAAGCCAGAAATTGAGTGGATTCGCCATGAGGCGCTGCATGAGGCCATTGTCACCGCAGAGGAATGGGAGACCGTTCAGAAGATCAATGAGGCGGCAAGTCTCCGTTCTGTCGGCAGGCAGGAGCCTACTCCGAAATTGTTCACCGGCAAGCTGGTATGCGCTGATTGCAAGACCCCTTTATGCGCCAACGCGGAGACGCAGCACCGCAAGAATGGCACAAAAAAACGCTATGTCTCCTATTTCTGCGGAACCTATGGCAAGTCGGGCCGGAGCGTATGTTCGTGGCACAGGATTTATGAGCAGACGCTGACGCAAATCGTGATTGCGGAAATCAGGACCCAAGCCCAGGCGGTGACAGTAAATGAAGCCGCCGTAGTGGACAGGCTCAAACGCAAGATCGCGGATTATGACGAGCAGCGTCTGGCCGATGCCAAGCAAGAAATCAGCAAGCTGCGTCGCAGGGTGCTGGAGCTGGAGACCATGACCGCTAAACTTTATGAGGACAAGTACAGCGGCGCGGTCAGCGAAAGCACATTCATGGTGTTGACGCAAAAAAACGAACAGGAGCGGCTTGCCAAGGCGGAACACCTGGATGCGCTTCTGTCCGAGGTAGATAAGGCACAGCAGAAAACCGCCGCCATTCAAAACTGGACGGCGATCATCCGAAAGTATTTGAACTTGCAGGACCTTGATCGGACCACCATTGATGAACTGATAGACCATATTGAGGTTGGTGAGCGTACCGTTGTAGACGGACAGCGCAGGCAGGACATCAAAGTGTTTTACCGCTTTGTCGGTCTGGTCGAGTAAAAGCAGTATGTAGTAGAACCTGGAGTTTATCCATTTGAAATTATAAAGCCACCTTTCGTTGTTCCCCCTCCCAAACAGCGTTTGTTCTTCATGATGTTGCGGAAGGGCGAAAAATCATCGTCGCCCTGGTCGCTGTCCACGCCGTCATTTACGGCGATAAACCGAACATCATGGTCAGGGAAATAGGTGTCGGTATAGTAGCCGACCTGCAAATAGTTACGCCCCAGGCGGGACATATCTTTTACGATCACGGTGGTTACATAACCGGCCTCAATATCCTCCAACATTTCCTGAAAGCCCGGACGATTGAAATTCGCCCCGGAATAACCGTCGTCCGTGTACCATTTCAGATTTGAAAAGCCGTTCTGTTTGGCGTAGTTTTCAAGGATTCGCTTCTGAGATGTATTGTGTAAAGGGTGGTTTCACCATCCAAATACACATTGGCTGACGGTTCATTTGTGGCAAAATGACACAGGCTGAAAAGGCGGTGATCGACCAGCAGAAGGGAACCGAAGCGGGAGTGTCTGGGAATGACCTGGGCGCTCCTTCTTCTTTATAGGCCCCCCTCCTAAGAGCGCACTTACTCACCACCTGCCAAGGGCCGATGGTAGTACTGCCTGACGGCAGCCGTGCGCCCTCCGGGGGCGGCTTCGCCGGGGTGTCCTTCCCTGCCGGTATATAATCAGCAGACGCCAACGGTGGCTTGTGCATCGGACGCAGCCGCGCCGATCACCGGGGGCTTGGGGGCCTTCAGCCACCAACAAGCTGCGCCGGGTATATACCGGTGCCTTGCTTGCCAGTACTATCAACGCCTATAAATGAGGGTTGAATGTCATTCGCATTAGTGGTATACTTGGCTCGTGTTAATTCGATAAATCGAAATTTCGGGGAGGATACATATACATGGATGAACAAAAAAGAGAAACTGTCGAAAAAACAGTAAAGACAGGTATCACATTTGGCAGCGCTTTGGCAATGGTAATTAGTTATTCTACTTGGCACTCTGTTGGGTGGGCCATTTTTCACGGACTGTTGAGTTGGGTATATGTGATATACTTTATTTTGAGATACTAATCCTAGTTTAACGGGGGGGATTTCATTTTTATGGTGAAATCCCCCTTGACAAATGTTCTCTTGGTTGCTTATGGAATTGGATTCCCCGGAAAGCTCGTCCTCATGGGATAATCTCGGATAAAGGGCGGTGATAAGTGTTTGGGTGGTCTGTCTTGACATAGATTCCTCCGTTTCCGACAGCCAGCCCACTATTCCGTATGTTTATTATACCACACGGCGGGGCTGGCTGTACAGTCCTTTTTGCTACTTTATGGCACATAATGTCGATTGATTTTCGGTAAGGAATGTCGCTTTACATGGCATGGGCGGCTGTTCCCCCGGCTGCGCTTTCAGCTTCCAGCACTTTCATCATCTTGTCGGCGGCGGTGGCGGTAGTGCCTTGCTTGAAGTAGCCGGAAACCACAAGGACGGTGTTCCCCCGGCGTACCTCGGTCACGCAATCCGGGCGGCGGGCGGTAGTGGCGGTGCTTCTGTTGGGGGTGTCGGTCATAGGCTCTCCTTTCTGTTCAGCAGCGTTTTAAGCTGTTCCATTTTCTCCCTTGCTCTGGCTTTCCTGAAATTCTCCCCGGTAATGCGGACGGGGGTACACATTTCCGTAAGGCGGTCATATATCCGGGCATGGGCGGTGTCCTCCGGGTTCTGCAATTCTTCCAGCGTCAAGTTTGTTGTCACGATTAAGGGCTTGCCGCTGCGGTATCGGCTGTCAATCACGTTGTAAACCTGTTCAAGCCCGTATTCCGTGCCACGCTCCATGCCGAAATCGTCAAGGATAAGCAGAGGGAAGCTGCAAAGGCGGGCTATGTACTCGTTCCTGCCCTTATAGCTGGCGGCAAGGTCATTGAGGATAAGGGCAAAGTTTGTCATGCACACGGAAACCTCTTGCTCCATGAGGGCGTTGGCGATACACCCGGCGAAATAGCTTTTGCCTGTGCCTACCATGCCCCATAACAGATAGCCGATATTCCCGGCTTTCATTTCCTCCCAACACTCTACATAAGCATGGGCTTTGTGCATTTGGGGGCATTGCCCGTTGTCGTTTTCAAACGTCCATTCCTGTCAGCGCCAATGATAAAATGAAAGAAAACGCCGAGGAAAAAATGTAGTTTTGTGGCGGAGAGGAGGGAAAAAAG
>NZ_QWKG01000125.1 GCF_009911595.1 Colidextribacter sp. OB.20
GACCTGGCGCGCCGTAAATTTCAAAAATATTTCCAGCGGCGCGCCGAGGTCGTCGCGCCCTACAATATTATTATCAATCATAAGGAGATGCTTCAATTATGGCAGAAAATTGCACCCACGACTGTTCCAGCTGCGGCGAGAGCTGCTCCGAGCGGGACCTGCGGGTTCCGGCCAACGCCCTGTCCAGCGTCAAGCGGGTCATCGCCGTAGTCAGCGGCAAGGGCGGCGTGGGCAAGAGCACCGTCACCGCCTCTCTGGCGGCGGCAATGGCGAAGAAGGGCCGGAAGGTGGCCGTTCTGGACGCTGACATCACCGGCCCCTCCATCCCCACCGCCTTCGGCGTCCATGAGCGGGCCACCGGCTCCGACCAGGGAATCGACCCGGCTGTGACCAGGGGGGGCATTAAGCTCATGTCCCTGAACCTCCTCTCCGCCAACGAGACCGACCCGGTTATCTGGCGGGGCCCGGTGATTGCCGGGGTGGTCACCCAGTTCTGGCAGGAGGTCATCTGGGGGGATATCGACTATATGTTCGTGGATATGCCTCCCGGCACCGGCGACGTGCCCCTCACTGTGTTCCAGTCCCTGCCGGTGGACGGGGTAATTGTGATCACCTCCCCCCAGGACCTGGTGTCTATGATTGTGGCCAAGGCCGTCAATATGGCCAAGATGATGGATATTCCCGTCATCGGCCTGGTGGAGAACTACAGCTATTTCCAGTGCCCAGACTGCGGCGGAAAGCACGCCATCTTCGGCGAGAGCCACATTGAAAAGGTGGCCGCTGAGCTGGAAATTCCCGTTCTGGCCCGCCTGCCCATTGACCCCGCCCTGGCCGCCGCCTTCGACGCCGGAAGGATCGAGGACTTCCCCGCCGGCGACATGGCCCGGCTGGCTGAGCGGCTGGATGGCTGAGGCGCAATGAAACATTCTGTCAGCTTCAGGAGATGCCATACCATGATCAGCAGTTTTACCAGCGTCCTTCTCGCCTCCCTCACCGCTCTCTCCCTGGCTTTGAGCGGCTGTCAGTCCCTTCTGCCCGACTATGATTACACGCAGCCTGTCCCCGAGAGCCAGCAGCGGGAGGACGACTGGTTTGATAACAGCGCCGTCATCGGCCACTCCCTGATGGAGGGCTTCAAGGGCTTCGCGAAGGTGGATGCGGACATCCACTATTTCACCGACACGGGCATCTCCGCCAAGAAGGCCCTCAGCTTCGGCGGGTTTGACCTGCCTGACGGCGGAACGGGCACCTTGGAGACCGGCCTGGGCCAGAAGGATTTTGACAAGATCTATATCATGCTGGGGGTCAACGAGATCACCACCTCCAAGGAGAGCCTGAAGGAGCATATGGCCGCCATTGTGGAGCTCATTCGGGACAATCAGCCTGAGGGCATCCCCATCTACGTCCTGAACATCACCCCCACTACCGAGAAAAAGTCCGCCTCCAGCGACTTCAACCAGAAGAACGTCAAGCGGCTGAACGAGGCCCTGGCCGAGGTGTGTGAGGAGCAGGAGTGCTATCTGGTGGACCTGTGGTCCTGCTTCGCCGATGGAAACGGCTTCCTTCCGGCGGACATCTCCACCGATGGCGTCCACCTCACCGCCCCGGAGTACCGGGTTATGGCAGACTATATCCTGTCCCACACGGTGGGGAAGTGATAAAAATGCACTTTGCCCGGAATGGCTGAGAACCGGCCGTTCCGGGCGGTTTTTTAAACATTTCTCCCTACTAAACCAACAGTTGATTGTCAAAATGGAGGTTTGGGGGTAAGATAGGGCCATAAGGAGGCGGTGAAATGGACGCGATTAAAACAGGCGGGCTGATTGCCCAGAGGCGGAAGGAGAAGGAGCTGACCCAGAAGGACCTGGCGGAGACTTTGCACATATCCACCCAGGCCGTCAGCAAATGGGAGCGGGGCTTGAGCTGTCCCGACATCGGCCTGCTGGAGCCCCTGGCCGAGTCGCTGGACCTCACCGTCACCGAGCTGCTCTCCGGCCAGCGGGGGGAGGCGCCCGGGGAGGAGGCCGTCCGGGACTCCCTGCGCTTCGGGCTGGCCCAGCTGGGGCCGAAAATCAGGCGGTGGAAGTGGCTGTTTATCCTGTCCGCCGTCCTGCTGCTGACCGTAGTGCTGGGGCTGGGCTATATCTGGGTCCGGGACAACACCGAGTGGCTCCCCCAGAGGAAAACGGTGGTTAGGAGCCTGGACACCTCCGACCGGGAGCAGCAGATTGCCGGCGCCTTGGGTATACGGGGGCATTCTCTGCATTTGTATGAGGTGACGCTGGCTGACGATTTTGCCGGCTGCACGATTCAGGCCGAGCTGTGGACCCACGGGGGCCTGGAGGAGAGCTGGCAGCTGGGGAAGATGTGGTCTGACCGGGAGCTGTTTGGCGCCCGGCATCAGCTGCTGGTGCTGAGCGTTGAGCCTCATAGCGAGGAGTGGTCAGAGGAGGAGGGGCGCTGGACCTGGATGTGGTTTGAATGCGGGGTAAACTTTGCCGGCTGCTCCTTCAGGGGACCGCTGGACCTTATCACCAACCCCTATGTCAGCGGCGGCGCGGTTTGGAGCCCGATGAAGGGCGCGAAGGAGGTGGGCCGGGGGGAGGATTTGGTCCTGCTGACGATCTCCATAGGCGGCCCCGACGGCGGCACCTACGCCCCCAGCGGAGCGCTTCCGCCGGAGCGGGAGGAGGAGGTCTGCCTGGTAGTGCGGATGTACTGTGAATAGACGGCAATTCCCCGGCCTTCAGCCGGGGAATTTTTTTGTCCTTCCTCCGGGCAAAAAACTTCTTGACAATCCTCCGGATTTATGATAAAACTGTGGCAGTAAGTTATGACTAACCAAACAGGAGGAATGTATATGGAGCACCGAACGCTGGAGGACCTGTCCCCCGGCCAGAGCGGGACCATACTGTCCATCGCCAACAAATCGGGGACGGTAAAGCGCCGGCTGGTGGATATGGGCCTTACCCCGGGCACCGAGGTCAGGGTGACCAAAATCGCACCTCTGGGGGACCCCATTGAGGTGTCCCTTCGGGGGTATGAGCTGTCCCTGCGGAAGGCGGACGCCGGTCAGATTGTCATGGGCCAGCCCCAGCCCAGGGGGACCGGCGCCGCCCGGTCGGCCATGACCCGCCGCGACCCGGAGACCGCCCGCCGCCAGCTGAGGGCTCACGAGCACGAG
>NZ_QWKG01000126.1 GCF_009911595.1 Colidextribacter sp. OB.20
AGCCGCGCCAATATCCAGAAGATCACCCGCCTGACCAAGCTGGAGCCGGAGTTGCAGCAGATGGTGGACGATAAAAAGCTGCCGGTCCACACCGCCGCCGATATTTCCTATCTGAAAAAGGACGAGCAGAAGGCGCTGGCGGACGCCATCAAGCAGGAGGACAAGGTGCCCTCCGGCACCCAGGCGGCGGCGCTGAAAAAAGAGAGCCAAGCGGGAACGCTGACAACGGAAAATATCAAAAAGGCCGTGGCCCCCACCAAGCGGGAGGAAACCCCTGTTTTGAAGATCACGTTGGGCGAGGAGGACCTGCGGCCCTATTTCCCGGATGCCCGGACCACCATCCCCGATGTGAAGCGGGGCGTGCTGGAGGCGCTGGACCTGCGGAAGAAGGCCCTGGAACGCCAGCAGGCCAAGGCTCAGTCAGAAAAGGAAGGCAAGGGAAAGGGGCCGGGAAAAAAGCCCCCTTCTCCGGCGAGGTAGCCCCATGACAGATGTTTTTATCGCGTCCGCCGCCGTCAGCAACTACGAGGGCATGGACGCGCTGGTGGGCCAGGACGGGCGGGTGTACCTGGGCAGGCAGGAGAACTATTTCCCCAGCGTTGAGGACGGTGTGCCATCCTACTACGACAATTCGGACAATTCCCTGCAACTGGTCTCCGACAACGCAAAGATATTCCATCTTCTGTACGGCGAGGGCTGGCCTCTGTCCCAGCGGCAGCTGCGGCGGGAACGCTGTTTCACCAAGGCTGACTACATTGAGTTTGCCAGCCTGCGGGACGGCCTGTTGTCCAGATACCGGCCCATCCGGGAAGTGACCTTTGCCGGAAAGCCCTTTGTCCCGCCCAAAGCCTACCGCCGTATGCACCGGGGGCGGTCCACTCCCGCCCGATGAAATGCGTCTCAGTTTGAGACGCATTTCGACATTTTATAGGGGCGGCAGAGCCGCCCCACCACTTTTTTGAAAGGAGTGTTCCCCATAGATACCAACAATCGAATGAAGGAGATTGCCGGGAATCTGCGCCGGGATGTGAAAGACCTGCTGGGCGAGAGCGCCAATATTGTCACCGGCATTTTCAAAGACGGCCTGTGTACGGTCCGGGGCGCGGCCAACCGCTGGCGCAACTTCACCCGCGATATTTCCGGTGCGTTCGTCTCCCTGTTCAAGTCCACCAATGAGGCCCTTCTGCCCGACCTGTCCCCGGAGCAGCAGCCCATTGTCACCGTCATGGAGAGCATGGACGAAAACCTTCCCATTGGCGCCCGCATGACGTTATCCGAGGCGGAGACGCGGATCGGTGAGCTGAACCATAGTTATTGGGACTCCGACGAGCCGGAGCGCCCGGTCAGGGTGGCTATCGACTATATGCTGGACGGCGAGGTAGACCGCTACTGGCTCCCCCTCCGCACCGGACCGGGCTGCCGCTCCCTGCTGGAACAGATGGCGTACCATGTGGAAACCAATTTGAAGCACCCGGAGGAAGCGGTCCGGCTTTTCGCGGACGCCCCCGCCGGCCTGCGTGAATTGCTCCATGAGCAGTTCGGTCCCCAGCTCCATGACGACCTGGAGAAGCTGGCGGGCCGGGTATTGACCTTTTTCCAGCAGCATCACACCATCACGAAACTGGAGCAGCAGTTCCAGACCCAGGCGGCGGCTATGCCGCAGAGGGAGCAGGAAAAATTTCTTCAATACGCAAAAGCGGCGGTCACAGATTTGCGGAAAGCTGCCAATACCAGCAAGACCATCGCCCCGGCCCAGGAGCGCACCGCCCCCGTTTCCCCCGTGCCCGCCCGCTGCGGCGACAGGCCCCGGCAGTCGGTGAAGGTGAAGCTGCACCAAATCAAGAAGGAGCGGTCAAAGGTCCCATCCCGCGTCAAGTCCCGGCCTGCGCCGGAAAGATAGGTGGCCCATGGAGGAAAATATTGATATTCTGGCATTTCTGGAACAGGTGATGCTGGAAAACACCCACAGCTATCGAGACGATTTTCAGCTTGATATTCGCAAGCTGACTGCGGCGGCGCAAGCGCCGGAAGCGGGAAACCGCGCCTTTTACTGGATGTCCCGCCCCTGCGGAACATGGTGTCTGAATGAGCGTTCTGTATTCATCCAGGACTCCTTTGAACACTGTGCATGGACGGCCTACGAAAACGAGCCTGATACCATCCGGGCATTTCTTGTCATCGTCAGCGGCCAGGAGCAGGGACGGCCAATGGGAAAAGTCTCCCCGATTGATTACAAATCCAACGTCCTGAACGTAGAAAAGAACGCGCTCCATGCGGAGACCGTTGTTCTTAATTTTGCGGACGGGGAGACCGTCATCCTGCCCTATGAGCAGGTCAAGGGCCGGTTGAGACAGCTCAAAGAACAGTACGGCACGATTGAAGGGTTCCATTACACAGTTGAGGATGAACACAAATTGGAGGCGCTGATCTTTTCAGCGCGGCATCCGCCTGAGCGAAAATCCAGGAGGCCCAAACGTGCGCCCCAGCGAGGGCCAGACGGGAGGGGACCATGCCGGACTTAAAACCGTTTTTCTCCGTCAATGCCTGGGGAGACAGCCTGACAACAGGCGCAACGCTCAAAATCGTACACTCTCTCAATTATTCGGACTATACCGCAAGCCCACATATGGCCCCGCTGGTGGAACTGCCTGCGGCAGAGCTGCAAGAAAAGCTCGAAGGCAGTAAAGCGGCAGAGAAGGCCATTTTTGAAAAACTGAAAGCAGCAACGGACGAGTGGGAGGCCCAGGCCGCCCAAACCCTGCTGCTGGAAAAGGTGCTGGAATATGTGCGTACCCCGGAGGTGTCCCATACCTCCAACGAGTGGAAGCAGATACAGGGCGGGACCTGGGAGATCAGCAACCGCGTTTATCAAATGCGCTATGTGTTTGTACCTGTACCGCAGTCCAAGGCCGTCCGCGTCACCTGGGGAATTGTGTATAACACACCCCAGCAGCCGGGAAATCCCCGGTACGCCAACTCATGGGGAGACAGCCGCTATATCGTCCGGCAGGAGAAAAAGCC
>NZ_QWKG01000127.1 GCF_009911595.1 Colidextribacter sp. OB.20
AAAAGTGGACTAAGCAGATCCACTCTAAATCATCTGCAAATCTTATTATACGAGGCAAGTCCTATATGAAAGAATCCGCCTACAAAAGCTACGACGAACTGCCGCTGTTCCTGAATGCGGCAACGGTGGCGAGAGTGCTGGGCGTCTCTCCGTCCAGTGGTTATGAGCTGATGCACGAACCGGATTTTCCGGTTCTGAAAATCGGTAGCAGACTCGTAGTGCCCAAAGAGAAATTTGTGGAGTGGGTGTCGCAACACACCCAAGGAGGTGCAGATTGAAGTACACACCGTGGCCAAAGCGTGATCCGGTCAAGAACTACTTCCAGCTGCCCAACGAAATATTCCTGCTGGGTCTGTCACCCGGCGCGCTGGCTGTCTACTCGTACCTGCTCTGCTGCGAGAACAGGCAGACGTACCAATGCTGGCCCAGCTACAAGACTATCGGCAATGCGGTGAGGATGAGTGCCAACACCGTCCGCAAGTATGTGTGTGAGCTGGAGGAGCGCCAGCTCATCAGTACAGAGAGCACGACGGTCACCACCAAGGCCGGTCTGAAGCGCAACGGCAATCTGCTCTACACCATCCGCCCGATCCAACTGGCCCTCGATCAGTTCTACGAACAACAGTTGGCGCAGATGGACACGGCGGCTGAACGTCATCGAGCCGCAACGGCACTCGCACTCCGCAGTGAAAAGTGCAACTCAGCGTGACAGCCTGTGCGCCGCTGTGTGGCCTCGCTGATGCTCGGAGGGTAAACAAGCCGCAGTCCATCGCAAACGCCGCCGTGTCAAAAGCGTGTGGCCGGTGTGTGCCATCCGGCGAAATCAGCACAACCGAAAGTGGCAGGTGAACCGGGGGGTCGAAAAAAGTGCAGGATAAAGGCCGGGGGTCGCTTATGCGCCCCCCGGCCAGCCACACCGCCCCGCAGAGCGGGTCGGGGCTTTTCAATAGGTGGTCGGAATTTTCACTTTTTGCTGGGGCGGGTGGCCGGTATCAGAAAATTCAGAGAGAAAACCACAGTGTTTCGCCATTCCGCAAGGTGGCTGTCGCAGGTGGTTTTCAGAGGTTGTGCAGGAATCAGTGCGGGGGTCAGTTTTCACCCCCTGGAGTCAAGTCGGGGGTCAGTTTTTCCTCTGCCCTTACAGCCGCCGTATTCTCGACGGGTCCAAGCGGGGATATTTGCGAATTTCAGGAAGAGCATCATGCCAGGAGAAAAAACAAATTTGTGTGCGAACCTCCCCTGAGACACAGCAACTCGTCAAAGAGATGTGTCCTCTGGACAGCTGCCGTCTGCTCTTCAAGCTGGCGGTGGAGTTGGACATGGTGATGAATGCGCTGGCTGCAGGGATGGAGATTCCCGATGAGCAACTCCGCACACTGCGGAGTCGGTGCATCCAGGATGTGAAAAATCGGCGGCAGTATCTCGCTGGACGACGCTGTCCGCTATCAGAGGGGTAGTCTGTGATCACCCGTACCCTGTTCAAATTCTGCGTTGCAAAACAAAGAATAAAAGTCCTCGAAAAAAGTAGTAGCTATCTTCCGCAAAGTGTGGTATGTGTTTGTGTTGCAAAGGAGGTAGCCGGAGATGAGAAAAATACTGGAAGATCTCTACTATGGCAACATCATACCCAACGAACAGCAGATGACACCTAGCTCAGAACTGAAGCGGGCAGTAGACCGTGTCGCCAAATATGAAAATCAGCTCATGGAACAGCTGAAGGAGACTGATCAAGAAATCCTCACAAAGCTCATCCGGTCACAGCATGAGATCAACAGTATCACAGCAACCGAGAATTTCATCCTGGGCTTCCGATTGGGTGTCAGGCTGATGGCCGAGTGCATGGATGAAAACGACGGTGATATTCGGACTGGAGGTGAGTAACAAATGGCGAAGCGCAGACCGTCTGGCGACGGCATGGTGAGGAGACGCGATGACGGTCGCTGGGAGGGCCGCATCGTGGTGGGCCACAAAGAAAACGGCGACTCTATCTTCCGGTATGTCTACGCTCCTACACAGAAAGAGCTGTCCGCGAAGCTCCGCCAGCACATCGACAGCTACCAGGGGGCCGACCTGACGGAGCAGAGCCGGATGACCTTGAGCGAGTGGCTCGACAAGTGGCTGGAAAATATGGCGGATACTCTGCGGCCCAACACGCTGAGGAACTACCGCAGTTACATTGAGAACCACATCAGGCCCAGTCTGGGCGATAAGCAACTGGCCCGGCTTACGCCGAAGGATATCCAGCGATTCTATGAGAAACTGGGCGGCAGTCTGGCCAGCGGCACGGTTCGCCGCATCCACACCACGCTCCACGGAACATTGAAGGCGGCGCAGCAGGCTCACCTGATCGCCAGCAACCCCACCGAACAAATTATCGCACCCAAGTTCAGCTATGGAGCAAAGCAAATACTGACGGACGAGCAGCTGGATGTGTTTATGAAGGTCATCGCAGAGGACGAAGTCTGGTGCGACTTCTTCTACGCAGAACTGACCACCGGCTTGCGGCGGGGTGAGATCTGTGGCCTCAAATGGGAGGACTTCGATGAGGTCGCCGGCACACTGAAGGTCTGCCGCACCGTCTACCAAGAAACTGGCGGTGGGCTGACTGCTGGGGATACTAAGACCAGTGCTGGTACTCGAAAGATCGTACTGCCAGCCAGTACGGTGCGGGTTCTCGGTGAGCGAAAAAAGTTTGCACTGACCGAGTGGATATTCCCCAACCCCCTGAAGCCGGAACAGCCCACCAATCCTGGCT
>NZ_QWKG01000128.1 GCF_009911595.1 Colidextribacter sp. OB.20
CGGCTCCGGCGACGGCTCCGGCTACGGCTACGGCTCCGGCGACGGCTACGGCTCCGGCTACGGCTCCGGCTCCGGCGACGGCTCCGGCGACGGCTACGGCTCCGGCGACGGCTCCGGCTACGGCTACGGCTCCGGCTACGGCTAAGACAGCAAAATCCCCGTCCGGAGGCACCCGGGCGGGGCGGACCGAAAACCCTACGAAATCGGCCTGTGCCTTGATTATAAGCGACAGGGCCGGAAAAATCAAGGAGAAAATTAAATGTTATCTGATTTACAACTGACACATGCCGCTTTTGAGATGTGGCTCCAAGCGGATGGCGCAGACAACCTTGTGGACTTGGAGCGGGCAAAAAGGTTGCTACCTTTGGTCTTGGATGAGTGTATTACTGCGACACAGAAGGACTATATCTTGAAATACTACATCGACAAGATGACAACAAGTGAGATAGCGGAGCTTTACGGCGTGAATAAGTCCACTGTATCCCGGGCAATTCATCGGGGACTTGATAAGGCCCACGGATACCTCAGATTTGTTTCTCCGCTGTTTATCCACACACCTAAGAAAAGAACTCGTCTGTCTAACGGAAAGAAACCAGATAATCGAGGAGGAAGGGGAAAAAGTTTTTCCATGATCCAGACGGACGAAGGGAGAAAATATGAAATTGTTACTAGGCGGCTCCCCATGTACTCACTGGAGCATAGCGCGGACCAAGAACCGGGAGACTGAGCCGAAGGGGCTGGGGTGGGAACTGTTCGAAAACTACCTGATCGCCCTGGAGAAGTTCAAACCGGACTTCTTCCTGTATGAGAACAACAAAAGCATGGCCCCGGCTATCCGGGCGCAAATTACGCAGGAGTTAGTCGTGGAGCCGATCCTGATCAATTCCGCCCTGGTGAGCGCGCAGAACCGCCAGCGCCTATATTGGACCAATATTCCCGGCGTAGAGTTGCCGGAGGATCGGGGCCTTATCCTGCTGGACGTTCTGGAGAGCGGCCTGCCGCTCCATGAAAAGGGCTACACGCTGAAAGCCAACTATGCAAAAGCTGGGGCAGTCAATGGCGTGTGCGGCCAGCATTTCCCCGCGCCAATGGCGGCGGAGCCGGTACGGGTGGGCGATATGCCAAACGGCGGCGGAGCGGACGGGGCAGCCACCGGCTTGTATGCGGTGCCAGTTGATTGCGGGTTTATTATAAGCAATTCAATCGCGCCAAAGGGGAAGAGGTATCCTGTGTATGTGGTTCGGGACGGCCAGATCACCATAAAGGGCGAGCAATATCCCATAAAACTGGCGGACGGGTTTTATATTATCCGAAAACTGACCGTGACAGAGTGCAAGCGTCTCCAGACGGTGCCGGAGGACTACATATTCCCCGTGTCTGATACCCAGGCTTATAAAATGCTGGGAAACGGCTGGACGGTGGACGTGATTGCCCACATCCTCCACTATGCGCCGGGGATCACGACCGAGCCGATGGAAGTGCTGTCTATGTACGACGGTATGAGCTGCGGACACCTGGCGCTGGACAAACTGGGGGCGCATATCGCCCACTACTACGCAACCGAGATCGACAAATACGCCATCAAGACTACCCAAACAAACTTTCCCGACACGATCCAATTAGGAGACTCTTTTCAAGTACGGGATGACGGGTGGAAATTACCGAAGGAGGTAACATGAACAAATTAACAGACCGACCACCAATGAGCCGGACGGACAAGCTGTGTCTGGTGGCGCTGGCCGGGTGTTTCCTGGCCCCGCATCTGGCGGTGTGGGCGATGGATGCCGCTGCGTACCGTGCCGCTGAGGCGGACAAGCCCCCTGTGGAGGTGGTGACCGTCGCGCGGCCCATCGACTGCACGCCCCTTGCAGAGGCCATAGCGGCCCGAAAGGCGGAGCTTTTCTGGCAGACCGTTCCGCTGGACGCAGAGTGTCGGGCGGCGCTGGAAGAGGCTTGCGAGGAGCACGGAGTTCCGATCTGCCTGGTGTTGGGCGTCATACATGAGGAGAGCCGCTTTGACCCGGAGGCGGGCAATGATATCTCCTATGGGCTGATGGGCCTGAACAAAAAGTACTACCCATCCGACCTCGCCCCCACTGAAAACATCCGGGCCGGAGTGTCCCACCTGGCGGGGCAGATCGAGCGGTACGATGGGGATGTTCAGGCGGCACTGCGGGCTTACAATAAGGGCTGGGATGATGGCGACAGGGCGTATGCGAGGGCGGTCCTGGACGCATCAGAGAAATGGGGGAAAGGTTAATGATTACATTTAAGGGCACCGACAAAGACATGAAATGCCGTGGCGGTTTTCAGTATGAGATTGGGAAAACTTACACGGATGACGGAGCTATTCGATGTGGGGATAAGGGTTTTCATTCCTGTGAGGTTCCCATGGATGTTTGGTCGTATTTTGCGCCGACGGATAGAAGACGTTTTTTCTCCTGTGAGGCAGATGGAGAAATTGACCGAAGCAATGAGGACAGCAAAATTGCTTCAAGCGAGCTTACATTGAAAGCGGAGATTGGAATTTTAGGAATCATAAAAGCCCAAATTGAGTACATCAAAAAACTTGCGAAAGGAAATATAGCCCAGGGTGACAGGGGCCACGCCGCCGCCCAGGGTGACAGGGGCCACGCCGCCGCACAGGGTGACAGGGGCCACGCCGCCGCACAGGGTGACAGGGGCCACGCCGCCGCACAGGGTGACGGGGGCCA
>NZ_QWKG01000129.1 GCF_009911595.1 Colidextribacter sp. OB.20
GGAGCATATCATTTCTCAAAAGCCGCCGTTTTTATAGACAGTACAGCAACGAGGGCGGCGTTGCCGACCATATACAAACGCCATATACAATGCAAAACCAAAGCGGGGAAAATTTTGAATAACAGTGACAGAGTAGCCATCAACGGGAGGAAATAGAAAATGAGGGAAGTGCTATGTAATTATAAGGATAATATTGAAATTATTGGCGCATCCGAAAACAACCTGAAACATATTGACTTGACAATCCCAAAAGGAAAGCTGGTGGTGCTGGCAGGTGTTTCCGGCTCCGGCAAAAGCTCACTGGCTTTTGATACGATTGCGGTTGAGAGCGCCCGACAGTGGCAGACCTCCTATCCGCTCTACTTACGGAACAAGATGCCTCACTATGAGCGGCCTAAAGTAGATGAAATTCGTAGTCTCACTCCTGCAATAGTTGTCGATCAGAAAGCATTCGGCGTTAGTAGCCGTTCCACTGTGGGTACGGCTATTGATGCCGCTCCGCTGATTCGTTTGTTGTTTTCTCGCATTGGGGAACCCGGTGCAGGTGGAGCTATGGCCTATTCATTCAATCATCCCCTGGGGATGTGTCCAGTCTGTACTGGCCTGGGGGAGCGGATGGAGCTGGTGGAAAAGAGCCTTTTTAACTTAGAGGGAACGCTCCGCAAGGGTGGGCTGAATTTCAGCCAGTTTCAAAGCACCTGGCAGAACGAATTATACACGGGCAATCCCTTTTTGAACCCGGACAAAAAGCTGAAGGACTACTCGCCGGAGGAGTGGGAAATGTTGCGTAGCGGTCCCAAGGAACCGCTGACGATTGAAAGCCCATCCAATAACATCGGGCATATGTGGAAAATGCCATATGAAGGAGTTATTCCCCGCTTTCGTCGGCTCTACCTCAATCGGGACATTTCCAAGCTGAAAAAGACCTTGCAGGAAGAAATTTTAACCCACGTTCACAAAGGCCCATGTAAGACCTGCGGTGGCACAGGGCTGAACCCGCAAGCATTGGCTTCAAAAATCAAGGGGCGGAATATCGTCGATTATTTTGAAATGCCGGTATGCGATCTCCTGCCAGTGCTGGCGGAAATCAACAATCCCGTTGGCGTGTCCCTTGCAAAACAGATCATGGCTTATTTGGGGCGTATGGTGGAGGTTGGTATTGGCTATCTCTCGCTGTCCCGCCGGACGGACACGCTCTCTGGGGGAGAGGTCCAGCGCATTAAAATGGTGCGGAACCTGGGGAGCAGTTTAAGCAACATCACCTATATTTTCGACGAACCCACCGCTGGCCTGCATCCTGCCGACGCAGATCGGATTGGCCGTCTGCTGGTGGAGCTGCGAGACAGTCACAACAATGTGCTGGTGGTGGAGCATAGCCGTCAGATGATGGCCCTGGCCGACCATATCATAGAGTTGGGGCCGCTGGCCGGGACACGGGGCGGCGAAATTGTCTATCAGAGCGATTTGGAGGGCCTGCGCCATGCGGACACGATCACCGCACAGGCCATGCGTCAGAAAATCGAAATCAATCCAGCCCCCTTGCCTTGGACAGAGGGCTTTGCAATCAAGGACGCCCATTGTCACAACTTGAAGCACATTGATGTGGTAATTCCCAAGGGAGTGTTGACCGCTGTTACCGGCGTAGCTGGTTCCGGCAAAAGCTCGCTGGTCTGCCATGAATTTGTAAAACGCTGTCCAGAGGCTATCGTGATCGACCAAAAGCCCATCGGCACATCTATCCGCTCCACCCCCGCCACTTATACGGGCGTTATGGACGAGATACGGAAGCTGTTCGCCAAAGAGAACGGTGTGGGGGCCGAGTGGTTCAGCTTTAATTCCAAGGGTGCTTGCCCGGTCTGCAAGGGGAAAGGCGAAATTTCCTATGAAATGGCCTTTGCGGAGCCTGTTGTGGTTCTGTGCGAGGAATGTCAAGGGCGGCGATACAACCCCACCGCATTGAGCTACACCTACCACGGGAAAAACATAGAGGAAGCTATGTCGCTGACGATTGAACAGGCGATGGAGTTTTTCACAGAAGAAAAAGTGCGTAAGCCCCTGCGAAGCATGACGGATGTTGGCCTGAGCTATATGACCCTGGGACAGCCCACCAGCACTCTCTCCGGTGGCGAAGTCCAGCGGGTGAAGTTGGCAAGTGAGTTGCACAAAGAGGGCAATATCTACATTCTGGACGAGCCGACCACCGGCCTGCACAGCCGGGACATTGAAAAACTGCTATCCCTGCTGCGGCAGTTGGTAGCACAGCACAATACTGTGGTAATCGTGGAGCATCGCTTGGAATTGATCGCACAAGCTGACTGGATCATCGACATGGGACCGGAGGGCGGCAGTGAGGGCGGCGAAGTGCTGTTTTGCGGAACGCCGGACAACCTGCTCGGGTGTTCTATTTCTAAAACTGGTAACTACTTGAAACAGCTTGGAAGAAGAAACTAACAAGAATATTTTGAATATGAAATGAAACAATCTGCCGCACGAAGGCAAAAGAAAAAAGCCGTCGTACAGCACAATTTGTCACGCCCAAAAACGGCGGCTTTTGAGAAATGATATGCTCCCTCTAAAGTAGACAGTGGAAAAACAAAACTGTCGAAATAGAGGG
>NZ_QWKG01000017.1 GCF_009911595.1 Colidextribacter sp. OB.20
TCTTTTTTCCCTCCTCTCCGCCACAAAACTACATTTTTTCCTCGGCGTTTTCTTTCATTTTATCATTGGCGCTGACACCCTCGGGACCTGATCTAAAACACAACCCCGCCCGGCCAGTGGTCGAGCGGGGATTTTTATATATTGGAGGCTTGCGTTATGGGAAAGCATTATAAACATTTGACCTGGAGGGAGCGGCTACGAATTGAAACCCGCCTCAAGGATGGATGGAACCCCCAAAAGATAGCCGACGAGATCGGGCGGCACGTCTCCACTATTTACCGGGAGATCAAGCGGGGCCTCGGCGTCCAGCGCACGACGGACCTCATAGATTATGAGTGCTATATACCCGAGATCGCCCGGGAGAAATACGAGGCCACGTTCTCCGGCAAGGGCCCGGACCTCAAGATCGGGAAGGACCACAAGCTGGCAAACTACCTCGGAGAGGTCCTAAAGGACGGCTATCGGTCCCCGGAGGCCGCCCTCGGGGAAATTGCGGTTAAAGGGATGGAATTTGATACTAAAATATCGCCCCGGACCCTTTACCGCTATATCGAAATGGGGATTATACCGGGCATTTCAAGCGCAGACCTCCCCATTAAACGGAACCAGGGCAAAAAGAAAGAAAAGCAAAAGCCAAGGGCCGCCCGGAATTGTAGGGGAAAGAGTATAGAGGAGCGCCCCAGGGAGATCAACGCCCGGGAGGAGGTCGGGCATTGGGAAATGGACACAGTAGAGAGCGCCAAGGACGGGAGCCTGGAGCGGGTTCTCGCCCTGACTGGCCGCGTCACAAGGAACCAAATAAACATAAAAATTAAAACGGGCGAGGCGAAAATGGTCGTTGCCGCCCTGGACCGCCTGGAGCGGAAACTCGGGGCTTTGTTCCCGGTCGTGTTCCGTTCAATCACCGTTGACAACGGCTCCGAGTTTGCGGACGTGGAGGGTATGGAGCGGTCTTGCCTCCGCCTGGGAGAAAAGAGGACGACGATCTATTATTGCCACCCGTACAGCTCCAGCGAACGGGGCTCCAATGAGAAACAAAACGGCATGACCCGCCGCCGCCACCCAAAGGGAACAGATTTTAAGAAAGTCTCCCGGAAAAAGCTCCGGGAGACAACGGACTGGATCAATAATTACCCTCGGAAAATGTTCGGATTCCACACCGCGGCGGAGCTTTTCGCCGCCGCTTTTCCTGGCCTCCCCTCCCTGTACTAAAAAATTTATAAAAATTTTCGCATTTCTCTTGACAAACGGCGTTGTATGCAAAAAGAATATCTGATATAATAAAATTAAGATTTTGGAGGGATGGAGGGTGTAAAGATGAAAAAGAGACTGATAAAAGGGGCCGTTGCCGTCGCTGTTCTGGCGGGAATATTTCTGTGTGCCAGATGGATTGATATGGAGCTGAATTATACCGTTCTGGCGGACAACAGCAATTTGGAGGAGTGCGCTGTCCGGTTTTTGCAGCACGGCGAGCTTATTAAGATCGAAGTGAAGCTGCATGACTCCATTGATCTGGGAGACAAGAGATATGTCCTGATCGAGCGCATGGAGAACGGCGAATATCAGCTGGGGCTCATCCGGATGGAGCAGGGGCTGAACGGGCGGTATAAAATCAATTCCATTGGCTATGGCAGCAGCAATTTCCGGGAGGAGGTTGTGGAGTCCGGCGATGAAAAATTCTATATGCTCGGCGGGCGAAACACCTTTTTCGGGATCGTGAAGGTAAAAACCGCCCTGAACGGAAGAGAATATACGATGAGGGTTCCGGAGGGCGAGCGCTTTTTGGTGTATACGGAGATTGATCCTCTCACAGAGGCCCGCTACAGTGATTTGGAAAAGCTGCGCTTTTACAACGAAAGCGGCGAGGACATCACAGCTCAGGTGCCCTGGAATTAGGAGAAAATCACTATGCCTTGGTATGTCTATATCCTCCGCTGCGGAGACGGTACGCTGTACACCGGCATCACCGATGACGTCCCCCGCCGCCTGGCCGCCCACCGGGCGGGGAAGGGGGCCAAGTATACCCGGGGGAGGGGCCCGCTGGAGCTGGTCTATGCTGAACAGGTCCCTGACAAATCCGCCGCCCTGCGGAGGGAAATCGAAATTAAGAGGCTAAGACGGGCGGAGAAGGAAAAGCTGATTGAGCGCGCCTAAAGCCTCCCTTTTCAAAGGGAGGTGGCATTTGCGAAGCAAATGACGGAGGGTTTTTTCCTTTCGAAGCGCATTTGTCTCTGTTAGGAGAAAACCCCACCCGGCTTCGCCGGGAGCCCCCTTTGCGAAGGGGGCCTTTTGGTGCAAAACAGGACCGTCCGGGAAACCGGACGGTCCTGCTGTGTTTATCAGGGGAGGGGAAGCCCGCTTCCGGTGACCACAGGCGGGTCGTTCAGGGCGTCCAGGGAGTCCTGGAAATCCTTGTCGGGGTCAACAGGAGCGGTCCTTTGGCTTGGAGCGGAGGTAAGACGCTCCACCTCGAACGCGGGCTCACAGATACCGCCAGCCGCAGGGTAGTAGCTGATCAGCACCTTATCTCCTACGTTCAGAAGGATGGCCTGAGGCACCTCATCGGCGCTGAACCCATAATAGCCGTCCTCTGCCGTGCCGCCCTCCAGCCGGACATAGTAGTGGGTAGTGCCGCTGATAACGGCGGAGCGAATCTCGGCAATCGTTCCAGTGATTTCATCGTAGGGCAGTTCTTCCGTCTGGGTGACTCCCTTGTCCCGGAGCATCTGGATATAGCTCTGCTCACAGGAGGAGACGGTGGCGCCGGTGGCCACGATCTGATACTGGGCCACGTTGACCATGGCATAGGTCTTGACCAGGTTGGTGGCGTCCTTCAGGGGGATAAAGTAGGTGGGCTCCCCGGCGATATTCAGCAGGATGGGGAAGGTGGCGGTGTAGCCCAGGTCCTGAACCACGCCCTGGGCGGAGGCCATGGCGGCGTACTCGGTGGCGCCGGGGGCGGTGTAGAAGTGGGTCTCCTTGGTACGCATGTTGCACAGCAGGAAGCCCAGGTTGGACTGGTCGGCGTTGGCGGAGGTGACCCCGGTGTAGGCGTACACGTCATCGTTCATGGCGATATAGTTGTAGCCGCTGGTGGTCTGAGTCACGTCCCGCTGGCCCAGGATGGAGTTGATGAAGCCGTGGACCAGGGTGCCGTAGTAGTCGTATTGCTGCATAATCAGGTCGGGGACGTAGAGGGTGTCCACCCAGCTGGGGACCTCCTCATAGTACTGGCTCTCGCCGGTGACGGCATCCACCAGCACGGCCCCGTGGATGTCCACACCGCCGAACAGGCCGATGCGCTTGACCACCCGGGGGGCGATCCACCAGGGGTGCCCGTTCTCGTCAATCTCAAACTCCGGGGTGGAGAACATCATGGTGGGGTATTGGAAGCGCAGGTGGCGCAGGATATTCCGGTTCAGCGGCTCGGAGAAGGAGTACTTGATCCCCTCGGTGAGCCGGGTGACGGTGGCCTCCTGGGTGACCATGTCCACCACCACATAGGCCGGCAGGCCGTTGCCCCGGTTGGTGAACCACTTGATCAGGTCGGCGTAGGCGATGGGGGCGACCCGGACGGGCCGGCCCTGGTAGTTGATCTGGGTGGAGTCATCGGAGTACTCAAACTGGCTGACCATGTCGCTGAGGGTGCCCATCTGCCGGTCCCCCAGAAAATTGGCGGAGTCCCGGTCCAGGGTGGGAATTTTATTGAAGGAAATTTCCGCGATATCGGTGGCGAAGTCGCCGGTCTGGACGGTGAGCAGCTCCCGGTAGGCGGAGGCCCGGAAGATGGGCATGGAGATGATCTGACCCACGACAGCCACCGCCACAAGGGCGGCGAAGAGAATCAGCACGGGCAGACAGGTCCTCTTAACAAACTGGAACCACTCCTTTATCCTCTCCTTCGGCGTGCGCACCACGTTGTCCGCCGGCTTGACAGACAGGATAAAGACACAGACGGTGTATACCACGCACAGCAGAGCCAGGAAGCTGTAGAAGTCACCGGATTGGAGGTTGAGGGCCGGCAGGGAGACATAGAAGTAGACAAAGCCCACCGCCGCCGTAATCAGCAGGCTGACCAGCAGACTGCCCACCCGGCCCATGGGCTTTCGGGTCTTTTTTTCTTTCAAGATAAAATTCTCCTCTCTGACTGTAGGGGCGGGGACTGCCCGCCCGTGTAACCTGGGGATTTGCCATGAAACAGCGGGCGGATGATATCCGCCCCTGCTTTTCATATAGCATATACTCTTTTCCTGAAAAAAGCAATGAACAGAAGATTAAATTTTAAAATACTTGCCAAATCAGGAAAGATTCACTATAATAAGGAAAACCTGTATACTGGAGGAGAGAACATGGCTTTAGACATGAAGTATTTCGAGGAGATGGAGGCCAAAATCCCCAAGGGTAGGGTGCGCACCCGGTTTGCGCCCTCGCCCACGGGGTATATGCACGTGGGCAACCTGCGCACCGCTCTGTACACCTGGCTCATCGCCCGCAACGCCGGGGGCACCTTCATTCTGCGCATCGAGGACACCGACCAGGGCCGACTGGTGGAGGGAGCCACCGACGTGATCTACAAGACCCTGGCCGAGTGCCATCTGGACCACGATGAGGGCCCCGACGTGGGCGGCCCGGTGGCCCCCTATATCCAGTCGGAGCGGCGGGACACCTATGGGAAATACGCCCGCCTGCTGGTGGAGAAGGGCCACGCCTACTACTGCTTCTGCGAGAAGGCGGATAGCGGGGAGGACTCCGGCGACTTCAGCCGGAGGTTAGACCCCTGCTGGTTCCTGTCCCTGGAGGAGGCCCAGGCCCGGGTGGACGCCGGGGAGCCCTACGTCATCCGCCAGCGCATCCCTGATGAGGGGACCACCATCTTCCATGACGCCATCTTCGGGGACATCACGGTGGAGAACAAGACCCTGGACGACCAGGTGCTCATCAAGCGGGACGGCCTGCCCACCTACAACTTCGCCAACGTCATCGACGACCACCTGATGGGCATCACCCACGTGGTCCGGGGCAGCGAGTACCTGTCCTCCGCCCCCAAATACAATCTGCTGTACGAGGGCTTCGGCTGGGAGGTGCCCACCTACGTCCACTGCTCTCCCGTCATGCGGGACGCCCAGAACAAGATGTCCAAGCGCCACGGCGACCCCTCCTACGAGGACCTGAAGGACCAGGGCTTCCTCACCGAGGCCATCCTCAACTATGTGGCCCTGCTGGGCTGGTCCCCCCGGGGAGACATCGCCGAGCAGGAGGTCTTTTCCCTGGAGGAGCTGGCGAAGGCCTTCGACCTGATGGGCATGTCCAAGTCCCCCGCCATCTTCGACATGGAGAAGCTCACCCACTTCAATGCCCTGTATTTGCGGGCCATGTCCCCCGAGGACTTTGCCAGGGCGGCTGAACCCTATATCCGGCAGACCGTGAGGGACCTGCCCGCCGCCGAGATCGCCGCCCTGCTCCAGGCCCGGTGTGAAAAGCTCACCGACATCCCGGAGAAGGTGGCCTTCTTCCAGGCCCTGCCCGAGTACGGCGCGGACCTGTTTACCAACAAGAAGTCCAAGACCAACCCGGAGGTCTCCCGGGCCATGCTGGAGGCGGCCATCCCCATGTTGGAGGGGCTGTCCGTCTGGACGCAGGACGCCATCCACGAGGGGCTGACGGCTCTGGCGGAGAAGCTGGAGGTGAAAAACGCCACCCTCATGTGGCCGGTGCGCATCGCCGCCGCCGGTCAGGCTGTCACCCCCGGCGGGGCGGTGGAAATCTGCCGCATCCTGGGGAAGGAGGAGACCCTCTGCCGTCTGAGGCTGGGTCTGGACAAGCTGTAAGATAAAATGAGCCGCTGACCGCGGCTCATTTTTTATAAACGCTGTCACATCCCCGAAAAAATTCCGTCAGAATGGGTGAAAGGACCTTTCAGACGGAAGGAAAGGAGGAGCTGCCTGTGGAGGATGCCGCCATTATCGGTCTGTACTGGGCCAGAGACGAGGGGGCGATTACAGCCAGCGACGAGAAGTACGGCAGGCTGTGCCGCGCCCTGTCCCGGGACATTCTGGACAGCCGGGAGGACGCGGAGGAGTGCGTCAACGACACCTGGCAGAGGGCCTGGGATACCATGCCGCCCCAGCGGCCCGGCTCTCTGCGGGCCTATCTGGCTAAAATCACCCGGAATCTGTCCATCGACCGCTGGCGGGCCCGGCGGGCGGAGAAGCGGAGCGGCGGTCTGGCCGTCCTGCTGGACGAGCTGGAGGAGTGTTTCCCCGCCGTTCCCAGCGCCGAGGAGATTACCGAGGCCCGGGAGACCGCCCGGGCCATCGACCGCTGGCTGAACACCCTGCCTGCGGCGGACCGGACCGCCTTTCTGCGGCGGTACTGGTACGGCCAGCGGGTGGATCTGGTGGCGAGGCAGGCCGGGTGCTCTCCCAACAGCATGGCCAAGCGGCTGGGCCGTCTCCGGTCCGGCCTGCGCCGGGCCCTGGAACAGGAGGGGATCAACGTATGAGCGAAAGAAGTGAGCGCCTCTTTGAGGCTTTGGGCGAAATCAGTGAGGAAAAAATTGACGAGGCATCTCCGGATGACCGGACGAGTCAGTTCCGATGGAGAAGGTGGACTGCCCTGGCCGCCGTCCTGGTTCTGGTGATTGGAGTGGGCAGCTATGTCCTGCCCAGGATGGGGGGCGGCTCGGGTAATGTCGGCGCAGGCGCAGGAGGCGCGGGGGCGGACGGAGCGTCCACTTTCATGTCCTACGCGGGGCCGGTGTTCCCCCTGACCCTGCGGGAGGCGGACGGCGCCATCACAGCGGAGCGGGAGATCACCCTGGATTTTGCCCCCTGGGTGCCGGTGTGGTGGTCTAACGAGGACGAGGCGAACTCCCGCCCTGACCTCACCGAGGCCGAGAGGCAGGAGGATCTGGACTTCTACAATAAGCATTACCCCGAGGGGGGGCGCTGGAAGTCCTCCACCGATATCCGGGTGACAGATTCCTACACTCTGACCAACGCCTCCAGGGAGGAGAGAACAGTTTCGGTGCTCTACCCCTTTGCCGGAAATCTGAGCAGTCTGGAGAAGGCGCGGCCCGTCCTGACGGCGGGCGGAGTAGAGTTGGAGGCCACCCTCCACGCCGGGCAGTACTCCGGCGGCTTCCAGGGGGCCTGGGAGGGCTGGCCCAGCCGGAGGGACAACCCGGGCACCCTCAACCTGGACCAGCCCAACAGCTGGGAGGATTTTCGGGACAGCCTGGAGGACGGCGGCTACCTCCGGAGCGCCCTGGGGGAGTGGGCTGATCTCAGCGGCGTCCCGGTGACCGTCTACGAGTTCACCGACCCCTGGGGGCCCGAGCCCGACGAGAAAGCAGGCGTCCCCAACCCCACAATCCGGGTGGAGTTCGAGCTGGACTACGAAAGAACCGGGGTGCTGTCCTACGGCTTCAACGGCGGTATGTATGACCGGGAGAACGGCCGCCAGGGCAAACAGTTCTCCATCCCCCGGGACTTCTGGCCCGAGAGCACAAAGTGGCCCAGGTACCTGATTGTTCTGGGGGACGACATCCGGAGTCTGACTACCCAGGGCTGTGTCACCGGGGGCTGGGACGACGACCCGGCCATAGAGGCCGGGGTGACCATCCGGCGGTACGAGAGCAATCTGGAGAGAATCCTCCACACAGTGGCCGAATATGCTCTGCGGGAGGAGAAGGATTTTGACCTGGCCTACGGGCTTTGGAAGGACTGGCTGCTGTCCTACGGTGTGCTGGCCGACGACCCAATGGAGCGGTATCGCTGGGGGGATATTGAGCCCATGGACATCAATATCATGTCCCGGGTGTTCTACCTGGAGGCGGAGGTGACAGTCCCCGCCGGGGAGAGCGTCACGCTGGCGGCGGAGATGACCAGGGAGGGCAGCTACGACTTCTACTGCGCCCACACCGAGAACCGGGGGGTCTACGGCTACGACATGGTGACCAAGCTGGGCTCCAACCTGAGCTGCACCAGGCAGACCGCCGTTCTGGAGGACCGGGGCCAGATTGAGATCATCCGGCAGAACTTCGGCTTTGACCTGGAAAACGGGGTGAAGTGGGTGGAGCTGAACCCGGAGACGGAACACTACTATCTGGAGGTCAAGGGCCGGGAAGGCCGGTTTGAAAAATAGGAACAGCAGGTCCCCGGCCACAGCCGGGGGCCTGCTGTTTGTGAGGCGGCGGGTGCTCAGACATGGCTCCGGTCCCGGAGCCAGCTGGGCATGGGCCTGGCCTTGACGCTGGAGACGATGCCCATGGCGGCGAACAGGGTGATGATAGAGGAGCCCCCCGAGCTGATGAAGGGGAGAGTCAGACCCATGACGGGCAGGATATAGAGACACATGCCCACGTTGAAGGTGATCTGGCTGAGGAGCATCCCCGCCATTCCCATGCACACATAGGCGGAGAAGGGGGAGCTGGCGTGCCGCCCCACCCAGATGCATCGCAGGACGATGGCGGACAGCAGCAGCAGCAGGGCCATGCACCCCACCAGCCCCAGCTCCTCGCCGCAGACGGCGAAGATCAGGTCGCTCTCCCGGACGGGGAGGGCGTTGCTGCTGGCTGATTGGGTCTGGATGCCTTGGAGGTAGCCCTGGCCGAAGAGCTTTCCTGAGCCGATGGCCAGGGTGGAGCGGGCCTGCTGCCAGCCCACGTCCAGGGGGTCCAGACTGTGGTCAAAGACCACCCGGAAGCGCATGACCCGGAAGTTGGTCCACAGGCTGGTCTCCGGCAGGAAAAACAGCCAGAAAATCACCACCGCCAGCACCGCGCCCCCCCCCACCAGCACAAACCACCGCAGCTTTACCCCGGCGGTCCAGGCCATGAAGGCGAAGATCATGATATAGACCGCACAGGTGCCCATATCGTGGCAGATGACGGCGATGAGGCCCAGCATGAACACGGTGAAGCCGGCGATCTGCATCACTGAGGGGATGGAGCTGATGCTGTAGCCCCGGTCCTGAATTTTGATGATCTGAAGGGACAAAATCAGGATAAAGGGGATCTTTACAATCTCATTGGGCTGGAGCATCATGGGGAAGTGGGGGATCTGAATCCAGTTCCGGTTGCCGTAGCGGGCCACTCCCCAGGGGGAGAGGAGGAGGAGGAGCAGAAGAATGCTGCCGATGAGCATCAGCCTCCACCGCTTCTCAATGAACAGCTGGAAGTCCACAAAGGTGAGCAGCATGTAGGCGATCACACCCAGGCAGATGGCGATGGCCTGGATGATTACGGAACGGCTGATCAGCTGGCCGGGGCTCAGCTGATATTGCGTGGCGGAGTGGATGAGGGCCAGGCCAAAGACGCTGGCCGCCAGGCAGAGCCCCAGCAGAATCAGGTCGCCCTTTTTAAAAAAATCCCGGATGGGAGAGAACAGCATAGACAGAAAGGGCATGGCCTTACCTCCAAAAAGGCCCCCTCTATAAGGGGGCTCCCGCGAAGCCGGTGGGGGTTTTCCGGGAAAACCTCCGTTGTTTGCTTCGCAAATGCCGCCTCCCTTTTCTGGGGGAGGCTTGGTCCATAAAAATCACCCATGTATTTTATCACATTTTGGTGGAAACGCAAACCCCATCTGTGCTATAATATTTAAAAACGTGAAAATTTTCTGTGAACGGAGGAACGGCGATGGAATTTGTCACCAACAGCGAGGCGGAGACCGAGGCGCTGGGCGCCCGGCTGGGGGCGGAGCTGGCGCCGGGCACGGTGATTGCCTTCACCGGCGACCTGGGAGCGGGTAAGACCGCCTTTACTCGGGGGCTGGCCCGGGGACTGGGGGTCCCGGACCGGGTGACCAGCCCCACCTTCACCATTGTCAACGAGTACGAGGGGGGGAGGCTCCCTCTGTTCCACTTCGACATGTACCGGCTTTCCTCCTCCGACGAGCTCTTCGACATCGGCTGGGAGGACTACCTGGCCCGGGGGGGCGTGTGCGCCGTGGAGTGGAGCGAGAATGTGTCCGACGCCATGGAGGAGGGGACCGTTTCGGTGGATATCCGCCGGGGCGGGGCCGACAGCCAGCGCGTTATTACCGTGGAGGGGATGGTTCGGTGAATATTTTGGCTTTGGAGTCCTCGGCGGCGGCCTGCTCCGCCGCTCTGTGCCGGGATGGGGCACTGACCGCCCAGTCCTTCCAGTGCAGCGGCCTGACCCACAGCCGCACCCTGCTGCCTATGGTGAACGACATGCTGAAAAACTGCGGGGAGAAGCTGGAGGGGGTGGACGTCATCGCCGTGGCAGCCGGGCCCGGGTCCTTCACCGGCCTGCGCATCGGGGTGTCCGCCGCCAAAGGGCTGGCCTGGGCGGGAGGACAGCTCTGCGCCCCCTGCTCCACCCTGGAGTCTATGGCCTGGCCCCTGGCCCATCTGGAGGGGAGGCTCATCGTCTGCGCCATGGACGCCCGGCG
This sequence comes from Colidextribacter sp. OB.20, assembly GCF_009911595.1. Classification (GTDB taxonomy): domain Bacteria; phylum Bacillota; class Clostridia; order Oscillospirales; family Oscillospiraceae; genus Lawsonibacter. Next base: position 10,416 of record NZ_QWKG01000017.1, read on the forward strand.
GAAGCAGGTGTATAACGCCCTGTTCCGTGCCCGGGGGGACAACCTGGAGCGGCTCAGCCCAGACCGGGCCATCTCTCTGGCGGAGCTGGAGGAGGAGTTAAAAAATTTCCGGGAATCGAAAATTGTCGTTGGCGATGGGGCAATACTGTGTTATAATACTCTGAGAACAGAAATTTCCGACCTGGAGCTGGCCCCGGTCCACCTGCGGACGCAGAGCGCCTGGGGGGTGGCCCGGGCGGCTGAGGAACTGGTAAGCGCCGGCGGCCTGGTGCCGGCTGAGGAGTTGATTCCCGTTTATCACCGCCTGTCCCAGGCGGAACGGGAGCGGCTGGAGCGGGAGCAGAGCGGGCGGCTGTAGGGCGCGACGACCCGGCGCGCCGTTCCAACCAGCATCTATATGGACATCAAGCGGGCCGCCGAGGTCGTCGGCCCCTACAAAATGTGCGTGATTCAAAATGAAATATTAAGGAGTAGATGACATGTATAACGAAAAGGTACACATTCTGGACCATCCTCTGCTTCAGCACAAGCTGACCATTCTCCGGGACGAGACCACCGGCGTGAAGGAGTTTAGGGAGATCGTCTCTGAGATCGCCGCCCTGGAGTGCTACGAGGCCACCCGGGACCTGCCCCTGGCGGACATCGAGGTAAAAACCCCCATCGCCACCGGCACCTTCAAGACACTGGCGGGGAAGAAGCTGGCCATTGTTCCCATTCTCCGGGCCGGCCTGGGCATGGTGGACGGCATTATCAAGATGATTCCCTCCGCCAAGGTGGGCCACATCGGCCTGTACCGCGACCCGGAGACCCACCGCCCTGTGGAGTACTACTGCAAGATGCCTGCCGACATCGCCGAGCGGGACGTGATTGTCCTGGACCCCATGCTGGCCACCGGAGGCTCCGCCTCTGCGGCCATCACCTTCATCAAGGGCTACGGCTGCAAGCACATCAAGCTGATGAATGTGCTGGCCGCCCCGGAGGGCATCGAGTGCATCATAAAGGATCACCCCGACGTGGAGATCTATGTGGCGGGCGTGGATGAGAAGCTCAACGAGCACGCCTACATTGTCCCCGGTTTGGGCGACGCGGGCGACCGCATCTTCGGCACAAAATAAATGTAAGGGCGTCCTGGCCTCTGGGAAAAGAGGCCGGGACTGCTTTCTTTTCTTGACAAATCTCTTTCCCTGTGGTATGCTCTCCTCATCAAACAGACAGGAGGCGGGAAGATGCGCAAGACCACTTGCTGATTCCGTGACAGAATAGATTAACCGGGGCCGTGAAGCGGCTCTGTTCTGTCATGGGTCCGCAGGAGGAAAGGCGCAGTCTTCCCCTTTCGGCTCATATGGGCATATTGTGCCCCTGCCGCCGCGAGAGGAAGGACCCTCTTGCGGCTTTTTCGCGCCCAGGACAGGAGGGGACAATATGTCACAAATTACCATACAAGACCTGCATTTTACCTACGACGGGGATCACATCCCCGTTTTTGAGGGGCTGGACCTCCAGCTGGATACCGGCTGGAAGCTGGGCCTGGTGGGCCGGAACGGCCGGGGCAAGACCACCCTCCTCCGCCTGCTGGCAGGGGAGCTGGAGGGCCGGGGGACGGTCTCCCTGGGGGGCGTGCCCTGTCTCCGCTGGCCCGGGCCGGTGAAAAACCCGGACCGGCGGGCGCTGGACGTCCTGCTGGATGGGGTGCCTCCGGAGGAGGAGTGGCGGCTGAGCTGGGAGCTGTCCAAGCTGGGCCTGGAGGAGGAGACCCTGGACCGTCCCTTTTCCACCCTCAGCGGTGGGGAGCAGACCCGGGCTCTGCTGGCCGCTCTCTTCCTGGACGAGGGGGCCTATCCCATGGTGGACGAGCCTACCAACCACCTGGACGGCCCGGGCCGGGAGCTGGTGTCGAAATATCTCCGGAGCCTGGACCGGGGATTTCTCCTGGTGTCCCACGACCGGGCCTTTCTGGACGGCTGTGTGGACCACATCCTGGCCCTGAACCCCAGCGGCCCGGAGCTGGTGCGGGGAACCTTCTCCAGCTGGTTTCAGGACAAGGAGGACCGGGACCGGGGGGAGCTGGCCCGGAACGAGAAGCTGAAGGGGGACATCCGCCGGCTGGAACAGGCGGCAAAGCGGACCTCGGGCTGGTCGGACAGAGTAGAGCGGAGCAAATACCACAGTGAGAACTCCGGATTAAAGGTAGACCGGGGGTTTATCGGCCACAAGTCGGCCAAGATGATGCAGCGGGCCAAGAATATCGAGGACCGGCAGCGGCGGGCCATTGAGGAGAAGTCCGCCCTGCTGAAGGACATCGAGCGGGCGGACAGCCTGAAGCTGACCCCCCTGGCCTATCACAGCCGCCGCCTGCTGGAGGGCCGGGAGCTGGCCGCCGCCTACCCGGGAATGGCTGGCAGGCCGATCAGCTTTACACTGAACCAGGGGGACCGGCTCTGCCTGGAGGGGGGCAATGGCTCGGGCAAGACCAGCCTCCTGCGGCTCATTCTGGGGGAGGAGGTCCCCCACACCGGGACGCTGTTTCGGGCCTCCGGGCTGGAGATCTCCTACGTCCCCCAGCGGGCGGACCACCTCCGGGGCAGTCCCCTGGATTGGGCGGAGGGGCAGGGCATCGACCTGACAAAATTCCTCACGGTCCTGCGCAAGCTGGATTTCTCCCGGGCCCTCTTTGAGCGGGATATGTCGGGATACAGCGCCGGGCAGAAGAAGAAGGTGCTGCTGGCGGCCAGCCTGTGCCACAGCGCCCACCTGTACCTGTGGGATGAGCCGCTGAATTATATCGACCTGTTTTCCCGGATTCAGCTGGAGGAACTGCTTCTACAGTACCGGCCTACCCTGGTGTTTGTGGAGCACGACCGGGTCTTTCGGGAAAACATTGCCACCCGAACGGTGGCGCTGTAGTAAAAAAGGTGTTCCTGCCCGGAAGCGGAGCACAAAAAATTTTTCAGAAAAAAAGGAAATGGGGAAGATATTTCGTATAAGTAATCGTGAAGAAAATATAGATGGGAGGGGTCTGCTCATGACGTTGTGTGAACAGCTCCAGGCGCGGGAGGATTCCGCGCTGTCCCCGCTGGCCTGCCGGTCGTCTCAGAGCCGGGGCCGGGTCCGGTCAGAGGAGGAGTGCTCCATCCGCACCCCCTTCCAGCGGGACACCGACCGCATTGTTTACTCCAAGGCTTTCCGCCGCTTGAAGCACAAAACGCAGGTGTTTCTCCAGCCTGAGGGGGACCACTACCGCACACGGATGACCCACACCCTGGAGGTCTCCCGCATCGCCCGCACTATGGCCCGGGCCCTGTTTTTGAACGAGGACCTGACTGAGGCCGTCGCCCTGGGCCACGACCTGGGCCATACCCCCTTCGGCCATGCCGGAGAGCGGCTGCTCAACCAGGTCATGCCCGGGGGCTTTGCCCACTACCGGCAGTCGCTCCGGGTGGTGGAGCGGCTGGAAAAAGGGGGCGAGGGCCTCAACCTGACCTGGGAGGTGCGAAACGGCATCCTCTGCCACACCAGTGGACAGGACGCCGAGACGCTGGAGGGACAGATTGTCCGGCTGGCAGACCACATCGCCTACATCAACCACGACATTGAGGACGCCCTCCGGGGAGGCATTATCTACCCTATGGACATCCCGCTGGAGGTGTCCAGGGTGCTGGGCTTTACCCACAGCGCTCGGATTAACACCCTGGTGGCCGACGCAGTGGAGGCCAGCCGGGGACAGGAGAAGATCAGGCAGTCCCCCGAGGTGGGGGAGGCCATGCTGGCTTTGAAGGGCTTCATGTTCGCCAGCGTGTACACCAATCCCAGAGCCAAGGGGGAGGAGGGCAAGGCCCAGGACATGCTCCTCCGTCTCTTCGAGTACTATCAGCACCACCCGGACGAGCTGCCCGACGACTTCCAGGCCATTCGGGTGGAGGAGGGCGTGGACCGGGCGGTGTGCGACTACATCGCCGGCATGACCGACCCCTTCGCGGTGGACCGTTTTCAGGAGCTGTTCATCCCCAAGGGCTGGACGGTGCTGTAATTGGGATAATTTACATCAAAAACGGATACAAATAGGGGGGAAAACCTTTGCCCTTGCCCGAGCGATTTCTGGACGAGCTCATAGCCCGGACCGATATTGTGGACCTGGTGTCCGAGTCGGTGCACCTGACAAAAAAAGGGAACAGCTGGTGGGGCTGCTGCCCCTTCCACAGCGAAAAGACCCCCTCCTTCCATGTGGTGCCCGACCGGCAGATGTACAAGTGCTTCGGCTGCGGCAAGGGGGGCGGCGCCATCAACTTTGTGATGGAGCTGGAGAACCTGCCCTTCAAGGACGCGGTGGCGGTGCTGGCCCAGCGGGCGGGAATGGAGATGCCGGAGCTCGGCGCCTCCCCCGGGGCCAGGGAGCGCCGGGAGAAGCTCCTCACCATCAACAGGCAGGCTGCCCGGGCCTTTTACTGCTGGCTCAACGCCCCGGAGGGGGCAGAGGGGCTGGGGTATCTCCAGAGGCGGGGGCTGTCCAGGCGGACGCTGACCAACTTTGGCCTGGGCTTCGCACCCAACAGCTGGGACGCGCTGATTAAGGAGCTGTCCGCCCAGGGCTTCGACAAGCGGGACCTGCTGGACGCGGGCCTGGCGGTGAGCAACAAGGACGGCCGCATCTATGACCGCTTCCGCAACCGGGTGATGTTCCCCATCATCGATGTGCGGGGCAATGTGATCGGCTTCGGAGGGCGGGTGATGGACGACTCCACCCCCAAATACCTCAATTCCCCGGACACTCCAGTTTACAACAAGAGCCGTAACGTCTTTGCCCTGAACGTGGCCAAGAGCTCCAAGGCGGGGCGGGTTATCCTGACAGAGGGATATATGGACACCATCTCCCTCCACCAGGCGGGATTCGACAGCGCGGTGGCCTCTCTGGGCACCGCCCTCACCGAGGAACACGGCCAGCTGCTGGCCAAGTATTTTAAGGAGGCGGTCATCTCCTACGACGGGGACGGGGCCGGCGTAAAGGCGGCTCAGCGGGCCATCCCGATTTTGGAGAAGGCGGGACTGAAGGTGAGGGTCCTGCAAATGAAGGGGGCCAAGGACCCGGATGAGTTCATTAAGACCTATGGACGGGACGCCTTCGCCAAGCTGCTGGACCAGAGCGAGAACCAGGTGGACTACCGCCTGGCCCAGGTTCAGAAGAAGTACGACCTGAGCGACGACACCCAGCGCGTCGCCTTCTCCCAGGAGGCGGCTCAGCTGATCTCCGGCCTCCACAGCGCGGCGGAGCGGGAGGTCTACGGCGGCCACGCCGCCCAGACGGCGGGAATTACCTCCGAGGCCATGAAGCTGGAGGTGGACCGGGCCTTTAAGGCCCGGCTGCGCAAGGCGAGGAAGCGGCAGGAGCGCCGGGAGCTGGCGCCGGCCAGCCAGCTCCAGCCCAAAGCCCGGGGCTTGCGGTATGAGAACATCCGCTCCGCCCTGGCGGAGGAGGGGCTGCTCCGGCTGCTGATGCTGGACCCGTCCCTGGCCGGGAGGCTGGACGGCCTCACCGGGGCGGAGTTTTCCTCCCCCCTGCTGGGCCGGGCCTTCGACCTGCTGCGCCGCCGGGCGGAGGAGGGGCTGTCCACCCAGCTGGCCGCCCTGGCCGGGGACTTTGACCGGGAGGAGATGGACCACCTGGCCCAGGTGGCCGCCCAGCCCCAGGCGGCGGCCAACAGCCAGCGGGCTGTTGCGGACTACATATCCCTCATCCGAGGCGAGAGACTGAGGCGGGGCGGGGAGGTCCAGGGAGACGCCCTGCTGCTGGCCATGCAGAAGAAATATCAGAAGAAAAAAGCATATATGGAGGAGAAAAAATGAGCACAAAAAAGAAAGAGCCCGAGACCGTTCCGGAGAAGCAGACTGACATCCAGGCCCGAATGGAGACCGGCAAGATCGAGATCATGAAGGTTGTGGAGGGGGTCAACGGAGCGGAGAAGCTGGGCGAGCTCATCGAGCGCGGAAAGAAAAAGGGGCACCTCTCCTCCAACGAGCTGCTGGACGCGCTGGAGGATATGGAGCTGAGCGCGGACCAGATGGACAAGATCTATGATACCCTGGAGAATCTGGGCATTGAGACGGTGGGGGAGGACTATATCCCCGAGCTGTCCGACACGGCCGAGCCTCCGGCGGAGGAGATGGAGGAGATCAGTGAGGAGGAGATTGTCGATCCCAACACCCTCATTGACACCTTCGGCACCGATGACCCGGTGCGCATGTATTTGAAGGAGATCGGCAAGGTGAACCTGCTCACCTTCGAGGAGGAGGTGGAGCTGGCTCAGACCATGACTGCGGGTACCTCCGCCCAGGAGCAGCTGGACGAGCTGAAGAAGTCGGGGGAGGAGATTCCCGAGGAGCTCCGGAAGGAGCTGGAGAGGACCGTCAAGAAGGGGGAGCGGGCCCGCCAGCGGCTGGCCGAAGCCAACCTGCGGCTGGTAGTGTCCATCGCCAAGCGGTATGTGGGCCGGGGAATGCAGTTTTTGGACCTGATCCAGGAGGGCAACCTGGGGCTTATCAAGGCGGTGGAGAAGTTCGACTATGAAAAAGGCTTCAAATTCTCCACCTACGCCACCTGGTGGATTCGCCAGGCCATCACCAGGGCCATCGCCGACCAGGCCCGGACCATCCGTATCCCGGTGCATATGGTGGAGACCATCAACAAGGTGATCCGGGTCCAGCGCCAGCTGCTCCAGGAGCTTGGGCACGACCCTACCCCTGAGGAGACCGCCGAGGAGATGAATATGCCCGCCGACCGGGTGCGGGAGATTTTGAAGATCGCCCAGGAGCCTGTCTCTCTGGAGACCCCCATCGGCGAGGAGGAGGACTCCCATCTGGGGGACTTCATCCCCGACGAGGACGCATCCGAGCCCGCTGAGGCCGCCTCCTTCACCCTGCTGAAGGAGCAGCTCATTGAGGTGCTGTCCACTCTGACCCCTCGGGAGGAGAAGGTGCTCAAGCTCCGCTTCGGCATCGAGGACGGCCGCACCCGCACTCTGGAGGAGGTGGGCAAGGAGTTTAACGTCACCCGGGAGCGCATCCGCCAGATTGAGGCCAAGGCCCTGCGCAAGCTGAGGCATCCCTCCCGGAGCAAAAAACTGAAGGACTTTTTGAACTGAGTAGGGCGGGACGACCCGGCCCGCCGTTATAATACGGGGAATGTTCGGAAAAGCGGCACGCCGAGGTCGTCGCGCCCTACGGAACAGCCCCTCCGGAAATACAGAGAAAGGAAGCGGTTTGCATGGCAGATGAGAAAAGCATGAATCCAGGCTCCTTCGATCAGGATTCCATGATGGTCTATATCGATCCCAAGCTGATGAGCAGCCTGAACGATCTGGCGGAGCGGAAGCAGGAGGACCTGAAGGCCCTCCAATCCGCCGCCGAGGACGGGGACCTGGAGGCCCAGTACAGCCTGGGCCGCAGCTACTACTACGGGGAGGACGGCGCCCCCAAGGACGGCAAGCAGGCCTTCTACTGGTTCAGCAGAGCCGCCGAGGGGGACAACATCGCCGCGCAGTACTATCTGGGCCTGTGCTATGTCCGGGGAATCGGCACGGAGAAGGACGAGGTCCGGGCGGTGGAGCTGTTCGCCGACGCGGCGGATCAGGGCTATATGCCCGCCGTGACTGAGCTGGGCCTGTGCTATGAGCTGGGCCACGGAGTGGTTATGGACAAGGGCCACGCCGCCGACCTCTATCAGGAAGCCGCAGATCAGGACTATGCCCCCGCCCAGTGCAACCTGGGCTACTTCTACTACCAGGGCATCCACTTTGAGGAGAACAACGATATGGCGGCGGAGCTGTTCGCCAAGGCGGCCCAGCAGGGCTACCCCCGGGCTCAGGTGCTCATGGGGGAGTGCTTTGAGAACGGCTACGGGGTGGAGAAGGACCCGGCCAAGGCCGTGGAGCTCTACCGGGCCGCCTATGAGCAGCACTACCCTGACGGGGCCTGCTCCCTGGGGCTGTGCTACGAGTCGGGCACCGGCGTGGAGGAGGACAAGGAGCGCGCGGTGGAGCTGTACCGGGAGGCCGCCGAGCAGGGCTTTCCCCCCGCCCAGTGCAACCTGGGCTTCTGCTACTACATAGGCATTGGCACCAGGGAGAAGCCGGAGCAGGCGGTGGAGTGGTTCACCAAGGCCGCCGAGCGGGAGTATCCCCGGGCCATGTTCCTGTTGGGGGAGTGCTACGACCGGGGCTTCGGCGTGGAGCAGAACTATGACCGGGCGGTCAAGCTCTATCAGAGCGCGGCGGAGAAGGACTACACCTCCGCCTTCTGCTCCCTGGGCCTGTGCTATGAGCTGGGCCAGGGGGTGGCCGAGGACAAGGCCCGTGCGGTGGAGCTCTACCGCAAGGCGGCGGAGCGGGGGATGCCCCGGGCCCAGTGCAATCTGGGCTTCTGCTACTACACCGGCATCGGCGTGGAGGAGAGCAACGACGAGGCGGTGAAGTGGTTTGCCCAGGCCGCCGAGCAGGGCTATCCCCGGGGGATGCAGCTGCTGGCCGAGTGCTATGAGAACGGCTACGGCGTGGAAAAGGACGAGGCCCGGGCGGTGGAGCTGTACACCAAGGCCCGGGAGGCGGGCTATCCCCCCGCCTCCTGCTCGCTGGGGCTGTGCTATGAGACGGGCACCGGCGTGGAGATGGACAAGGCCCGGGCGGTGGAGCTGTATCGGGAGGCCGCCGAGAAGGGGGACTCCCGGGCGCAGTGCAACCTGGGCTACTGCTACTATGTCGGCATCGGGGTAGAGGAGGACGACGCTGAGGCTGCCAAATGGTTTGAGAAGTCCGCCGCGGACGGCTATTCCAGGGGTATGCAGCTGCTGGGCGAGTGCTATGACCGGGGCTACGGCGTGGAACAGGACCTGACAAAGGCCGCGCAGCTCTACCAGCAGGCCAGCGACAGGGGGAATGTCCCCGCCATGTGCTCCCTGGGCCTGTGCTATGAGCTGGGCCAGGGGGTAGAGGAGGACAAGGAGAAGGCGCGGGAGCTCTACCTCAAGGCCGCCGAGCGGGGCTATCCCCGGGCCCAGTGCAATTTAGGCTTCTTCTACTACCAGGGCATCAGCGTGGAGGAGGACAACGAGCAGGCGGTGAAGTGGTTCACAAGAGCCGCCGACCAGGGCTACCCCCGGGCCCAGCAGTTGCTGGCCGAGTGCTATGAGAACGGCTACGGCGTGGAGAAGGACCTGAAAAAGGCGGTTGAGCTCTATCAGAAGTCCCATGAGGGGGGCTATCCCCCCGCAACCTGCGCCCTGGGCGTATGCTATGAATACGGCGACGGGGTGGAGATGGACAAGGCCCGGGCGGTGGAGCTCTACCGCCAGGCGGCGGAACGGGGAATGGCCCGGGCCCAATGCAATCTGGGCTTCTGCTACTACCAGGGCATTGGCGTGGAGATGGACGACAGTCAGGCCTTCATGTGGTTTCAGAAGGCGGCCGGTCAGGAATACACCCGGGCCGTTCAGCTGCTGGGCGAGTGCTATGAGAACGGCTACGGCACCCAGAAGGACGAGACTAGGGCGGCGGAGCTGTACCGCCAGGCGGCGGAGCAGGATTATCCCCCTGCCATCTGCTCTCTGGGGCTGTGCTACGAGCTGGGCATCGGCGTGGAGATGGACAAGAAGCGCGGAGTGGAGCTCTACCGTCAGGCGGCGGAGCGGGGCTACTCCCGGGCCCAGTGCAACCTGGGGTACTGCTACTACGAGGGCATTGGGGTGGAAAAGGACGACGATCAGGCCTTCCGGTGGTTCAGCCGGGCGGCGGAGCAGGGCCAGACCCGGGCGCTGTGTATGCTGGGGCTGTGCTATGAGCTGGGCCGGGGCGTGATGGAGGACAAAAAGAAGGCCACTGAGTACTACCGCCAGTCCGCCGACAGCGGCAACGTCACCGCCATGTGCAACCTGGGGTACTGCTACTACACCGGCATCGGCGTGGCCGAGGACGAGGCGGAGGCCGTCAAGTGGTTCCAGAAGGCCGCCGACCGGGGTCAGCCTCGGGCGCTGTTCCTGCTGGGTGAGTGCTATGAGGAGGGCAACGGCATCCAGGCCGACCTGGCCAAGGCCAAGGAGCTCTATCAGAAGGCCGCAGACAAGGGCTATCAGAGCGCCAAGGAGGCCCTCCAGCGGCTGGACGACCAGCCGGCCAGCGGCCCTTACACCTACAACGCCCCAAAAGCTGACAAGCCCGCGCCCCCGGCCCCCAAGGCCAAGGCGCCGGAGAAGAAGAAAAGGGGCGGCCTGTTCGGTTTCTTCAAAAAGTAAAGTATTTAGAAACCGGCGGCTGACATTGGGTCAGCCGCCGGTTCTTTATAGTCCTGTCAGTCTCATAGAGGGCTCCCCCGTCACCCGTTCGCCCAGGAGATCGGCCCATCTCTCGGTATAAAAGCCGTAATAGGATATGCCGCTGCGCCATCTCCGTTGGCAGGCGGGCAGCTGGGCCCACAGGAGGGAGGGCAGACCGATCAGCGGCAGATAGAGCGGGCCCAGGATCAGGGATTGAATCGTGTGCCCGTACTCATGGACCAGCAGCTGCCTGTCTTGACCGTTCGGGGGCTTGTCCGTGATGAAGAGGAACAGCCCCAGGGACAGGCTGGAGTAGAGGGGATAGACCGTCGCCACCGCGCCGTGGTAGCGGAAGTGGGGGCGGCTCCAGTACCGCAGAAGGACGACTCCGCCCAGAACTGTCTGAATCAGCCCCCAGGTGCACTGGACCAAAGCATAGAGCAGGGGTCTTAGTCTCTTCATACCTTAGTTGGAAATTCCGGAGGCCTCTTTCGCCTGCCGGACCAGCTCATTGATCTTGTCATTGGCGGCCTGCCTGGCGATTTTGGAGGTCTCCTCCACGGTGGGAACATGGATATCCTTCAAAGCATAGGGGTCATTAAGCCGCAGACCGGAGCCGGTGAGCATGGCCCGCACCTGGGTGTAGGTCCACTGCCGCTCTCCTGCCGGCATACCAGCGTCAAAGTAGCCGCTCCAGGAGCACTGATACTTGGCGGCGATGAAATTCAGCTGGCTGGGCAGGTCCCGTCCCAGAGGGCTGTTCAGCGCCTCCTGGAAGGCGCCGGCGTAGTAGTCTTTGATGGCGCCTTCAGCGGCGTCGCGAAACTCCGTGATCTGGGAGATGTAGGAGTCGAAATAGCTTTTGCACCAGATTTGCCCGTCCGGGTCCACTGTGGCGTTCCAGTTGACCTCCAGCTTCTGCTCACCCAGCTGCTCCCGAACCATGGACATCAATTCGTCTCTGGTCATGTTGACCCAGATCTGGTCAGGGCCAGGCGCTTCTGCGGCGGCCTGCCGCCCCTTGGAGGAGAGCTCCAGCCTGTCCTGAGATTGCTCCGGGGTTTGGTCCGCTTTTTTCTCCGGGGCGGCAAACCGGGCCGTCCGGATGGGAGAAATCTGGCCGGCTCTGGGGTCAAAAATAATGTCCATAAACTGTTCACTCCTTTTTTGATGGCTGATATCATATATATCGGCGAAAAGCTGGGAAAATTAAGCGGCTGTCCCGGGTCAAGGGCAGCCGCTTGGCGCTGTTATTTCACCCTCAGCCGCTTGGCCAGCTCCCCGTCGGGGGTGACCTGGGCGGTCTCATAGGTGGTGTAGATTACCATGCCGGGCCGGGCGCCCCCGGGCTTCTTGACATACCGGACAGGGGTGTAGTCCACCGGCACCTTGCTGCTGTCCCGGGCCTGGGAGAACCAGGCGGCCAGCACTGCGGCCTCGTTCAGACTTTGCAGGTCAGGCTGGCCTCCCTCAGTCCACAAAATCACGTGGGAGCCGTGGATTTTCTGAGTGTGGAACCAGATGTCCCCCTTGCCCGCCAGCCGGCACGTGAGCAGGTCGTTCTGGCTGTTGTTTTTGCCCACCGAGATGCGCAGGCCGGTGGTTGATATAAATTCCATGGGCTTGGATACCGCCCGCCTGCCCCGGTCCTTGGCCTTGCCGGGGCGGCGGAGGTAGCCGGTGTCCGTCAGCTCCTGACGGATCTCTGTCAGGTCCCGTTCCCCTTCGGCCAAGGAGATGTTCTCCAGCACGCTGTTGAGATAGTCCAGCTCCTGCCGGCCCTTCTCCAGCTGAATGGTGAGCATCTCCTCCGCCTTTTTGGCCCGGTTGTAATCCTTATAATACTTGGCGGCGTTCTGCTGGGGGGTGAGGAGGGGGTCCAGCTTGATCTCGATCTCCTTTCCCTCGGGATCGTAAAAATCCGCCGCCCGGAGACGGGCCATCCCCTTCTCCATCTGGTAAAAATTGCTGGTAACGATGTCGCCCAGCTGGCGCAGACGGTCCCGGTCCTTTGTGGCGGCCAGCTCCTTCTCCTGATTGCCGAGCTTCCGGGCGGTGCGGTCCCGGGCGTTGGTGACCAGCTTAATCAGGTCCTGGCCCTTCTGCTTTACCCGGTCCTGGCGCTCCCGCTGCTCGAAGAAGGCGTCCAGCAGGGGAGAGAAGCCGGGCCAGGCGGTAATCTCCGCCGCTCCCCCATACTGCTCCACCGGCAGAAAGGTGAAATCCTTTGGCCGGCCGTCCAGAGAGACTACAGTCGGTGTAAAGCGGTTTTCCATTACGATGTTTTGCAGCTCCGTGAGGCGGTCCAGCAGCCGCCCCCGACCCTCCGGGCCCAAGGCATTCAGCCGGATATCGGTGGAGCCTCCGGCCCGGTGGGCCAGCTCCCGGCAGACCAGGGGGGACAGCCCGCCGAAGGTGTCCAGCAGCCATCTGTCCGCCTGGGCCTCCTCCGGGGCGGCGGACAGCAGAGCCTCCAGTTTCTCCCTGTCTGCCGTAAGGGGATTTTCCTTGTCAATCCTTGGGGGAAGCCGATAGAACATCCCCGGCTGGAGAATGCGTCCAGCGGTGACGTCTCCCCCGGTGTGGCGGATACAGTCCAGGATGCGGCCCTCTCCGTCCAGCAGGAGGAGGTTGGTCTTGTGGCTGATGGCCTCCAGCACCAATTTGCGCTCCACCCGGTCACCCAGCTCGTTGAGGGCCTCAAAGCGGAGGACGGCCACCCGCTCCAGGGGAGTCTGGACGATCTCCAGCAGCCGGGCCCCGGACATGTGCTTGCGCAGCAGCATGCAGAACATGGGGGGCTTCTCCGGGTTCTCCAGAGGGAGGGTAGTGAGATGGAGCCGGGGGTGGGGCGGGCTGGCCGACAGCAGCAGGCGCACGTTGCCCGTGTTCTGGGTCCGCAGAGCCAGCACCACCTCGTCCCGGCCGGGCTGGTAGATCTTATCCACCCGGGCTCCGGCCAGGCTGGTATTCAATTCGTGGATGACGCCAGATAAGCACAGCGCGTCTAAGGGCATAGAGATCACCTCTTGGGATCGTTTGTAGGGGCGCATATTATGCGCCCGCAGGTCCTGCCTATCATTTACGGGCGGATGATATCCGCCCCTACAGAGGCATCCGCATTAAAATTAGCTTAACAGCCTTGTATCCAGCCTCCGTTTTAATCATATCTGCTGGACATTGGTGGTTAAGAGCCGGAACCTTTTTGTAAATCCATTTAGAAGATTGAACGCCAAGGACCCCCTTGATAACTTTTGTAAGCTCGGTTGGGATACCGGGCAGCTCGTTTTCTTCGACAGAAATACCATCAAAATGCTGAGAAAAATTGCAGTATTCAGCCTCTAAAGAGTCAAATATTAACGCTAATTCCTGAATTTTATGACATTCCACATTACTCCTCCATCATCACAGCAAATAACTCGTTCAGCCGCTCTGTCCTCCCCTGGAGGTATAGCCAGCCGAACAGGGCCTCCAGGCCGGTGGCGGTCTGGTACTGGGCCCGGCTGGCCGCCTTGGGAATGGAGTGGGGGGCGGTGTTCCGGCCCCGGCGGAAGACGTCGGCCTCCTCCTGGTCGAGGAGGGGCTGAATCCGCTCAAACCGCTCCGCCTGAGCGGGGGCGGCCACATACTTGACGGTGGCCCGGTGCAGGTCCTTGGCTTTCGCCTTTCCGTGGAGCACCAGCCAGGAGCGGACCATCACCTCGTAGACCCCGTCCCCCAGGTGGGCCAGCCCCAGGGTGGACAGGGAGAGAAGGGTGTTCCTGTCGGTGTTCAGGTGGAAGTAGTCGGTCATGGCAAAGAGCTCCTCTTTCGCGAAGTGGGATGATTTTATCACATTTTTTCAGGGATGGCAAGTAGGGGGCGACGACCCCGGCGCCCCGCCTATAAAAGGGCAGAGGGCTGGAAAACGGCGCGCCGGGTCGTCGCGCCCTACTTGCAAATTTTCCCCAAACGTGATACTCTGGAAAAAAGCCGGGGAGGGGGAGAGGATATGCGCATACTGGCCGCCTTTGCCTTCTCCTTTTCCGCTGCCATCTTTCTCACCATCTACGGCGGACTGGACCTCTTTTTGCTCCCCTTAGGGGCGATTTTGATTTTGGCGGCGGCAGCCGGCTGGATTGCCCTGCGCAGGCGGGAGGGACATGTCCGGCTGAGGACCGCGCTGATTCTGTCCGGCCTAGCGGCGGGCTTCCTGTGGACGGCGCTGTATATGGCGGTGTTCTTCCAGCCCGCCAGGGATCTGGACGGCCGGACCGTCCGGCTCACCGCCACGGTGTCCGACTGGCCCCAGGAGGGGGCCTACGGCGGCTGTACGGTGGTAGTTCAGGCGGAGACAGAGAGCTGGGTGAAGCTGTCCGCCATCCTCTACACCGACGAACAGGGAGCAGGCCTGCGCCCCGGTGACCGCGTTCAGACTGTCGCCCGCTGCACCCTGGGGGACCGGACCTTTGCCGGGGAGAGGATTACCTATTACACCGCCAAGGGCGTCTTTTTCCGGGCCCAGGCCTATGGCCGGCTGGACGTTCAGAGGCCGGACCATGTCCCGCCCCAGTATTACGCCGCCTGGGCGGCGAAGGCCCTGAGAGAGGGGATTGCCGCCGCCTTTCCGGAGGACGCCGCCGGCTTTGTCCAGGCCTTGGTGACTGGCAACCGGAGCAGCCTTACCGACGAGTTCACCACCTCTCTGGAGCGGACCGGCCTGAGCCACACGGTGGCGGTGTCCGGAATGCACCTGGCTTTTCTGTCCAGCCTGCTTACCGCCCTGCTGGGCCGGGGGAGGCGGTCTACCGCCCTTTTGACCATTCTCTGGGTGTTTCTCTTCTGCGGTATCGCGGGAAACACCCCCTCGGTGCTCCGGGCGGCGGTGATGGTGCTGATGCTCCAGCTCGCACCCCTGCTGGACCGGGAACGGGACGGCCCAACCTCCCTGGCGCTGGCCCTCATGCTTCTGCTGTGGCTCAACCCCTTTTCCGCCGCACATATCGGCCTTCAGCTGTCCTTCGCGGCGGTGGCGGGCATCCTTCTCGTGTCCGACCAGGTCCAGGACCGGCTGGTCAAGCTGTTCCGCCTGGACAAAAGGCCCAAAAATCGGAGGGAGAAGTGCCTGCGGGCGGCGCCTTACTTTGCTGTTTCCACACTCTCCGCCACCTTGGGCGCCTCTCTGCTTACCATTCCGCTGGTGGCGGTCCATTTCAATATGATCTCCCTGATTTCGCCCCTGTCCAATCTGCTCACCCTGTGGGCCATCGGCTTTTTGTTTCTGGGCGGACTGGCCGCGGGGGCGCTTGGGGCCTTTCTGCCCGGGGCGGCGGCTGTACTGGCGATTCCCTTTACAGGGCTGGTCTATTACCTCCAGTGGGTCATCGACCTGCTGTCCAGGCCCGCCCTGGCCGCCCTGCCTCTGGACTCTGTCTGCTACCGGGCCTGGGTGGTGCTGGTCTACGCTCTGCTGCTGGTCTCCGTCCGCGTGAAGGGAAGGCGCCCCCTGTGGATGCCTGCAGCCGCCGGAGCGGTCACGCTGGTACTGGCGGTGGCGCTGACCCGGGCCGCGTTCTATGTGGGGGATATGGCAGTGGCCGTGCTGGACGTGGGCCAGGGCCAGAGTGTGCTGGTGCGAACTGGGCGGTATCTGACATTGGTGGACTGCGGCGGCGACAGCCGGGACAACCCCGGCGACGTGGCGGCCGACTACCTGCAGGCCCTGGGGCGGAGCGAGGTCGATATGCTGGTGGTGTCCCACTACCACGCGGACCACGCCAACGGCGTTCCCCAGCTGCTCCGCCGGGTCAGGGTGGGGACCATCTGCCTGCCCGATGTGGAGGAGGACAGCCCACTCCGGGCAGAGATTGTTGCCGCCGCGGAGGAGCGGGACATACAGGTCCTGTTCATCCGGGAGGACTTGCCTCTTGAGATGGGGTCGGGCAAGGTGCTGGTGCTCCCTCCCATGTCCGATGCCGGGACCGCCAATGAGCTGGGCCTGACCGTGCTGGCCACCGTTGGCAGGAACGATGTCCTCATCACTGGCGACATGGAGGCAGAGGGAGAGCGGCGGCTGGCAGAGTCGGCGGCCCTGCCCGATATTGAGGTGCTGGTGGCCGGCCACCACGGCTCCGACACCTCCAATACCCGGGAGCTGCTTGAGAAGGTAAAGCCCGAGCTGGCCCTGATCTCCGTGGGGCTGAACAACAAATACGGACATCCAGGCGCTGGCGCGCTGGACCGCCTCCACGAGGCGGGGGCCGAAATTTACCGCACCGACCTGCACGGGACAATAGAGGTCCAATTAAAGTGACAGAGGGGGACCGGCCATGCCGCCGAAAGCCAAGCCAGATACATCCGGATTTGAAAAACTGAAAAAGGACCTGTCCACAGGGACGCTGGGGCAGCTCTACATCCTCCACGGGGAGGAGACCTACCTCCGGGACCACTATCTTGGCCGCCTGCGGGAGGCGGTGCTCACCGGGGGGCTGGGGGAGTTCAACCGCCACGACCTGAGTGCCAGGGACATGTCTCCCCACGCCCTGGAGGAGGCGGTGGACTGCCTGCCCATGATGGCGGAGCGGACCCTGATTCAGGTCACCGACTTCGACCT
Source organism: Colidextribacter sp. OB.20 (assembly GCF_009911595.1). Classification (GTDB taxonomy): domain Bacteria; phylum Bacillota; class Clostridia; order Oscillospirales; family Oscillospiraceae; genus Lawsonibacter. The sequence goes on from NZ_QWKG01000017.1 coordinate 27,302, forward strand.
GTTCAAGGCGGGGGAGAAGGAGGAGTATATCCGCATCCTGTCCAGCCTGCCCGATTACTGCTGTCTGGTGTTCCTCTATGACCTCATCGACTACAAGCCGGACGCCCGGACCAAACTGGCCCAGACGGTGAAGCAGTACGGCACGGCGGTGAACTTTGTCCGCCAGGGCCAGCGGGAGCTGGCCGACTGGGTCCGCAGGCACTTTAAGGCCCAGGGTAAGGACATTGATGTCCGGCTGTGTGAGTACCTGATTGAGCTGTGCGGCGATTTGATGCACGGCCTCCAGCAGGAGATCGGAAAGGTCGCCGCCTACGCCCGGGGACCCAAGATTACCCAGGCGGACATTGACGCAGTAGCCACCCCCCAGCTCAGCGCTGTGGTGTTCCGCATCGCCGACGCCATCGGGGAGAAGAACTACGACCGGGCGGCGAAGATTTTGGGGGAGCTGTACCAGATGCAGAAGAGCCCCTATGAGATTCTGGCCGCCCTGGGCAAGCAGCTGCGCCAGCTCTACTCCGCCCGGCTGGCCCTGGACGGGCGGAGGAGCGCCGCCTATGTGGCCCAGCTGTGGGGCATGCGCTACCCCGCCGACCGGCTGATGAACAGTGCCCGGCGGTTTTCCCTGCCCTGGTGCAGGCGGGCTGTCATCCGGTGCGCCCAGACCGATCTGGCCATGAAGTCCACCGGCCAGGACCCAAGGGAGCTGCTGACTGCCCTGCTGCTGGAGCTGGCAACGGGAGATGAAAAGCCCCCCTTCGCAAAGAGGGCTGTCAGCCGTAGGCTGACTGGGGGTTTCCTATAGGGACCAATGGGGGGAAAGGGAAAAACCTCCGTCATTTGCTTCGGAAATGCCACCTCCCCTTGCGAAGGGAGGCTTTTGGGAGGTGACCTGCACATGTTTTGCATCCGAGAGGCCATCGCGGTGGAGGGCCGGTACGACAAAAACACCCTGTCCCAGGTGGTGGATACCCTGATCCTGGAGACAGGGGGCTTTCAAATCTTTAAGGACCCGGAAAAAATGGCCCTGCTGCGAAGGGCGGCGGAGCGGCGGGGACTGATCGTCCTCACCGACTCCGACGGGGCGGGCTTCGTCATCCGGAACCGGATCAAGGGGGCCATCCCGGCCCGATTTTTAAAGCACGCCTATATCCCCGATGTCTACGGCAAGGAGCGGCGCAAGCGCCAGCCGGGGAGAGAGGGCAAGCTGGGGGTGGAGGGGATGCCCCCCGCTGTGCTGGAGGACGTCCTCCGCCGGGCGGGGGCTGTCTTTCTGGAGGAGAACACCCTGCCGGGCCTCTCCGGCCCGCCCCTGACGAAGGCGGACTTCTTCGCCGCCGGCCTGTCCGGAGGGCCGGGGAGCGGGGAGCGGCGTCAGGCCCTCTTAAAGCGCCTGGAGCTGCCGGAGCACATGTCTGCCAACGCCCTGCTGGCTGTCCTCAACGGCTGCTACAGCAGGGAGGAGGCGGAGGAGATATTGGAGAATTTGTAGGGGGCGGCGCGGAGGCCGCCCCCTACGGGTTTACCGCTTTCGCCAGCGCGTCCAGGTGGTCGGCCAGGTCCTCCCGGCCGCCGTAGTGAAAAACGGCCAGCCGCCCGCCCTTCGCCACGGCCACCCCCTGATACTGGGAGTTGCTCCGGGAGAGGATGACGAAGTCCAGCCCGGGGTAGTCGATCTCCTCATAGGTCCAGGTCAGGTTGACGGCCTCCTGCTCCGCCATCTGGGCCAGGGCGACGGGCCGGGCCATAGCAGGGATAAGCAGGTGGAAGTAGACCGCCTCCAGGGTGGGGGAGTAGACATACTCCGGTTCCCCGGAGGAGGAGTAGCCGCTTTTTGACTCCCAGTCCTCCGGGCTGAGCAGGGTCTGATTCACGGTGTAGTAGCCGGGGGAGAGGAGGGCAAATTTCCGGGTGACAGTGCTCTCTCCCCAGTCGCTGCCGGGGGACTTGTGGTGGGGCTCGCCAAAGAGATCCTCATAGGTGAGCAACGGCTCCGATTCCAGCTGCTGGAGGTTTACATAAGTTCCGGAGAAGTCCTCCAGCGGCTTGGCTGTCGGGTAATCCCAGAAGCCGAACAGGCGCCCCGTCCACAGAACGATGATAAGACCGAACAGCGGAATGGCGATCCAGAAGGGGACAAACCAGAAGTTCCGCCGCCTTGGGCGGTGGGGTTTGGGGGTGATGCCCAGCTCCAGAGAGCGCTGGAGGTCCAGCAGACAGCGGTACTCCCGTTCGTCGTTCCGCCAAAAACAGAGAAAGAGCGGCAGAAGAATGAGCAAACTTCCGGACATATCCAGAAAGTAGAGGGGCAGCTGGCGGGAATCGACGCGCCAGATCACGGCGCCCCCGGCGATCAGAATACCCAAAATGACGTACCGCCAAATGCGCTGCTTCCTGCGGGCTTTCTGAACTTCCCCAGCCAGCTGTTCCAGGGACAGTCCCCGGGTCACCGGGTCGGTGTGCAGTTCAGTGGCGCTGGGGTCGGTGGTGTAGAAGAGGAAGTAGGCTTTGCCCACCATATCTCCATACTCCCAGCCCGCCTCTTTGTACAGCTCCAGCTGTTCCGGCTCCGGGGCCTCTTTGCCGTCAGCGGCCTCCAGCCGGAAGCGGGTGCCGGGGGCGGCGTCATCCCGGCGGAACTGGGTGAAGTCGCCGTTGACCCACAGGGGGAAAAGCCCCTCGTTGGCCTGTTCCTCCAGCCAGCCCTCCAGGCTCTGGATGTCGAACAGGGACACCGGGGTGGTTTTAAAGACATGCTTCATTTTGTGACCTCCTTTACAAAAATCTCCAGCGCCTGGTCAACGTCTGCCGGGCCAGAGCAGCTCAGCGTGAACACCAGGTTCCCTATTTGGCCTGCGTAGAGCTTTCTGGGCGCGTCCATGTTCTCGGTCCGCCAGGTGAGGACGGTCAGTGCGTCGAAGGCGGGGTGGTCCACGCTCTGGAAGCCGGAGAACTCCGCCAGTGGTGAGTTGATGTAGAACTCCGCCAGCAATGAGTTGATGTGGTACTCCCCGGTGTTTTTCTCATACCGCCGCCACCAGGCCAGCTGGTCCTCCTGAAGGCACCGCAGCAGGAGGGGGGCCATGTCCGGGAAGCGCAGGCGGTACAGGTGAAGATAGACGCTGCACTCCTGGGCGCTGCCGTCCTCCAGGAGGGCGGTACCCCACTGCTGAAAGCTGATCTGCTCCGGGACCAGAAGGGAGCGCCGCCAGGTGGGGTGGGGGAGGAGCCTCCCGCTGGAAGGCTCGGCGGTCAGGTTGACCACGTCTTCCCGTTCCATTACCTGCTCCAGACTGACGCGGGGGAAGTTCCAGTCCTCCGGGAGGGGCAGCTGCTTGGAGGTCTTAGGCTGTATGCAAAATCCCCAGACCAGAGCGGCGCAGAACCAAAGGATGAGCGGGGCCCATTCCTTTAAGGGGAAACGCCGGGGCCAGCGGCGGCCCTCATCTAAGGGGATGCCGTCAGCCAGCTGTTTTTGCAGGACCTTCAAGGCGTGCCGCCAACGGATGGAGCGGAAGAGACTCAAAGCATAGCAGACAAAGAGCGCCAGGATCAGGCAGGCTGCCTCTGTATTCAGCAGGAAGCTGTTGGGGAGAATCCAGGGATTGTCAAAAAAGTCCGCAAAGATGCTCCGCCACGAAAAGAGGGCAAAGGCGAGGAGGATAAACGGAGTCCAACGGCTGCGGCGGAGCAGGCGGTCGAAGGTAAAGCTCTGGGTCATCGGGTCGGTGTGCAGGGCGGGGGCGGCCGGGTCCGCGGTGCGGTAGACATAATACAGCCCCTTGAGTGTCGTGACAAACTCCCATCCCGCTTGGGCATAGAGCTCGTTGCGCTCTTTGTCGATGTCGCCCCAGGCCTTGATGTCCAGGGCGTACCGCACCCCGGCCCGGGGCGTACCGGGGGCGAAGCGGGCAAAGTCTGTGCCGATCTTGACCAGATGCAGCCCCCGGGCGGCCATGGCGGCCAGCCACTCCTCCAGCCCCCGCATGTCATAGGGCTCCACAGGTAATATCTTCCAAACCAGTTTTTTCATGGAAACCTCCTTTTACTGCCGCGGCCATCAGAATCTGGAACATCGTGCAGGGGCGGATAGTATCCGCCCGCACAATTTAATCCATCGCCTCCAGGAACAGAGGCAGGCAGTCCTCCAGGCCGGCATAGCCCACGTAGCAGATCATCAGGACCTCATTTCCCCGCAGGGCGGCGAGCGTCCAACAGTCCTGGTCCTGCTGGCGGTAGCGGACAGCCTCCAGCCGGTCCAGGCCGGGCCAGTCCAGCTTCTCCCAGGGCTGGAGGTCGGTGACCTTGCCGTAGAAGCTGGTGTTTTTCTGGGCTCGGGTCAGGTACTTGGCCTCCTCGTCCCGGCGGAGCTCATACACCCATTGGGCCACCCTGGGGGAGCGGGCCCGGTCGTACTGAAAATAGGTCCACAGGGAGTAGGGCCGCTCGATGCCGGGAATCTTTCCGGTGTCGGTGGGAATGGAGTGTGTCCGCCAGTCGATGGAGACGTACTCCTGCACCGGGACGAACCAGGAGTCGTTTTGGTGGACGTGGCCGTCCACCTTGGGCTCCTCCTCCAGAGGGCGGGGGCCGGTCCCCTCCAGCTGGCCCAGAGTGGGCCAGGGGTGGGACAGGACAGCCTCCTCCAGACTGTAGAGCTTGGGGCGATAGTCCTCCAGAAACACCCTGGGGAAGAGAGAGAGGGGCAGGTAGACAGCTATCCACACCAGAATCCACCGGGGCCGGTTCCAGCGCTTTTTGGCCTTCAGGGGCAGGCCCTGGGCCAGGGTGCGCTGAATTTTGAGCAGCTTCCGCAGTTCCAGGGCGAGGACGAGGAACAGGCCGGGAAACAGTATGGCGGTGAGGGCCAGGGTGAACAGATTCCGGGGGCTGGTCCACAGGAGAAAGTCCGCCCAGAAGATGTCCCGGGTCAGGAACAGCAGGCCGCCCATCAGAAGGAGGGTGCTCAGGACAAAGGACAGCTGATACCGAATCTGGGCCCGGATGGTCCCGTCCAGAGCCAGGGACAGGGACTGGGGGTCGGAGTACAGCTCCGGGGCGTCGGGGTCGCCGCAGGAGAAGATGTGAAACGCCTTGGAGATGGTGACCACATGGGTCCAGCCCGCCTCCTGGTACAGCTCCGCCCGCTCCCGGTCCTTCTTTTTGCTTTTTCCCACCGGGTCCAGGCGGTAGCGCACCGGATAGGGGTCGCCCACGGTAAAGACGGCCCGGTCCCGGTGGAAGTTGAATTTTTGCAGGAACAGCCCTTGACAGGCCATCTCGTCCAGCCAGCTCTGCAAGCCGGGGATGTCGAAAAAGGAACAGGGGATGGGTCTGATTTCGGTCATAACGGCTCCTCCTTTCACACAACGGGATTCACAGGCTGTCAATCATCTCGGCGAACCGGGGCAGGAATTGGGTGATGTCCTGTTCGCCCCGGTACTCCACCCGCAGGACGGTGCCGCCCCTGCGGAGGATCAGATAATAGGATATTGTTCCATCCAGATGTTCATCTTCACAGAAACGGATCTGGTCCAGGTCATAGGCTGGCTCCAGGTCCCGATAGCCGCCCCGCCCCCAGGACTCCCACTCCCACACCCGGCGCTCTGCCAGGTTGGGGAGGAAATACCGGGTGATATTGATCTCCAAATGTGGGACGTTCCGGTTTTCCGTACCGTCCTCGTTCCAGTGACCGACGCCGTACTGCCGGAAGAACCAGCTTTCGGGAGTGAGGGGGGTGTACTCATGGGAGATGTAGTCCATATAGTCGGGCCATTTTTGGGAAATCTGAAAACCGGAGCCCTCAATTTCGGTCAGGGTGACGAAGTTGGAGTCGGCCAGATCGTAGGGGAAGTAGCCGTGGGTGGCGCAGAGAAAGGCAAATTCCACCGCCACCAGAAACAGGGGGATGGCGGACAGGGCCGCCAGCGCTCCGCTGAGGCGGCTGCCCGGGGCGGGGGTCATGGGCAGGCCGCTCTTGGTCTGCCGGTGGAGCCGCCACAGGACAAACAGGCCGTGAAGGTAGGAGATATCCATCAGCACCAGTCCCAGGACGGTCAGTATCCAAGGCAAAAAGCCGTAGCTCAAAATTTCCGCCCAGTAGTAGTGAATGTATTCCGGGGTAAATTGGGAGGACCAGGAAAAATTCAGCAGGACAAAGTTCAGGATTGCCAGCCCGACGCCCCCCAGCAGCTTCCGCCGGAGGAACCGTTTCAGAGCGTAATCCCAGGTTTCCGGGTCGGTGTGGGCCTGGGCCTCCGGGTCCTCCGTCACAAAGACGGCAAAGCTGTTTCGGAACAGCCCCAGGTATTTCCACCCCGCCTGCTCGTAGAGCTCGTTCAGCTCCGGGTCGGTCCAGTCGGGCTTGCTGGGGGCGGGCTCCAGGTGGAACCGCAGCTTGGCGGGCTCCTGACGCTCGAACAGGACCAGAGGCCCCATAGTCATGGCGAATACCAGACCCTTGGCCGCCTGCTTCTCCAGCCAGCTCTCCAGGCCGGGGATGTCATAGCCGTTTAACGGCGAAAATCGAATACAAAGCTTGCTCATGGCGCTTCCTCCTCCTCTAGTCCGTCGTTGACGCAGGCCCGCAGCCGGGCCAGCTCCTCCTCGAAGGCCGCCCGGCCCTTGTCGGTCAGCTTGTAGGTCCGCTTCCGGCCATCCACCGAGGTCTCGGCAATCATCCCCTCATCCTGGAACCGGGCCAGCAGGGTATACAGCGTCCCCGGACCCAGGCGCACCCGGCCCTTTGTCTTGCGGTCCACAAAGTCGGTGACCTCAGTGCCGCACATCTCCCGGCGCAGGAAGGACATCAGCACATAGTACATGGGCTCGGTCAGCGGCCCCTTTTCCCGTCCTGGCATACTGCTTCTCCTTTCTATCGGTTTATAATATCGTCTGACGATATTATAACAGGATATTACACGGATGTCAATAGGCCGGACCAAATTCGCCCCAAAGCCCTATCAAAAATCTGACCGCTTTCTCCAGGCCAAGCTCCTATAATAGGACGTGCTGAGGGGGGAGGCGAGACCATGACAATTATCTATGTGGATACGCTGTTCCTCCTCAACGGGGTCATCGACTACCTGCTGCTGCTGGCGGCTGCCCGGCTGGCGGGGGAGCCCCTCCTGCGCTGGCGCTTCGCCCTGGGCGGGGCGCTGGGGGGGATGTATGCAGTTGCCATCTTCCTGCCCGGACTGGGCTTTCTGGCCCACCCCCTGTGCAGGCTGGCCTCCCTGGTCCTGATGCTGGTAACCGCCTACGGGGGCAGCCGCCGGCTGCTGCGTCAGGGGCTGCTGTTTGTGGCTCTCACCTGCGCCCTGGGGGGCGGGGTGGTTGCGATTGGTCTGCTGGGAGGGACAGGACTCGCTCTGGGAAACGGGGTGTTTTACTCCGCACTGGATATCAAGGTGGTCCTCCTGTCGGCGGCGGTGTGCTACGGAGTGATAACCCTGGTGTTTCAGCGGATAGGGCGGCACAGCGCCACTGACAGGGAGCTGGTGCCCCTCCGGCTGCGGCTGGGCAGGGAGCAGGTGGTCCTCACCGCCCTGGTGGACACAGGGAACACCCTCACCGATCCCGCCTCCGGCCGCCCGGTGGTGGTGGCGGAGGGGGATCGGCTGGGGCCGCTTTTTCCGCCGGACCACCGCCCTGGTCCCGCCGACCTGACGGACCCCTCCTCCGCCCTGACCCGGCTGGGGACAGGGGAGTGGAAGGCCAGGTTCCGCCTGCTGCCCTACCGCAGCGTGGGGGTGGAGCGGGGGCTGCTGCTGTGCGTCCGGGCGGACAGCCTGGAACTGGACGGGCAGGGGAGAGGCCCTGCGCTGGTGGCCCTGTCTCCCACCCCTGTGTCCGACGGAGGCGGGTATCAGGCGCTGATCGGGTCGGTGGATGGTATGTAGGGGCGGATATCATCCGCCCGCGGACGTATCTGCATATTGCGGGTGCATAATATGCGCCCCTACAGAACGGAAATGAACGAGGTGTTTGTATTGAAAACAGTTTACATAAATCTGAAAGAGGGCCTGTCAGCTCTCCTGAACCGGCTGGGACTGCTGGTTCCGGGCAAGGTGATGTATATCGGCGGCAGCGACACACTTCCCGCTCCCCTGAAGCGGGAGGAGGAGGCCCAGCTCATCGCCCGCCTGGAGGCGGGGGACACCGAGGCCCGAAACCGCCTCATCGAGCACAACCTGCGCCTGGTGGCCTATATCGCCCGCCGGTTTGAGAATACAGGGATCAATATTGAGGACCTGATCTCCATCGGCACCATCGGGCTCATCAAGGCGGTGGGCACCTATCAGCCCGCTAAGGCTATCAAGCTGGCTACCTATGCCAGCCGGTGCATTGAGAACGAAATCCTGATGTACCTGCGCAAGACGGCCAACCAAAAGACAGAGTTGTCCTTCGACGAGCCGCTGAACACCGACTGGGACGGGAACGAGCTGCTGCTGTCCGACGTGCTGGGCACCGACGAGGACCTGGTAGTCCAGCCCCTGGAGGCCGACGTGGACCGGCAGCTGCTCCGCCAGGCCATGGAGCGGCTGAACGAGCGGGAGCGGCATATCATTACCCTGCGCTTTGGGCTGGACGGCCGGCGGGAGTGCACCCAGAAGGAGGTGGCCGACCGGCTGGGCATCTCCCAGTCCTACATTTCCCGGCTGGAGAAGCGGATCATCGCCCGGCTGAAAAAGGAGATTGTGAAAATGCTGTGAGGATGTCCCGCCGCCAGGCCAGCGGCAGGAGGGGGTATAGGGACGTGCCGGGTGCGAATAAGGTAGAGCGGAGGTGTGATAAAATGCTGTCACCTGTGATCTACCTGATGATGAACGGACTGTTTTTTACCCTGCGCCTGTCTGGAGGAGGAGGCTCCTTTCCCAGACCGCTGAAGGCCGCGGAGGAGAAGGAATATCTGGAGCGCTGCGCCCAGGGGGATTTGGAGGCACGAAATATCCTTGTGGAGCACAACCTGCGCCTGGTGGCGCATATCGTTAAAAAATATTACGCTCAAACCGGAGATCAGGACGACCTGATCTCCATTGGGACCATTGGACTGATTAAGGGAATCTCCACCTTCAAGGCGGATAAAAATGTAAGGCTGGCCACCTATGCCAGCCGGTGCATTGAAAATGAGATTCTCATGCATTTTCGTGCGCAGCGCAAGCTCCAGAGTGAGGTATCCCTCACCGACACCCTGGAGGCGGCGGGGGACGGAGGGACCCTGTCGCTGATGGATGTGATCGCGGTAGACGACAACATGCTGGAGGATCTGGATACTCGGGATGCCTGCGTCAAGGTCCGTCAATGCGTCCAGACCTGTCTGACTCCGCGGGAGCGGATGATTATCACTCTGCGCTACGGCCTGAACAATAAGCTGCCCCAGACTCAGCGGGAAATTGCCAGCCGGTGCGGCATCAGTCGGTCCTATGTATCCCGCCGCGCTTAATGTAAACGATGCCCGGAAAGCCTTGCAACGCAAGGGCTTGTCCGGGCATCGGATGTTTGGGGTAGCACCGTGGTTATTGCAAACGGTGGAGGAATTTTAGGGAGATAAGCGGCCATTCATCATTTGATATTTGCTCGGATTATTGGTATAAAGGCTTATATATTCTAAAATATCTCTTCTTCAAGGCATCGCGCCCACCCTCCATAACATCACAGATTTCATTTCTAATCGCCTGATTTTGCAATGCTCCCTCAACCTTGCAGAGAACCTGCCCATTCGTAAAGTACATAGCGATTATTTGTTCTGCGGCACCATTAACTGGAATGTTTGGATTATGTGTCACGACAATCACTTGATTCTTAAGCTTTTGTCTACGCAATTCAAATACTAACATTTCAGAAATCAGTTTCGTATCCAAATCATCTTCTGGCTGATCAATAATGAGGGGGCCATTATTAGAACGCAAAATTAAAGACAATAATGCTGTTGTCTTTTGTCCAGCTGAGCCTTGAGCAATATTTGAAAACCTCCCATCCATTTTAATTTCCAATTGAATAGCATCAGGTGGAGTCCATATTTGCAAGTCGTCAATATCCTCAGGATGCTCAATACACAAAGAAGAAATATAAGCACTAAAACGTTTCCCGTACTTTTTACCGCCAAGATCTTTGTTTATAAGGCTAGACAGAGTTTCTAATCTATTCTGCCAAATATCTGCTCCATGATTCGGGGCGCAGAGCTGTCCAATGAAAGAATTATGAATATCATCTAAATCAAGGATGTCAGATTGAAACTGGCTATCTTTACGGATAATATTTCTAAATTCTTTCTCAGCTAAACTCATATCCTGCATAGGGAGCAATGTGATCCGTACTTGGTCCGAATTTAACTCCGCTATGATACGAGCCCGCTCTTGACGTAATAGCTTTTGATGCGAGATGATTGCTTCAAATTGAGCAGACTTTTTTCCCTCGATTTCTTCCAACTGATTTTTCCAATATAGTACATCTGCAATTTTTTGCTCCAAATCCGTTCTCTGAGAATACAGTGTCTCAAGTTCATCAATGCTATCAATTCCTCGTTGTTTTAAAAGAGAAATTGCACTTAAATATTCTGTTCTAGCGGTTTCAAAATCAGCAGATATACGGTGATTTTTACTTAACTCTTCTGCGGCATTCTTCAGAGCAACCATTTTTTCTTGTAGAGCTATATACTCGCTCATCAATTTGCTCCACTCTAAAATAAAGCGTTTATATTTTTTAGCTGACTCTTCGTCTAAGATGGCATCAATATCGACCTGATCTACCAAAGTTGTTTGAACAATATCATACTGCAACTCAGACAGTCTGGAGATGATGGTAGCCAGTTCTGATTTAAAGGTTTCATACTTGGAAGAAAATGATTTTATGGTTGTTAGTATAGGATTATTTGCAACGGTTTCAAGTGCATGAATTTTCGCATCGAGATCAGTTAAACGTGCTTTCAGGGATTCTTCTTGGGCTATTTTATTACTTATTTCTCGCGACTGTCTACATATAGTTTTGTATTCTTCACTAAGAGTTGATAGTTGTTGTTTCCAAGCATCATAGTCAAATAAGCTGTCGATATAATGAATCAAGCAATTGGGATCTTCCGCCATTTCATATAATTGCTTTTGACTATAAATTTGGACAGGAAACCTCTGGTCAACATTACCAGCCCCATCACTTAGTTTCCAGTCACCATGCTCATAGTAATATTCAGTCCATTTTTCGGATTCCCAAATCAATTTAAGTTTTCGTCCATCTTTTTTTACATGAACTTGTATTGTCGTATTTGGACGCAACATACCAACATCTGTGCGGCTAGTTGGGATTTTTGAAAACTTATTAAATGAGGTCTCTATTTCACTTGGAAGATTATGGACTTTCCCGAAGGCAATACGCAAAAACTCTGTAATGGTTGTTTTGCCTGATCCTCGACCTCCAATTATTGTATTGAGCCAAGGACTAAAATGTATACAAAATGCAGCTCCATTCCCTATTTTTTGTCCTTGTTCAATTTCTAATTTTTCAATGAAGCAACGTTCACCAAGATTATTTGGATCATCAACGCTTGTCCCATCTATAATAACTCCATCCTCCCTGTCTTGTAAGGCGAGGGCCAAAGATTCAATAGTTGGAGCTTCCATCTTAACCCAAGAAAATCGTTTTGCAACATCAGAGCACTTGTGCGCATCAGATCCCATAACATAAGTAAATTCACGCTTCATATCTACACAAAGCTGTGGGAGCTGATACATGGGGTCTGTAACTTCAACCGCAAAAAAATCACAGTTGTCCAACACATTTTTCAGTGCACTACCGTCAACTGCATTAAAAAGACCCTTTACATCATTCACATGTGCCGGAATTGCAATGCCCCCAGAATGTTGGATTAAGTTTACTGCTTGGTGAAATTTTATTTGATCTCCACCATTTTGTATGCGTGAAATTACTGAAGATATATCATCAACAGGTTTTTGGGGATCAAAAATGGCCAACAAATGAATTGCAGGAAAGACTTCGACTTCTACCCCAGGAAAAATGGCGAGTTCTCTGTATAAATCACTATTTTCAGCTTTAATATTCTGTAATTCTGTTCGTAAAATTTCTGTCCAAGCACAAGAATCGTGATCTGTAATAGCAATACAGTCAATATGTTTTTGCATAGCAGAAAGTAAGAAATCCTTGGCAGATAATTCTGGTTCTCTGTAGTCAGATGATGCCGGTGTGTGCAAATGGAAATCAAATTTCCACCATTTTGCTCCATTCATTACAAAGACCCTCTTTCTATCTATAAATAAAAATTTCTATTTTAAAAGGAAATCTAACACGCTTTGAATTCTAATCCCATCCTGTGTCTGCATTAGGTCACATTCTAACGCAATCACCAATTTCTCATAATTGTCCCGAATTTTCCGTAACGGAGCCAATTCCCGCTCCCGGGTTTCTGGAGCATTCATATTCTCCGTAACCTGAATATACTTCTTCGCATCCGCCTTTGTGGCAATAAAGTCTACTTCCTGGTTGTCAATCTTTCCGATGGCTACATCATATCCCTGCCGCAGCAACTCAAAATAGACGATGTTCTCCAGAATATGCCCACTGTCGCCATCCCGATAACCTAACAGATAGTTCCGCAGGCCCATATCCACGATATAATACTTGCCCAGTGTGCGCAGATACTCCCGGCCTTTGATGTCGAACCGCTTGATCTCGTAGAAGATATACGCCTCCAACAGTGCCTCAATATAGCTCTGTATCGTATGCACCGCAGGTTTCCTGCGGCCTTTTTCTTCTAATAGACCCTCGTTGACCAGCGTGTTGCCAATAGAGGTCGCAGACACATTGTTACCGATGTTATCTGCTAGGAACATGATGATTTTTCGGAGCAGGACCGGGTCAGTGATGGTGCGGCGCCCCTTCCGCTTTTCACGCTCCAAAATATCGTTGACAACAGCGGCGGAGTACACGCCGTCCAGCGCCGCTGTTACACGGTCAATTTCCAGGCCCACATCTGCCAACATAGGCATACCACCGAACCGGGCATATTCATTGAACAGTTCCCGCTCATCGTAAATATCGCCGTCCTGGTCTGTGATCCGACGCTTCAGTGCTCCAGTAGGCGATTTTTTTTCAGTCACGGTGTAGCCGTGGAAATCTAAAAACTCCTTAAAAGAAAGGGGGAGTACCTTGATCTCAACATATCGGCCAGAAAGGTAGGTGGACAGCTCAGACGAAAGCAAGTAGGCATTAGAGCCAGTGATATAAATATCACAATCAAAATCTACACGGAAGGAGTTGACAGCATTTTCCCAACCTGAGATTCTCTGTACCTCGTCAAAGAACAAGTACATCCGCCGCTCAGGTAGGACACGGGCTTTCACATATTCGTAAAAACCTCTGACATCCATATCAGGAAAGCTCATGGACTCAAAGTTCATTTCCAGTATCTGATCCTGGCCAATGCCGTTTTCACGCAAATGCTGGGCCATCAGTTTCATGAGGCTGGATTTCCCACAGCGCCGTATACCGGTTATGACTTTTATCATCTCGGTGTCTTGAAATGCAATCATCCGATTCAGATAGAGGTCGCGCTTTTTCAGCATTGGCTTCTGCATAATCATTACCCTCCCTATTCATGTCAAGCATAGCATATTTATGCCCAGAAAGCAAGTTTATTACATCAAAATAATAAAAAATAAATTTGACACGATTTTTTACATTGAAATAGAAAGATTTTTGCTGTGGGCAGGAGGGCAATATCGCGGGCATAGGACTCGTTGAACGAATTTTTAAGAGGGGGAATTAAAAAACGCCAACATACTATGAGACGAATGGCTCCAAAGGTCTGCTCTATAAAGAGTGGGCCTTTTTCTTATGTGATTATCGTGATAAATCAGCAAAGTGCTATGGATAAGAAGTTGTCACCGTTGCCAGCCCCAATATTTTGGGGCTGGTTGACTTAACACGATAACAACGTTTTCTTATGCTCTGAAAATTTAAATAGAGGAGATAACCGAATGATCCTTTTAAAATTAAGAATCCAAAAAGTTCTGCGAGAGAACCACGCCGACTTTATTGACTCGCTTCGACTGAGTGGGATTGATGTGAAACGTGGTGGCTGGAGTGCGGATGCCGTTGAGCAAAATGCTCAGGCTGGAGCGTTGTCGCTCATACAGTTTGCATCACAGGAAAGCATCTCAGACCGGTGCCGGGACATTTTCCTCTGGACGATTGCAGAAAATTTGGACAAGGAAGAACGCACCTCCGTCATGGCTTGGATTTTTACTGCTTACGAATGGACCGGACGATTCCCGCCCTATGCGATCATTCAACACATGGTCGATCCGACGCTTTTTTATGAATTCTGCGTTTCCTTACAAAAATATCTGCATATGTATCTCCAAGGCTATTTCTCGCGTACTGTGAATATAGTTTAACATCTCAGATCAGGAGGCGTTTCCGTGAAACCGCAAGAGTTGACTGTAACCACCCTCTGTACAAAAGATGCACCCGATGTCCAGCAAATCATCCTAAATTCCTTAGAACTTTTTCTCAAAAAGGAGCTTCACAACATTGCAAGTTTCTTGTGCCATATTGTATGATACATACGATGAATGGCCGCTTATCTCTGGAGGTATGATATGTACTTAGAGATAAGCAACCCCATGGATTACCATGCGGCATTATACATCAGGTTATCGAAGGAGGATGAAAATGAAGGTCCGTCCGAAAGCGTCAACAACCAGCAATCCCTGCTCAATGAATTTGTCCAGCAGCACCGCCTGACCGTTTTCGACACCTATATTGATGATGGATGGAGCGGAACTAACTTTGACCGGCCAAATTTCCGGCGCATGATTGCAGACATTGAGGCCAAAAAGGTCAACATGGTCATTACCAAGGACCTGAGCCGCCTGGGCCGCGACTACATTCTGACCGGCCACTACATGGAGCGATACTTCCCGGAGCACCGTGTGCGTTATATTTCCTTGCTGGACGGCATCGACACTGGGGTAGACTCCACCGCCAACGACATTACACCCTTCCGCGCCATTATGAACGATATGTACGCCAAGGACATCTCTAAAAAGATTTCCAGCGTCAAGCATGACAAGCAAAGGAAAGGTCTGTTCATCGGAGGCAAGCCAGTCTACGGCTATAAGATGCACCCGACAGAAAAGAACAAAATTGTCATCGACGAGGACGCAGCCTCTATGGTGCGGCGGATTTTTGCTATGGCTTTGGATGGCATGAGCTGCCGAAAAATTGCCACTCAACTGAATGCAGAGGGCGTACCTACTCCCGCCACCTATGCCGGTCTGCCGGTGGCAAATCCTGGCCCCTACACTGGCCTGTGGAGCAGTGAGCGCATTTCCGATATGCTGCAAAACGAGACTTACATCGGGAGTATGGTGCAGGGCCGCACACGGAAAATCAACTATAAAAGCAAAAAGTGCATCAAACAGGACCGCCGGGACTGGGTGGTAGTAGAGGGCACCCACGAGCCGATTATTGACCGGGAGACCTTCGACAAGGTACGGGCGCTGGTCAACAGCCGCAGGCACACCCGAAGCCGGACCTATGACTTTCTGTTCAAGGGGCTGATCTTCTGCCACGAGTGTGGCTACCCGCTGGCGGTGCTCAACCGCAAGAATGCGGCAGGGGAGGACCGGCTGTATTTTGTCTGCCGCACCTACCAGCGTTTCACCAAGGCAGGTGTCTGCACCAGCCACACCATCAAGGAGGAGACGGTCACCCAGACGGTGATTGAGAAGGTGCAGGAGGTCTGCCGAGGCTATCTGCAAGCAGATCAGCTTCTTCCCCAGGCGCAGAGAGCGGTGGCCAAGGCTGTCGCGAAAGCGAACAACGAAAAGGAGATTGTCTCACTAAAAGCCAAAATCGACAGCCTGACCACCCACCTGGACAAAGTGTACATGGATAAGCTGAGCGACGTCCTGGATGAAGCCGACTTCCAGCGCATCTACGCCAAAGTCAAAGCCGACCGTGCCGCTTTGGAGCAGCGTCTCAGCCAGCTGGACCGCCCGGACTACTCCCCGGCGGAACAGGTTAACCTGGCAAAAAAGTTGGTGGAGCGGTTCCTGGAAACCGCCTCCACCAACCGGGAGCTGCTGGTCAGCCTCATCGAACGGGTGGAGCTGACCAGCGACAAGCAAATCATCATCAAATTCCGCTTCAAACAGCTGGAAACCGCATAAATTCGGCATAAAATCACAAACTGCATCGTTTACAATACCAGGGGCGCTATGTGTCCCGTATCGAAAAGAAGGCACTGGAAAAGCTTCAGGTGGGGATGGATGGGTGGACGCCATGAAGAAAAACAGAAGCTGCGGCCTGCCGGCACGCGGGTGCGAAAAAGGACATAGCCGCCTGAGGGCAGGAGGACGGCCCAATTAGATAAATCAAACAACCGGCGGGGCTTTTTGGCACCGCCGGTTGTGATTCTTGGGCACAGCTTTTTCTTGAAAAGTGATATATTGTATGATAAAATAACAAAATAGTATAGACATAAGAAGGCCGAACTGCGAAAAACAGGCGGCAGAACAAAGGAAGGAACTATGAAAGGTATTGTCCTGGCGGCGGGGAAGGGGACCCGCCTGTATCCGATGACCAAGCCGGTGTGCAAGCCCCTGCTGCCGGTGTATGACAAGCCTCTGATTTACTATCCCATTGCTATTCTCATGCAGGCGGGCATTTCGGAAATTATGGTTATTGTCCCGCCGGGGGAGACGGCCACCTTCCAGGCCCTGCTGGGAAATGGGGAGCAGTATGGGCTGCACATTGAATACGCCGAGCAGCCGGTGGCCCGGGGCATCGCGGATGCCCTGCTGATCGGGCAGGAGTTTGTAGGGGGTGACCGGGTGTGTCTGGTGCTGGGGGACAATATCTTCTACGCCCCCACGCTGGCCGTCACCCTGAAACGGGCCGCCGCCAACGACCGGGGCTCCACTGTGTTTGGCTACTGGGTGGAGGACCCCCGCCCCTTCGGCGTGGTGGAGTTTGACAAGGGCGGCCGGGCCATCTCCATCGAGGAGAAGCCCCGCTACCCCAAGTCCAACTATATCATTCCCGGTCTTTACTTCTACGACCACCAGGTGATGGAGATCGCCCACCAGCTGAAGCCCTCCGCCCGGGGAGAGCTGGAGATCACCGACGTGAATCTGGAGTATCTCCGCCGGGGGCAGCTTCAGGTGATTCCCCTGGAGAAGAATTTTACCTGGCTGGACGCCGGCACCGCGGACAGCCTGCTTTCGGCGGGAGATACCATCAAGAGGATTCAGGACACCACAGGGCGGTATGTGGGCTGTCTGGAGGAGCTGGCTCTCTATGAGGGCTGGGTCACCGAGGAGCAGGTCCATGCCATCGGCGACGAGCTGTCCATGACCCTGTACGGAAAATATTTGCAGTGCCTTTGAGGAGAAGCCCATGAAACGTATCCTGATGCTGGCCACCGGCGGGACCATCGCCTCCATGGACAGCGGACAGGGGCTGAGCCCTGCTATCACCTCGGAGGAGATCTTGAGCCATGTCCCCGCAGTGGGGGAGCTGTGCCAGGTGGAGGCCGTCCAGCTGATGAATCTGGACAGCACCAACGTGGGCCCCGGCCACTGGCTGGAGATGGCCGCCGCCATCCGGGCGCGGTACGCTGATTTTGACGGCTTTGTCCTCACCCACGGCACCGACACCATGGCGTATACCGCCGCCGCCCTGTCCTATCTCATTCAGGACTCCCCAAAGCCTATTGTCATCACCGGCTCGCAGAAGTCCATCGCCCTCAACGACACCGACGCCCGGCGGAACCTGTACGACAGCTTTCTCTACGCCGCGGACGACCAGTCCCACGACGTGAGTCTGGTCTTTGACGGCAAGGTGATTCTGGGCACCCGGGCCAGGAAGGAGCGCAGCAAGAGCTTTAACGCCTTCTCCTGTGTGGACTACCCGGAGCGGGCGGTCATCCGGGACGGGAAGCTCATCCGCTATCTGGCTCCCCGGTCCTACCCCCGCGGGGCGGAGCCAACCTGCTACGACAGGCTGGAAGACAGGGTTCTATTGCTCACCCTCATCCCCGGTATGGGAGCGGAGGGCCTCCGTCGGCTGAAGGACAGCTATCAGGCGGTGATTCTCCAGTCCTTCGGGGTGGGCGGCCTGCCCGGCGGGGGACACGGCCCCCTGGCCCTGGCGATGGAGGAGTGGCTGTCCGCCGGGAGGACCATTGTGATGATGACGCAGGTGCCCTATGAGGGCAGCGATATGTCGGTCTATCAGGTGGGCCAGCAGGTGAAGGAGCGCTTTCAGCTGCTGGAGGCCTATAATATGACTCTGGAGGCCGCCACCGCCAAGCTGATGTGGGTGTTGGGCCAGACCCGTGACCTGGAACAGGTCCGGGCGCTGTTTTACCGCCCGGTGCAGTTTGACATGATTCAATGATTGTTCAGATAACGGAGGTTCTCAGTGAAGCGTTTCCACCGTATTTCCGCTGTGTTGCTGGCGATTTTGCTGTTGCTTTCCCTGCCGGCCGCCTGGGCGGCCGCCCCGGAGAGCCACAGCACAACGGTGCTTTTTACCCATGACCTTCACTCACATTTCCTGCCCCAGGCGGACGGAGAGGGGGGCGAGTCGGGGGGCTACGCCCGGCTCAAGACCGCTTTGGACCGGGAGCGGAGGGCCCATCCTGACGCCCTTACGGTGGATGGAGGGGACTTCTCCATCGGCTCTCTGATCCAGACCCTGTATACCACCCAGGGGGCGGAGCTGCGCACCATGGGGGCCATGGGCTATGACGCCGCCGCCGTGGGCAACCATGAGTTTGACCACACCGGAACGGGCTTCGCCTCCATGCTCAATGCTGCGGCGGACAGCGGGGATCCGGTCCCCGCCCTTCTGATGGCCAACTACAAGCCCGCCAATGATAACCCGGATAAGCTGGATATCCAGCGCTCCATGGCGGCTTACGGCGTCCAGGACTATATGCTCCTGGAGCGGGGCGGGGTGACCTACGGTCTCTTTGGTCTGATGGGGGTGGATTCCCACGCCTGCGCCCCCTCCTCCGGCTTCACGCTGGGGGATATGGCCTCCAACGCCCAGCGGTGTGTGGACGCCTTGAAGGCGGAGGGCGCTCAGTTTATCATCTGCCTGTCGCATTCGGGGACCAGCGAGAAAAGAAAGCTGTCTGAGGATGAGCGGCTGGCGGAGGCGGTGAGCGGCATCGACCTTATTGTCTCGGGGCACACCCACTCCACCCTCACCGAGCCAATTGTGGTGGGGGACACCTATATTGTCTCCGCCGGGCCCTACTGCCAGAATCTGGGCTCCATAACCCTGACCTGGACGGAGGGCGGGGACAAGACCCTCGCCGACTACCACCTGACCCCCATTGACGAGACCCTTCCCGAGGACAGGGAGATCGGCCTGCTGGTGGACCAGTGGAAGCGGCTGGTGGGGGGAACCTATCTGGGCCGGTACGGCCTGACCTATGACCAGGTGCTCACCCGAACGGATTTCGACCTGCCCACCCCGGAGTCCGGGGTCCAGAGCGGCAGCGCACTGGGGGAGCTGGTGGCCGATTCCTTCCTCTGGGCGGCACGTAATCTGGAGGCTGACGCCCCCGATCTGTTCGACGTCATGATTACCGTCACCGCCGACGGGGTGCTCCGTGCCCCCTTGGCGAAGGGGGAGATTACCGCCTCCATGGCCTTCGACGTGCTGTCCATGGGGGTTGGGAGCGACGGTACCTCCGGCTTTCCCCTGGTGGGGGTGTACCTCACCGGCAGGGAGCTGAAGGCCGTTGCCGAGGTGGACGCCTCGGTAACCCCTCTCATGCCCGCCGCCCAGCTGTATATGGCGGGGCTGGACTACTCCTTCAACACCCACCGGATGTTCTTCAACCGGGTGACGGATGCACAGCTGTATTGGAGAATGGACTACACCTACGATGCAGAGGTGACAAACCCCGATGGCACGCCTGGAGAGCCTGGCGGGAACAGCGCCGTTTTTCCCAGTGAAATCGAGGACGACCGGCTCTATCGGGTGGTTACCGGCATGTACTCCGCCCAGATGCTGGGCGCGGTGGAGGGCAAGTCCTTCGGCCTGCTGTCCCTGGAGCCCAAAATGGCCGACGGCAGTCCGGTCACTGACTTTGAAGCCTGCATCCTCCGGGATGCCAACGGCAATGAGATCAAGGAGTGGTATGCGCTGGCCGCCTATCTCCAGAGCTTCGGGGAGGAGGGCCTGCCTGACAGGTATGCCAAGCCCGGCGGCGACGGGCGGAAGCATGTCAGCCGCAGCTGGAACCCCCTCGAGCTGGTGACAAACCTGAACTGGATCGGGGCCGCAGCCCTGCTGGTGCTGGCGGCGGCAATCGCCCTGGCGGTTTTCCTGGTCCGGTGGCTGCTGGCGGCCAAAAGGCGCCGCCGCTACGGCGGAGGGCGCCGGAACAGGTGGTAAAGCATATGATCTGTGCGGCGCGAGCCGCTGGCAATATAACTATGATGGAAAAGGGAAGTACTTTGACAGGAGGAGAAACAGTGAAGAAGTACGAGATCGTAACAAAAAAGGTGCTGACGCCGGAGATCAGTCAGATTTCGGTGTACGCGCCGCTGGTGGCTGCCAAAGCCAAGGCGGGCCAGTTCATTATTCTGCGGGTGGACGAAGCGGGTGAGCGGATTCCTTTGACCATCTCCAGCGCGGTGGACGGCCTGGTCACGGTAATTTTCCAAAAGATCGGCGGCTCCACCATGGCTCTGGACCAGATGAACGAGGGCGACTGCCTCCAGGATTTTGTGGGCCCCCTGGGCCTGCCCACCGAGGTGGAGGACCTGGGCCGGGTGGCCGTTCTGGGCGGCGGTCTGGGCTGTGCCATCGCCCTGCCTGTGGCCCGGGCCCTGCATCAGGCCGGCAATCAGGTGGACCTGATCGGCGGCTTTAAGACCAAGGAGATCGTCATTCTGGAGGAGGAGATGAAAGAGGCCTGCACCGACCTCCACATCTGCACCGACGACGGTACCTATGGCTACCACGGCTTTGTCACCGGCATGCTGGAGAAGCTGATCGAGAGCGGCGTCAAGTTTGACCACGTTTTTGCCATCGGCCCCCTGCTGATGATGAAGTTTGCCTGCAAGCTCACCGAGAAGTATAACATCCCCACCACCGTGAGCATGAACCCCATTATGATCGACGGCACCGGCATGTGCGGCTGCTGCCGCCTTACTGTGGATGGCGAGGTGAAGTTCGCCTGTGTGGACGGCCCCGACTTCGACGGCCACAAGGTGGACTTTGACGAGGTTATCGCCCGCAACGCGACCTATCTGGAGCAGGAGACGAAGGCGAGAGAGAAGCATCTCTGCCGCCTGGGAGGAGGTGCCATGAATGGCTAATACACAGAATGTAAGGACCCTCATGGGGGATCAGGACCCGGTCAACCGCACCAGGAATTTTAAAGAGGTGGCTCTGGGCTACTCCACCGGCGCGGCCATGAACGAGGCCGACCGCTGCCTGAACTGCGTCAACAAGCCCTGCGTCAGCGGCTGCCCGGTGGGCATCCCCATTCCCGATTTTCTGCGGAAGGTGGCCGACGGCGACATCGGCGGCGCCTATGAGATTCTCTCCGCCGCCAACGCTCTGCCCGCCATCTCGGGCCGGGTCTGCCCCCAGGAGACCCAGTGCGAGGGCAAGTGCGTCCGGGGCATCAAGGGTGAGCCCATCGCCATCGGCCGCATTGAGCGCTTTGTGGCCGACTGGGCTGCCTTCCGGGGGATTACCGACAAGGTGGAGCCTGTTCCCAGCAACGGTCACAGGGTGGCGGTCATCGGTTCCGGCCCCGCCGGCCTGACCTGCGCCGGCGAGCTGGCCCGCATGGGCTACGACGTCACCATCTTCGAGGCCTTCCATGTGGCCGGCGGCGTGCTCAGCTACGGCATCCCCGAGTTCCGTCTGCCCAAGGCGGTTGTCAACCGTGAGGTGGAGAAGCTGAAGAAGATGGGGGTCAAGATCGAGCTGAACATGGTCATCGGCAAGGTGCTCACCATCACCGAGCTGTTTGAGCAGGAGGGCTTCGAGGCTGTATTCATCGGCTCCGGCGCGGGTCTGCCCATGTTTATGAAAATCCCCGGCGAGAGCCTGGTTGGCGTCTATTCCGCCAACGAGTACCTCACCCGCATCAACCTGATGAAGGCCTACAAGGAGGACTCTCCCACCCCCGTGCTCCGGAACAAGAAGGTAGCGGTGGTGGGCGGCGGCAACGTGGCCATGGACGCCGCCCGGTGCGCCCGCCGTCTGGGGGCCGAGGTCCACATCGTATATCGCCGCTCCGAGGCGGAGCTCCCCGCCCGCGCCGAGGAGGTCCACCACGCCAAGCAGGAGGGCATCGTTTTCGACCTGCTCACCAACCCTGTGTCCATTGAGGGGGATGAGAAGGGTCAGGTTCAGTCCATCACCTGCATCAAAATGGAGCTGGGCGAGCCTGACGCCTCCGGCCGCCGCCGCCCCATGGCGGTCCCCGGCAGCGAGTTCAAGATGGACGTGGACGCTGTCATCATGTCCCTGGGCACCCAGCCCAATCCCATGAGCTACGAGGGCACTCCCGGCCTGGAGAAAAACAGGAAGGGCTGTGTGGCCGCCGACGAGAACGGCTGCACCTCCTGCCCGGCCATCTTCGCCGGCGGCGACGCCGCCACCGGAGCGGCCACCGTCATCCTGGCGATGGGCGCCGGCAAGAGCGCCGCCAAGTCCATTGACGAGTATATCAAGAGCAAGCAGTAATGTAAGAGGGGGCGGTCTGATTTAGACCGCCCCCTATATTGGTATTCCTGTAGGGGCGGATATCATCCGCCCGTTCCACTGTGGTTATATCGTGTGGGCGGGTAATACCCGCCCCTGCATCCGAATCAAGGAGGCCGCCATGATCTACCTGACCCGTTTTTCCCTCCCAGGCGAGGGGGCGGAGCTGAGTTTTCTCGGAAACAGCCGGGAGAATAAGCGCACCTGCTACACCAGCCGCTACCCCTTCGGCGTCTTTCTCAGCCGGGGAGCCCTGACTCTGAAGCTGGAGCCCGTCACCATCCTCTGCGGGGGCAACGGCAGCGGCAAGACCACCATTCTGAACCTGATGGGGGAGAAGCTGGGCCTGAGCCGGGGGACGGTGTTCAACCGCAGCTCCTTCTTTGAAGACTACCTGGAGCTGTGCCGGGCGGAGACCGCCCCCGCCTTCCGGGATGCGAAGGAGAACAGCCGGGTCATCACCAGCGACGACGTGTTCGACTATCTGCTGGACCTGCGGTACATGAACGAAAACATCGACCACCGCCGCCGGGAGCTGCTGGAGGAGTACGCCGACGCCCGATACGCCAAATTCCAGATGCGGTCCATGGAGGACGTGGACAGGCTGCGCCAGGTGGTGGATGCCCAGCGCAGGACCGGCTCCCGGTATGTCCGGGATCGGGTGATGAACGACGTGGTGGAGAAGTCCAACGGGGAGAGCGCTTTCGCCTTTTTCACAAAGGAGATTCAGGAGGGGGGCCTGTACCTGCTGGATGAGCCGGAGAACAGCCTGTCCCCCAGGCTTCAGCGGGAGCTAGTGTCCTTTCTGGAGGACTCTGTCCGGTTTTACCGCTGTCAGTTTGTTATCTCCACCCACTCGCCCTTTCTGCTGGCTATGAGGGAGGCCAAAATCTATGATTTGGACAGCGCTCCGGTCCAGCCCTGCTCCTGGACCGAGCTGGAGCACATCCGGACCTACTGGCAGTTCTTTCAGGAGCACCGCGGGGAGTTTGAGACATAAAAGCAGCCGCCTTTCCCTTGGAAAGCCGGCTGTTTATCATCTTATTGCAGCGTCTGAATCGCGGCCTGGGCGGCCATCTGCTCGGCCTCCTTCTTGCTGTGGCCCGAGCCGGAGCCGATGGTCCTGCCGTTTAGGGTGACCTCCACAAAGAAGCGTTTGTTGTGGTCGGGGCCCTCCTCGCCCACCAGGCGGTACTGGAGAACCTGGCCGCTCTCCCGCTGGACCAGCTCCTGAAGGGAGGTCTTGTGGTCCCGGGGCTTGGCAAGCCCGGCCACCTCCCGGCTGAGGACAAATTTTTGGATAAACTTTCGGGCTGAGCCAATGCCGCCGTCCAGGTAGATGGCGGCCAGGACTGCCTCCACGGCGTCGGCCTGGATGGAGGGGCGCTCCCGGCCTCCGCCGGAGCTCTCTCCCTTGCCCAGGCGCAGATACTCCCCCAGACCCAGCTCCCGGGCGACCTCCACCAGGCTCTCCTCACACACCAGGGCGGCCCGGGTACGGGTCAGATCGCCCTCCGGGAGGTCGGGGTGATTGCGGTACAGGTGGTCGGCCACCACCATGCCCAGAACGGAATCCCCCAAAAATTCCAGCCGCTCGTTGCTGGGCAGCTTCCCGCGGCTCTCGTTGGCCCGGGAGCTGTGGGTCAGGGCATTCTCCAGCAGAGCGGGGTCCTGAAAGGTATATCCAAGCTTTTGTTCCAATTCAGTCATGGTAAACTCCTTAGAGTCCGCCGGAAGAAAACCGCCCGGCAGGTCACAGCAGTGGAACTCCGCCTAAGGCGGAGTTCCGTCAATTTGTCAGTCGATCTTATTCTGGAGGAAGTGGACCAGGTCGCCCACCGTTCTGATGGCGGAGGCCTCCTCCTCGTCCAGCTCCTCTATTCCAAATTCTTCTTCCAATGCCATTGAGAGGTCCACAATGTCCACAGAGTCCGCATTCAGGTCGTCGGTAAAAGAGGTTTCCAGGGTGATGCTGTCAGCGTCAACATTGAATTGCTCGGCAATCAGAGCAGCCAGCTTTTCAAAGATCATAACAAGTCGCTCCTTCTGTTTTGTGTCTGCATACTTTCCTGCCCTTATCATAGGAGTATTCCTTTAAACTGTCAATAGGTTTTTTTCATTTTATGCATTTTGACCGGGGAATCCTCCGGACAGGCCCTCCAGATTGGTGAGGAAGAAGAGCAAACGCCTGGGGCGCAAGGCATAGCAGGGCTGTCAAATTGGGAAAGGCCATCATCGCGTTGCACAAATCGGTGAGCGCCCAGACCTGCCCGGGCTCCCAGACGGCCCCCAGAACGGTGCATCCCAGAAAGGCCGCGCGGTATAAAAGGGAAAAAACAGCCAAAATTCTGTTTGGTTCTTTTTCTTTCAAGAAAAAGAACGAAAGACACTGCTCCCCATAGTAGCTCCAGCCCAGAATGGAGGAGAAGGCGAACAGCAGCAGGGACAGGGCGGTTACCAGCTCGCCAGTCCGGCCCAAAGCGCTGCCGAAGGCGGCGGCGGTGAGGGGTGCGCCCGTCAGTCCCGTGGGGGAGAGGGGCAGTCCGCTGACCAGGATAGCCAGGGCGGTGACGGTGCACACCAGTATGGTGGAGAGGAAAACCTCAAAAATGCCCCACATGCCCTGCTGAGCGGGGGCTGTCCGGGCGGCCCCGTGGGCCATGGCGGAGGTGCCCAGACCGGCCTCGTTGGTGAATACCCCACGGGCCACCCCGTACCGCAGGGCGGCCGCCAGCGTCCAGCCTGCCCCGCCTCCGGCGGCCGCGGCGGGGGAGAGGGCACAGGAGAAAATCAGCCCCAGAGCACGGGGGATGCTGCTCCAGTGAAACAGAAGAACCAGCGCACCGCTGCCCAGATAGAGGGCCGCCATAACGGGCACCAGGGCGGAGGACACTGCTGCGATCCGTCCCAGCCCGCCCAGCATCACCAGCCCGGCCAGCAGGGCGGTGACCAGCCCTACAGCCGGCCGGGGACAGCCGAAGGCGGCCTCCAGGCTGGAGGCGATGGAGGAGGACTGGACCAGATTTCCTCCCGCCAGGGTGGCGGGGATGCCGGCCAGGCAGAAGCAGGCGGCCAGGACAGGGGAGCCCAGCCCGTCCCGGAGGTAGTACATGGGCCCGCCCCGGAGCCCGCCCTCCGGCCCGGGGCGCTGGTACTGCACCGCCAGCAGCTTCTCCCCGAAGGAGGTCATCATCCCCAGCAGGGCGGACACCCACATCCAAAACACCGCCCCCGGCCCGCCCAGGGTCAGGGCGGCGGCCACCCCGGCGATGGAGCCGGTGCCCATGGTGGAGGCAAGGGCGGTGGCCAGGGCCTGGAGGGGGGACAGCCCGCCGCCCCGCCCCTTCTGCCTGCGGAGCAGCGACCCCGCTGTCGCCTGCCACCAGGTCCGAAAGCCGAAAATTTGAAACCACCCGGAGCCCACGGAGTACACCAGCCCGGTCAGCAGAAACAGCCCCAGCAGCCAGGGGTTCCACAGGGCGTCCGCCGCCCGCGACAAAAAATCCACCGCATACCACCTCAATGAGTGATATGCGGCGGAAATCAAGGACATGATTACTCCATTATTTTTCTGTCTATTTCCTCCTCTATTGATATCTCCTCGTCAATGTATGCCTCAGCCTCCGGACTGATATATCCCGTTGTTTCCCGTTCAATATCCTCCAGTACCTGTCGCTGGATGCCTCTGGAGCGCTGGAGCATATTGTAAAGCACATCTCTATCTAAGGGCCTGGTGTTCCAGGGACCAGGGGTGTTCCGACTCTCCTCAAAGAGCTCCGTTTCAATGCCTGCCTTGTCAAATTCCCGAAGCATTTTTACGGCTTCCCGCTCCCCGTCCTGCTTCAGCATGTCGGACAGATATACATAGTCATGGGCTTGTATTTTGCTCCGCAGATCCCCGAGGGAGGTGTTGGGAAAATGCTTTCTTAGTAGCTTCAAGGCAGCCGCGTCTGCCGTGGTACTTTTCAGCTTGATGCCGCATCTGTACTCAAACATAGCGATACTCCTGACAATGAATTTTGATGAAATAAGATGGCGGAGGCTATCCTGCTTCCTCCTTGTCCATAAACAGCTCATGGACATTGTTGTTTTTGAACATGCTCCGCATGGCGTAATACCGCTCATGGGTCCTCCAGCCCTGGTCGATGGAGCCCTCGCCGTTGCGGACGATTTTGGCATCGGGGTAGGTCTCCCTCAGCTGTTGGTAGTCGCGGTAGGGAATCCGGGTGTGCTCCATCCACAGCCGCTCCAGGTTGGGCAGGTTGTAGAGGTAGGTGGCGTCGCTGACCCGGTTGTAGCTGATATTCAGGTCCTTGAGGTTGGGGGTGTACTGCAAAAAGCTCAGGTCGGTGACATAGCCCACAAAGAACTCCAGGTACTCCAGCTTGGGGGTGTACTGAATCCAGGACAGGTCCTTTACCTGGTTATCCACCGCGATGAGAATCTTCAGATTGGGCATGTACTGGAGGAAGGACCAGTCGTGAACCCGGTTGTGCCCCAGGTCCAGGGCCACCAGGTCGGTGCAGTACCGCAGGTACTGGGCGTCCTCGTCGTAGAGGAAGAAGGTCTGGGCACAGGTCTTCATGGTGGAGAAGGCTACCACGTCGGTGCGGAAGGTCCAGTGGTGCCACACGATCTCCCAGATCATGCGGATGTCGGGGAAGGTATCCTGGAGGGCGGCGTACTCTGCGTTGGTGAAGCCGGTCTTGCACAGGTCCACCCAGGTCAAACAGGGGAGCACCTCAAAAATCTCGTACAGGTTCACCCCCTGACCGGCCAGGTCGTGGCCCGACAGGTCCAGCGCCGCCATGTCAGGGGTCACGATCTCGCCGTCCACGTCCAGCTGCCACATTACCGACCTGCCCTGACACCGGGCGGTCACGTCCTTGATCTGGGGGACGGTGAGTTGGTAGCCGGTCAGGTCGATCTGTCCTCCCAGGTCCCCCTGGCGTTCCGCCTCGTCCAACACCTGACTGTAGGTCACCGGCGTCCCTGACGTCAGAGCTGTGACCTCCACATTGACCTCCTCCGGGATGCCGGAGCGGTCCAGGGTATAGGGGGGAGGCGGGGGAGGCTCCGGAGCGGGCAGGGAGGCGGAGCCGGAGTTGGAGAGGGGGGCGCCTGAGGGGGCCGCGTCCCCTTGACCGCAGCCACAGAGCAGTACCGTCGTCAGGGCGGCCAGCAGGATAAAGGTTTTTCTCATTTCTGCATCCTCCTTTTTCGTCATTATACACCAGATTCATGGGTATTTCTACCCCTGAAAAGGGAAAAACGCAAAAATAAAAAGGGGCTGTCGGCTGGACGGCCCCTTTCGGGTTGATTACAGTACCTTGGACAAAAACAGCTGGGTCCGGGGGTTCTGGGGGTGGTCGAAGAAGGCGTGGGGCTCATTCTGCTCCAGAATGTGGCCGCTGTCCATGAAGAGGACCCGGCTGCCCACCTCTCGGGCGAAGCCCATCTCGTGGGTGACAACCACCATGGTCATGCCGTCCCGGGCCAGCTCCTTCATCACGTCCAGCACCTCGCCCACCATCTCGGGGTCCAGGGCGGAGGTGGGCTCGTCAAAGAGCATGACCTTGGGCTTCATGGCCAGGGCCCGGACGATGGCGATGCGCTGCTTCTGGCCGCCGGACAGCTGGTTGGGGTAGGATTCCGCCTTGTCAGCCAGGTCCACCCGCTTGAGCAGGGTATCGGCCACCTCGTCGGCCTCGGCCTGGCTCATCAGCTTGGTCTGAACCGGGGCCAGGGTGATGTTTTTCCGGATGGTCATATTGGGAAAGAGGTTGAAGTGCTGAAACACCATGCCCATCTTCTGGCGGACCTGGTCGATCTTCACCTTGGGGTCGGTGATGACGGTGTCCTCAAAGGTGATGGTCCCCGCCGTGGGGGTCTCCAGCAGGTTGAGGCAGCGCAGGAAGGTGGACTTGCCCGACCCGGAGGGGCCGATCACAACCACCTTTTCTCCGGGACTGATGTGCTCGGAGATGTTGTCCAGCACCAGGTGGTCGCCAAAGGACTTGGACAGATTTTTAACGTCGATCACTTTGACGCAGCCTCCCCTCAATGATTTTGATGATGAATGTGAGCAGATAGACAATAGCCAGGTAGAACAGGGCGGCCACCGACATGGGGGCCAGGTAGTTTGCCAGATTCTGTCCGCTGCCCACGTTCTTTGCGGCGGCAGTCAGGTCGTACATGCCGATCATGCTGACAATGGAGGTCTCCTTAATCAGGGCAATCAGCTCGTTGCCGATGGAGGGAATCACATTCTTGATAGCCTGGGGGATGACGATGTACCACATAGTCGCAGCGGAGGACAGACCCAGGGAGCGCCCGGCCTCCGTCTGCCCGATGTCCACGGAGAGGATGCCGCCCCGGATGTTCTCCGACACATAGGCCCCGGAGTTGATGCCGAAGGCGATGATGGCGGTGACCACCAGGGGGAAGCCCCGGATGGCAAAGACTACAAAGGCCATGATAAACAGCTGGAGGGCCATGGGGGTGCCCCGCACCACGGTGACATAGAGGGCGCAGATCAGCTTGGGTATCTTCATCAGCGGGTTTTTCGACTTGGCCAGCCCCACCAGGGCCACAATGGTCCCCAGGATCAGGCCAAGCACCGCCGCGCCGACGGAGATAGCGAGAGTCATGCGCAGGCCGGTCAGCATGCTGTCCAGATATTTGGCGTTGGTAAAGATCAGGGTGAATTTCTCAAAAAAGGTCATGTGATTCCCTCTTTCCGCTGTAATGCCCATAACAGGGCGTGTAGGGGCGCACATTGTACGCCCGTGGTCGATTGGCGGCTCCTGCATCGTGGCGGGCGCACAATGTGCGCCCCTACGGCAAGCGGCGGAACAGTGCCTGAGAGTACCGTTCCGCCGCAGTATACGCTTATTCCAGACCCATGTGCTTCATCACCAGGTCGTTGATGCCGTCCTTGCCCAGGTCGGCCAGCACGCCGTTGATGGCCGCCAGCAGCTCGTCCTGGCCCTTGGTGACGCAGATGGCGTACTGCTCCTCGGTGGGGAAGGGGGCTTCTGCACCGTCAACGCCCGCGTCGTAGTACAGGGCGGCGCACTCAAAGCCGCTGTTCTTCTCCACAATGTAGGAGGCGGGCAGGTAATCCACAACTACCACGTCCACCTGGCCCGCGCCCACGGCGTCCGCCGCCAGCTGGGCGCTGTCGTAGCGGGTCTCCTCGGCGCCGGTGTTGAGAAGGACGCCGTCCCGGCCCAGGTCGTAGTCGTCGCCGTCAGCGGCGTTGATCTCCATGTCCACATAGATATCGCCGGTGGTGTCGGCCTGGACGCCGATCTTCTTGCCGGCCAGGGAGTCCCAGAGGATGTAGCTCACGTCGCCGTCAGCTCCGTCGGGGGTCATGGAACCGGCGGGATAGATCACATACTGCACGGAGGTGAAGTAGGGGTCGGAGAAGTCCACCAGCTCCTTCCGGGAGTCGGTGATGGTAATGCCCGCCGCGCCCACGTCGGCCAGCTTGCCGGCGGAGACGGTGTCGATGATGGTGCCGAACTCCACGTTGGTGTAGACCACCTTGCGGCCCAGCTTTTCGCCCACCATGTTCATGACGTCTACGTCCACACCCACGATGTCGGTGCCGTCGTAGTACTCAAAGGGGGCGAAGTAGGCGTTGGTGTACACCGAGATGTCGGCGCCGCCGGAGGGCTGGGCGGCGCTGGAGCCGCTGCCGCCGGCCTGGCTGCCGGAAGCGGAGGAGGGGGCGCCGGAAGAGGCCCCGCCCTTGTTGGAGCTGTCTGTGCCGTTTCCGCCGCAGGCGGCAATGGACAGAGCCATGGCTGCGGCCATAGCCAGAGCAAAAATCTTTTTCATTCTAAAAACTCCTTTTCAAACGCTGAATGGATTGGCCCGGTTTCCCGGACGCTGACCTGATTATACGCTGAAAAAATATGCACAGTCAATAGATAGATATTCAAAAATAGAAAACCAGCTCTATTTTTTTTGTATAAATCGGATAGAGAAGGCATTTTTTTGAAAAATACGGAGGGCAGGGGCCGGGAAGCGGATGCATAAAAAATGAATATACGAAATAATATTCACAAATTTTCTGCGGCGGAGGGGAACTTGGCGGAGGATTCTGCGTCTATAGAAGAGGAAATTAAAAAATTATTAAAGATGGAAAAAGCCCCTTGCTTTTTTTGAAAAAGTTGCTATTCTATTCCCTGTCTGTGGATAAAACAGGAGGAAACACTATGGATACGCTGTTTGATACACCCCGCCGCCTGCTCCGGAATCTGGCGGAATATCCGGAGCGCTGGGCTTCCCGGCTGGTCTTAATGCTGGGGCCCTGGGTGTGCCTGTGGATGGTGGAGATTTTAAATGAAAATGATGTGTTCCAGGACCTGGCCGCCTGGCAGGTGCTGATGAACATGATCTTTTATTACTGCATCTTTACGGTACTGCGCCTGCTTCTGGGGCGGAACCGGCGCGCGGCGGCGGCGGGAGCGGCTGTGTGCTTTCTGTTCGGCCTGGTGAACCACTACATCCTGCGCTTCCGGGGCCGCATCCTTTTCCCGGCGGACATCACCGGCTGGCGCACCGCCGCCAACGTAGCCAGCGGCTTTGACTACTCCGTGGATATCTACATCACCCAGGCGGCCATCCTGCTGACGGCCTATCTGGCCCTGGTATTTTTCTGCACCCCGCAGAGAGAGCGGGCCAGGCTGAGCCCCCTGGCGGGGATCGCCCTGTGGGGGAGCATGATCTGCTACTGCTACGCCTTTTTCTGCACCGGGATGCTCCCCGCCCTGGACATCTACACCCAGCAGTGGGTCACCCAGCGCAACGGCTTTCTGCTCAACTTCTCCATCGCCCTGCGGTACTCCTCGGTGGATAAGCCGGAGGGCTATTCCAGGGACAGGGTGCTGGAGCTGGCGGAGGAGTACCCCGGCGTTCCGGCGGACCTGGAGAAAAAGCCGGTAAACATCGTTGTTATCATGAACGAATCCTTCGGAGACCTGACCATCTTTGACAGCCTGGACGCCTCGGAGGACCCCACACCCTTCCTTCACTCCCTGGAGGAGAACACCGTCAAGGGCTGGATGTACTCCTCGGTTACCGGGGGCGGCACGGCCACCATTGAGTTTGAGTATCTCACCGGCTTCACCAGCCTGTTCCAGCCACCCCACACGGTGGCCTATCAGCTCTATGTGGAGGAGGGCATGCCCTCCCTGGCCGCCCTGGCCGGTAGCCAGGGCTACGCCACGACGGCCTTCCACCCCTATAAATCCTCGGGCTGGAACCGGATCATCGCCTATGACTATCTGGACTTCGACCGGCAGATGTATGAGGAGGATGTGCCCAGTCCCTACCTGATCCGCAGCTATATCTCCGACCAGTCGGATTATGAGATGATCTACAGAGCTACCGAAGGGGAGGAGACCAGCTTTTTCTTCAACGTCACCATGCAGAATCACAGCGGCTACGCCCAGGGCTGGCGTAACCTGGAGCGGAGTATCCTGCTGCCCGACAATCTGAAGTCTGCGGACCGGACGGCGGAGCAGTTTTTGGCTCTGATGCGGGAGAGCGACAAGGCGCTGGAGCAGCTGATCGGCTACTACAGCCAGTGTGAGGAGCCCACCCTGGTGGTGTTCTTCGGCGACCACCAGCCCCCGCTTACCAACGCCTTCTATGAGGCGCTGTACGGCAAGAAGCTGTCCGAGCGTACCACCGAGGAGGTCATGCGGCAGTACGCCGTCCCCTTCTTCATCTGGGCCAACTACGACATCGAGGAGAGGCAGGACGTGGTTATCAGCCCCAACTTCCTGGGGGTGCTCACCGCCCAGACCGCCGGCCTGCCCCTCACCGGGTACATGGAGTTTCTGTCTGAGCTGTACGAGGTGATGCCAGCCGTCACCCCTGTGGGCTTTGTCACCGCCGACGGGCAGTTCTTGAAAAAATCGGAGCTGAGTGAGGAGCAGAAGGACTGGCTGTGGAAATACGAGGTGCTCAACTACTGCGGCATGGTGGACCTCTTTGACGAGGCCCGGCCTATGTTCTGTATGGACTGACGAAAGGGCGGCGCTCCGGTGTCTGGAGCGCCGCCCGGCGTCTGGTCAGAAGGTGTAGAGGAACAAATACCGGGTTTCTTCATCCAGGGAGTTGGCGTTGATGCTCACGGTGTTGTCGTCACTCCAGCCGATGCCGCTTTCATAGAGATTTTCATATCCCTCCCGGTCAAAGGCGAAGAATTTGCCCTCCTCCAGGTCCACCATCCCCAGCTGAGAAATGCCCAGCCCCGCAGACGCGGAGTCCATGGCGAAGTACAGCAGCTTATTTCCCGAGGGGCTGACCATAAAGTCATCCCCCGTTTGGAAGGTAAAGCCGTCCAGCAGGGTCCGGTCTCCGGTTTTCAGGTCTACCACCTGGACCTGTCCCGTTTCCGAGATGAGGACGCAGCGGCTGCCGAAGGTCATCACGCCGCTGGGGTTCTCATACCAGGAGCGGCAGTAAGGGGTCTGTTCCAGCGTCTGGACCGTGCGGCCGGAAGAAATGTCATAGGAGTAGGCCGATACAGACTGAACGCCTCCGTCCGCATTGTCCGTCAGGTCGTAAAGGATCAGGGTGTCGTCGTCCGTAAATGCCGCTGAGTCAGCGCCTACGCCGCCCAGAGTACTCACGTCGGTGAGCGTCCCGCTCTCCCGGTTATACAGCCACTCCCGGCCATGGTGGAACTCCTCGCTGGCCCGGCTGGTGATCACAGCCAGACGGAAATCATCGGACCAGATGGCGCCGTCGGACTGCTCCATCACGCCGGGGTCCACGTTGGCAAACAGGTCCTCGGTCTTGCCGGTGTCCAGGTGGTAGAGGAAGGGGTACTCCCTGTATTCCATCTGCCGCCCGGTGGACAGCCGGAGGAGCACCGCGTCGGTGCGGCCCGGTATCCAGGAGAGATTCCAGTCCCATTCATGCTCCCCGTCCTCATCAATTATGCGGTTGTCGCCGGTGAAAAAGTCCAGCTGTCCCTCGTGGACGAACCACCAGAACTCCCCTTGATAGTGGATGCCATTATGGGTTATGTCAACTTGGCTGGTCTGCATATTCACCTCAACAGGGATTAGCTCATTGTCCTTGATCTCCCAGAATTTGTAGGACAACAGAGCCGTCCGTTCGTCGTTCCAGGTCAGGTCGTTCAGCAGATTGCCGGATATGCCATAGTATTTATCCATCTTGATATACTGGGCCTTGACCGTCTGCCCGATGTCCGCCTGGCTGATGCCGGGCTCGCTGACGGCCCCGCTCTGACCAGGGAGTTGCTCCCGCTCCTCCATGTGGAAGAAGGACAGCACCGCCGTGCGCAGCTCCGGGCTGGCCGCCAGGGCCACAGTAAACAGGCAGGCAGCCGTCAGCGCCGCCGCCAGCGCGACCGTCAGGGTGCGGTGTATTGGGATGTATTTTTTCTTTGTTTGATTCATAATACGCTCCTTTAATTCTGCGTTGGGGGTGATCCTGTCCATCCCCCGGCGGTAGTCGATGATGTTCAAAGCGATCCCTCCAATTCCAGCTTCAGCATTTCCCGGCCCCGTTTCAGCCGCATTTTTACCGCCGACTGACCCAGCTTCAGAATTTCCCCGATCTCCGCCACCGAGTAGCCCTCGTAATAGTGGAGATGGATAGGCAGCTTGTACTGCTCCGGCAGGGCCATCACCGCGGCCAGGGCCTCCTGCTCCTCGGGCGGCGCAGCGGGGAGGGTGTCCTCCAGCTCGGTCACCCGCCTGCGCCAGAAGCCCCGCAGCTGGTCCCTGCACAGGTTGGCCGTCACCCGCAGGAGCCACCGCCTCTCGTGGCCGCTGTCGGCGAAGGCGGGGGCGCGGTACAGCAGGCGGACAAAGACCTCCTGAGTCACGTCCTCCGCGTCGGCGGGCCGGCCCAGGTAGACCATGGCCAGCCGGTAGACCGCGCCGCTGTGGGCGTCGTAGGCCGCTTCAAACTGGCCCGCGCTGACTGTTTGCTTCATCGCCTGACCTCCTTTCACAGGGATAACGATGGGGGAGGGGGAAGGGTCACAGCTGAAAGGAAAATTTTTTCTTCAATTATGGCACAGCGCGCCGGGGCTTGTCCTCCTGTGAAAATCACCAAAAAACATTCCGGCGCGGATGAAGAATATTTCGCCTGAAAAAATTGCAAAAAAGGGAGAAAAACGCCGTCATGCCGGGGTTCTGGGAAAAGATGGAACGTAAAACAAATTTATCCTGTAAAACCTCTTAAAAAATGTGAGAATATTTGTGCAAATGTCCATTGACGAAACAGGGACAAATCTGCTATGCTAATCCCATATCCTGATATATAGGGTGGAGGTACGCGATATGTATAGTCAAGAAGCTGTCGTGAATAACCAGGTCGGTTTGCACGCCAGACCCGCTACATTTTTCATTCAGAAGGCCAACGAGTTCAAGAGTTCCATCTGGGTGGAGAAGGAGGAGCGCAAGGTCAACGCGAAGAGCCTGCTGGGCGTCCTGTCCCTTGGCATCGTAAAAGGCACTCCCATCAAGCTGATTGCTGATGGTCCCGACGAGAAAGAGGCGGTGGAGGCTCTGTATAAGATGATCTCTTCCGATTTCTCCGAGTAAGCACCACAAATCAGAAAGGCGCCGCGTTGCGGCGCCTTTTTTGCTGTTATCACTCTGCAGGGGCAGATATTATCTGCCTGCGGGCGGCTGTTGGCCGCCCCCATATGGGTTTGCTTTCCGGGAGGGAGACGTTATGACTTTTGACGAGCTGAAAGAAAAAGCCCACGGCCTGCCCCTGAAGCCCGGGGTCTATATCATGCAGGACGCCCAGAGCACCGTCATCTACGTGGGCAAGGCCAAGGCCCTGAAAAACCGGGTGAGCCAGTATTTTCAGGACTCCGCCTCTCACACCGAGAAGACCCGGGCCATGGTGTCTCAGATTGACCACTTTGACGTCATCATCTCCGACAGCGAGTTTGAGGCCCTGGTGCTGGAGTGTTCCCTCATCAAGCGGCACCAGCCCCGATATAACATCCTCCTCAAGGACAGCAAGGGCTATCCCTATGTCCGCCTGTCCAACGAGGCATATCCCCGGTTCTCACTGGCCTCCAGAGCGGCGGAGGACGGCGCCCGGTACTTTGGGCCTTACGCCGGCCGGCACAGCACCCAGGGCATCATTGATGCCCTGAAAACTGCCCTGCGCCTGCCCTCCTGCAACAAGAAGTTTCCCCGGGACATCGGCAAGGAGCGGCCCTGCCTCAACTTTCACATGGGCAAGTGCGATGGCTACTGCCGGGGGGACGAGCTGAAGGAGCAGCACGACCAGGCTGTTGCCCAGGCGGTGTCTCTGCTGGAGGGCCGGTTCAAGGATGTGCAGCGGGACCTGACGCAGGAGATGGAGCGGGCGGCGGAGGAGCTGCGCTTCGAGCGGGCGGCGGAGCTTCGGGACCGGATCGCTGCCATCGAGCTGCTGGGCAAGCGGCAGAAGGTGATTGCCGCCTCCCTGGCCGACACCGACGTGGCCGGCTTCTTCCGGGGGACGGCCAGGAGCTGCTTTGTGGTTCTCCACTTTGTGGACGGCGAGCTGGCCGCCAAGGATTTCGACCTGCTGGAGACCCCCATGGAGGAGGAGGAGGGGGCGGTGCTGTCCTCTCTCATGCGGGAGTACTACGTGGGCCGCACCCGCCTGCCCAGGCAGATTCTCATCCCATGCGAGCTGCCCGACCAGGTCCCCCTCACCCGGATGCTGTCTGAACAGGTGGGGTATCGGGTGGAGCTGGTCACCCCCCAGCGGGGGGCCAAGATGGACCTGATTAAAATGGCCAACCAGAACGCCCAAGAGGAGGTGGAGCGGGCCACCACCCACGAGGAGCGGCGCAGCAAGCTGCTGGAGGCTTTGGGGAAGATGCTCAGCCTGGAGGAGCCCCCCCGGCGGATGGAGTCCTACGACATTTCCAACCAGGGGGCCAGCGACATCGTGGCCTCCATGGTGGTCTACGTGGACGGCAAGCCGTTAAAGCGGGACTACCGCCGGTTCAAGCTCAAGGACATGGAGGGCCCCGACGACTACGCCTCCATGGAGCAGGTGCTCACCCGGCGGTTCCGCCGGTATCTGGACGGGGACGAGAAGTTTTCAGACAAGCCCGACCTGCTTCTCATTGACGGCGGCCACGAGCACGTGAAGGTGGCTCAGCGGGTGCTGGAGACCCTGAATCTGAACATCCCCGCCTTCGGCATGGTGAAGGACGACCGTCACCGCACCCGTGCCCTGGTCCACCCGGACGGCCGGGAGATCGGCATCCAGTCTATCCCGGCGGTCTTTGCCCTGATCGGACAGATTCAGGAGGAGACCCACCGCTTCGCCATTGAGTACCACCGCCAGCTCCAGGCAGGACATGTAAAGACCTCCGTTCTGGACAAAATACCCGGGGTGGGGGAGAAGCGCCGCCAACAGCTGCTGAAGCACTTCAAGACGGTGAAGGCCATTAAAGCCGCCTCTCTGGGGCAGCTTCAGGAGGTCGTACCGAAAAATACCGCCCAGGCAGTCTTTGAATATTTCCATGAGACAGAGTCAGATAAGGACTAGGAGGAAATGAAATGGAACAGTTCAAGCAGGAGCTCTTTGCCCTTCTGCGGGCACATGGCGCGGTGCTGTGCGGCGCGGCAGACATGAGCGAGTATTCCATGGAGGGGCTTGGGACGGGAGTATCGGTGGCGGTGCCCGTTCCCGCCCATGTGGTGGAGGACCTGAAAACGGCTCCCACCCTGGAGTACCGGGACACCTATCAGCGGCTGAACCGGCAGCTGGACGAAATCGTCACCGCCGGGGCGGACTTTTTAAAGGACAGGGGCTTCCGCGCCTGGGCCTGCACGCTGGAGCGGATGAAGAAGGATGAGAACTGGTGTGTCCCCATCCCTCACAAGACCTTCGCAGCCCGGGCGGGCTTGGGCTGGATCGGGAAGAGCTGCCTGCTGGTGACGCCGGAGTACGGGAGCGCCGTCCGCATCTCCAGCCTGCTCACCGACGCCCCGCTGCCGCCGGACCGGCCCGTTACCGAGAGCCGGTGCGGCGGATGCACCCAGTGTGTGGACAGCTGTCCGGGGCAGGCATTGCAGGGTGTCCTATGGAGCGCGGGGATGCCCCGTGAGGCCCTGCTGAACAAAGAGGCGTGCAAGGAGGCCCAGCTCCGGCGCATGGAGGAGGCCACGGGGCTCCATGTGGACCTGTGCGGCCGGTGCTTCGCCGTGTGCCCTTACACCCAGCGCTGGCTGCGCTCCCAGCTATGAGTTCGCCGTTTTCCGGCGCTTCCACACCTGAGCCAGGATGTCCTTGAGCACCAGCATGGCGTCCAGCTCGCTGTAGCCGTACTCGTCCCTCAGCGACTGAATCAGCACCTCCAGCTTGACCGCGTAATAGTCGATGTTGACCTGGGAGGAGTATTGCAGCAAAATGGGGTATTTTTTGCCCCAGGCCCTGGTCCAGTCGATTTTTTCCTCCCGCTTCTCGTCGCTGCGGGCGATGGCCTGTTCAATTTCCTGGACGTCCAGATCAAAGTCGATGAGCTCGTCCAGAGACAGGCGGTAGAGCAGGGCAAGCCGTTTGGATTGGCGGATATCCGGTATGGTCTCGTCCGTCTCCCATTTGGAGATGGTCTGCCGGCTCACCCCCAGCTTTTCCGCCACCTCCTCCTGGGACAGGCCGGATTTCTTCCGGGCGTGGAACAGGCTGTTTCCTAAATTCATTGTTTCGCACCTCTCTTTTGATAGATTACGCTTTCATTGTAACGGGTCCGGGCCCAAAAAGCCACCTGTTTTCTCTTGCAGTTTCGCCCGAATACCTGACAAAATCTGATAGGACAAAAGAGGAGAAGCTTATGCGTATTATTTCCGGCACGGCCAGAGGCCGAAAGCTGAAGGAGCCCCAGGGGACGGATACCCGTCCCACCACCGACAAGGTGAAGGAGTCCCTGTTCAACATCGTCCAGTTTGAGCTGGAGGGCCGGCGGGTGCTGGACCTCTTCGCCGGCACCGGCCAGCTGGGGCTGGAGGCCCTGTCCCGGGGGGCGGAGCACTGTACCTTTGTGGACCAGCGCCGGGAGGCGGCAGCTCTGGTGAAGGAAAATATTGGGCTTTGCCGCTTTGAGGTCTGCTCAGAGGTGGCGCAGAGCGAGGCTCTGTCCTTTCTCCGCGCGTGCGGAGAGAGGTTTGACGTTATTTTCCTGGACCCGCCCTATAAGACTGATTTGTTAAATCAATGCTTAAATATGATTACACAGTTTGACATTTTACGGGAACATGGTATAATGGTATGCGAAAGTGGGTTGGAATGGATGGTTCCTCCCCTGGAAGCCCCCTATGAGGCGGGGCGGGAGTATCGGTACGGGCAGATTAAGCTGACAGTCTGCCGCCGGGCCGGGAGCGTGAAGCGATGAGTACAGCCATCTATCCGGGCAGCTTTGACCCGGTGACTCTGGGGCACCTGAACATCATCAAACGGGCGGCCGCCTGTTTCGACAATGTTATTGTGTGCGTTATGGTAAACTCCAAAAAAACCGGGATGTTTACCCCGGAGGAGCGGGTGGAGCTTCTCCGCAAGTCCACCGCCCGGTTCCCCAATGTGGAGGTGGACTACTCCAGTGAGCTGCTGGCGGCCTACGCCAAGCGCCGCCGGGCTCATGTGGTGGTCAAGGGGCTGCGGGCGGTGTCCGACTTTGAGCAGGAGGTCCAGATGGCGGTGATTAACCGGCATCTGAACCCCAGGCTTGAGACTATGTTCCTGGCGTCAAGCGAAAAATATACCTATCTCAGCTCTACCATTGTCAAGGAGATGGCTCGCTACGGAACGGACCTGACGGGGCTTGTTCCCCGGGAGATTGTGGACGATGTAAACCGGCGCATGAGAGAGATCGAAAGAAAGGAAGACTGACCAATGGCAAGCGGTGTGGAAGAACTTTTGGATATGCTCTTTGAGATGATCGACGAGGCGAAGCGGGTCCCTCTGTCCAATGACAAGTGCCAGATTGAGCGGGATCAGGCCCTGGACCTGATCGACGATATCCGCAGCCAGTTCCCCATGGAGCTGACCGAGGCCCGGAAGATGATGGCCCGCCGGGCGGAGATGGAGGCGGAGGCCAAGCGCAAGGCCGAGTCCATTGTCCGGGCGGCGGAGGAGCGGGCCAAGCAGATGCTGGCCAGCGACAGTATCGCCCTCCAGGCCCGCCAGCGGGCCAACGATATGATGCGTCAGGCCGAGGAGCGCAGCCGGGAGCTGAAGCGCTCGGCCAACGAGTACTGCGAGGACGCCCTGCGCCGGACCGAGGAGGCCGTAACTGAGGCCTACAACGAGATCAAGCAGTCCCGGGCCCGTTTCCGCGCCGCTGCGGCTGCCACTGTCAACGGCACCGCACCCGGCGCCCAGGGTGCCCCCGGCGGCGGAGGCCGCACCATGTTTGACGCGGACAAGGATTAAAGATATAACCGGCCTTCTGTGGGGAATACCCCACCGCAGGCCGGTTTTTTAAAATAAGTTTTCTTACAACGAGAATACCCAAGAGATAGTTGCTTTTATTGCCCTAAATAATGATATAAAATAACAGCAACTCAAAGTTCATATGTTTTGCCCGTGTTATAAATGCTAAGGTAATTGAGTGCGCAAAATTTGCAACGGCTTTTATGGTCCCAATCACAATTGAAAGGAAGAGTGTTATGGTAAACTATGAATTACATCCTGAAGAGGTAGTGCTGTATGAGAATGACGTAACATGTAAAGCATACAAAGGCAATCTGCAGATGACATTAACTTCACAGAAAATAGTCTTTGAAAAAGAAAAGGGCTTATTTAAAAAGGAGCGAGAATTAATTGATATAATCTTGCTTGAAAATGTCAAGTTTTATAACGACACAGCACAGATTAAGCAAAAAGGTTCAGAGGTTGAAGTGCAAACCGTTGATAAGAACCTTACGATTGCCTTTTCTGGCATGCTTGAGGCAAGGAAATTTACTGGAAAGATGATCAATGCGGTAACGGGCACTACACTTGCAAAGCGGGGATCTAATATGATAAAAGATGCATTCACTATGGTAGATGATACTTTAGGCTTAGATACAAGAGGCGCAATTAAAGGGGTGCTTGAAAATGGAGTTAAAGGGACAATCATCAATGGTATAGGTAAGAAAAAATAAAATACAATCAAAAAGCTCCCGCCATATAACAACTGGTGGGAGCTTTGTATATTATTTGATAATTCTCAACTTAAAATCATGCTCCAGAACCTTATCCTCCAGGCCGTCAACTTTCTTTTCCAAGCGTTCCAGCCTTTCCATTATGATGCTTTGATTTTCTGCCAGCAGATTGAATTTCGGTGTGAACTCGGCATCCATGAGGACAACCGCGTCTTTCATAATCTGCCTTCCGGATTGCTGAATTTCCGCTTTCACAGCTGTCATTGTGCGCTTTTCAGATTCCTGAATTTCTGCTTTCACAGCTGTCATTGTCCGCTTTTCAGATTCCTGAATTTCTGCTTTCACAGCTGTCATTGTCCGCTTTTCGGACTCCTGAATTTCTTCTTTGGTGATTACCCTTATCGCCTGAAGTAGCTCCTGATCTGTCATACTGATATCCTCCCCGCAATTTCTTATTCCCAGTATACCATTTTTGACTAAACTTGCAAGAGGTTTTTTGAAACGTCACACTTTCCCCGGACCTACATAGGATAGTACAGCCGGCAACGGTCAAATCAAAAGGGAGGGGAGGCGTTTTCAT
Organism: Colidextribacter sp. OB.20; assembly: GCF_009911595.1. Taxonomy (GTDB): domain Bacteria; phylum Bacillota; class Clostridia; order Oscillospirales; family Oscillospiraceae; genus Lawsonibacter. The sequence goes on from NZ_QWKG01000017.1 coordinate 68,810, forward strand.
GGGTATCGTGGTGGTACGTTCCCCCCGGTGCCTGCGGGGGCTGCTGCGCAGGATTTTTAAGGTCAAATGAGGCATACATCAAATCTCCCGGACATATAGTGTCAACAAAGCCAGGCTGACATTATAACAAGGGAGAGGACACCATGGAATTTGAACGTGATACCATCATCAGCTATGAGACGGTGGCGGAGGTCACCGGTTGTCAGGAGGAGACGCTGGAGAGCATCGTGCCCGATGCCTGCCCTGATATTCTGCGCATTGTAGACGTATGCGGCCAGGCGACCCTGACCGGCAAGCAGGCCCGGGAGGGGTCTGTCCAGGTCACCGGGACGGTGCGGGCCTTTATCCTCTACCAGCCCGAGGGGGGCGGCGGCCTGCGCCGGATGGAGGTGAGCCTGCCCTTTACCTGTCAGGCGGAGGCGCCCGGCCTCACGGAGCGGGGGACAGTGCTGGCCAGTCCCCGGCTGCGCTGCGCCGAGGCCCGGGCTCTCAACCCGCGGAAGGTGCTGCTGCGGGTGGACCTGGCGGTGGACATCACCGCCTGCCAGCCGGTGGAGCGGCCCGTCTGTGTTGGGGCAGCTGAGCCGGAGGAGAAGGCCATCTGTCAAAAGCAGTATCAGGGGGAGCACTACCAGCTCTGTGCTGTACAGGAAAAACCCTTTACATTTTCTGACCAGGTCAGACTTCAATCCGGCTCCGGGGAGGCTCCCATGCTGCTGGCTGCCCGGGTCCAGCCGGTGTGCAGCGAGAGCAAGCTCATCGGCTCCAAGCTCATCTTTAAAGGCATGGTGGAGCTGGACCTCCTTCTCCAGGAGCCAGAAGGCGCGCTGACCACCGACCACGAGTCCATGCCCTTCTCCCAGGTTATCGAGGCCGCGGGGGCGGCGGAGGAGGGGGACTGCCAGGTGGAGGTAGAGGTCGCCTCCTTCCGGTGTGACCAGGACGCCAGCGACAGCCGGGAGCTGAATGTGGACCTGGAGCTGCTGGCACAGGCTCAGGTGCGCTGCCGCCGGCCTGTGACCCTCCTCCAGGACCTGTACAGCACCGGATACCTGATGGAGGTGGAGCGGGAAAATCAGCCCCTGTGCCGGCTGGCGGAGCAGTCGGTGCGGCCTCAGGCTGTCCGGGAGCTGCTGGAGACGGGAGAGCTGGTCCGATCGGTGGTGGACGCCCGGCTGGCCCTGGGCCAAGTGCGCCAGAGCAGAGAGGGGAAGGAGCTGGTTCTCACAGTGGATGCCTGGGTTTCGGTGATCTATCTGGATGAGAATGAGCTGGTCCAGTGTGTCCGCCAGTCTATCCCTGTCTCCTGCCGGCTGGAGTGCCCGGAGGGGGCGAGGTGCTCCTGCTACTGCGCCTGCCCCGGGGAGGTCTTTGCCGCGCCCGCCGCCGGCGGGGTGGAGGTGCGCTTCACTGTGGAGTTCCACTGTCTGACCACCGAGACCGCCAGCATCCCGGCGGTGACCGGAGCCCAGCTGGGGGAGGCCAGAAGCGCGGGGGAGGGCCAGCGGCCCTCGGTTGTCCTGCGGATGCCCTCACCCGGGGAGGAGCTGTGGGACATCGCCAAGGCCCATGGCACCACTATGGAGCAGATCCTCCAGGCCAACGAGCTGGAGGAGGACACCCTGCCTATGGGCCGGATGCTCCTCATCCCCAGCACCCGATAAAACCGAGAGGCAGGCCCGTTTGGGCCTGCTTTTTTATTTTTGAAGGATAGCTTGACATGTTGCTAGCATTACAGTATAATGACTAGCAACAGGAGGTGAGGCTGTGTCCCCCAAAAGCCGGGCTGAGTATTATCGAAAGCGGCGTGAGACGATTGGGCAGTTCAGTGTTCCTCTGTCGCGGGAAAAGCTAAATGCACTGACAGAGAAATTAAAGGAACAGAACAAAACAAAGACCCAATGGCTCAACGAAAAAGTAGAGGAAGAACTCGGCCCATAAAAATAGAGTGCTGGCGGCCCTAGCAAGCCCCACCAACACCTTATTACCACACCAAGGAGGAGCGGTAAATCTGATTATGCCACAACCCAGCGCATCTCCGACGGTGTAGCGGCATTTCGGATCATGGTCCTGGGTCTAGAGGACGCGGGGAGCGAGTACACAGGTGCATTCCACGCTGTTTGGAATTATCTTGCCGACGCGGAGCGTGAATTTCAAAAACAACTTGCCGTCTGTTTGGAGGCGGTGTAACAAGCAGAGGCAGACCCGTTTGGGCCTGCCTCTTTTGAAGTGTTTATGGACGGAAAGATGCGGAGCTCTACCACAGACCGTCATGCTCGATCTCGGCGCCGTGGACCAGGCTGTTGATGTGGGTAAAGTAGCGCCGGGTGCCGCTGCCGCCATGAATATCATTAGCATAGACAATGGTCTGTCCGTTGTGGGGAACCAGATCATCCTTCCAGCTGAGGAGGCAGAAGTAAGCGGCCGTATATGCCAGCGTGATCCCAATCACCAGTGTCAAGGAAATAAAGCCGGCCGCCTGTAAAACCGAGCGGGTGTTCTCCAGCAGGCTGAGCACGTTCAGGCACTGCCACACCATGACGACAAACAGGACCACGCAGAGGAACAGCATGAGATTGTACGGCCCGCAGCGCCAGCCCATGTCGAACTGAGCCAGAACAGCCTCGCCGCCGAAGCAGACCAGTGCCGCCCCGCCCAGCAGAAGGACGGAGCGAAGCAATCTTTTCCGAGGCTTCCCGCTGCCCCGCATTAGCCCCAGGACAACAGCGGCGGCTGATAGTGTGGTGAGAACACCAAAAAGTATATATTTTCCCATTTCCAGGACCTCCCATATTTTAGTGCCGCTATTATATCATAAACCGGCCCGGCGTGAAACACTATTTTTCTACAAGCTCTATCGCCTGCTTGCCTGACAGGTGCTCAACAGAAAATTCGATCATACACAGGGGCGTCCATTCTCTGGCGATTGCCCGCCTTCTGTTTATCTCGCTGTCCTCCGGACAATATTTGAGGGCAAGCTTTTCAATCGCCTCCCGCGCTTCTTTTTCATCCTCCAAGATACGGACCTTTCCGAAAGCGATTACGCTTCGGAAGTAGGTTGTGTATTCCTCGGGGACGATGTTGTCCTGGTCAATCACGCAGAATGACGCCTTGCCGCATTTCCGGATTGCGTCTATTTTGTGTCCCGCTTTCGCGCTGTGAAAAAATATCCTGCCGCCGTCGTATACATAGCTGATTGGCACCGCGTAGGGGTAATCGTCGCCCCCCAGCAGAGCCAGCACGCCGGAGGTTCCGCGGCGGAGCACCTCAACACTCTCCTCGCGGCTCAGAAGCTGTTTTTTTCTTCTCATTTCCCGAAACATTTTGAATTCCTCCCAAGTTGGTATTTTATATTTTTGCGGACAGACATTCAACAGCCCGCCTCCTGCCGCTTCCGTATGTTGGACCAGCTGATAAAGCCATAGACATCGTTTACCAGGAACAGTATGAAACAGATGACCACCGACAGATAGGCTGGATTGGAAAGCGTGGCCAGCGCCCATAAAAGGATCAAAACAAGATCGTTTGCAGCATAAGCGGCGGCGTAAAGGGGGCTTCTCCGGAAGGTCAGATAGGCGGCAAGAAAGCTTGTTGCGACAGACAGGGTGCTTGGCATCAGGTTAGCTGTGTGGAAATACGCCAAAATAAAGTAGAAAACGCAGGTTATGACAGCGGTCAGCAGCAGCATAAAAATGATTTCCTTTTTTGCCAGCCGATTTACCCTTACCTCCGCTTTGTTTCCGCTGTATGGATTTCTTAACCACGAGATCAGCGCGAAAAGGGCCATCGGCGCAGTCATTCCCAGATAGGTTATCATCTCGCCGTAGTAGGAGAAGGTCAAAGAGATGATGCCGTACAATACACTGAATATGACCATGAGGAACTGTCCGAAGGGGTTGCCCTTCGCGTTGAAAATCAGAGATGTGACGCCGATCAGGGAGGCGGCCAGTGTCAAAAGATTCTCCTTGTCAAAAATCAAAAAGGACGCCACTATCAGCGCGGCGGAACCGCACCACAAAAGGAGCTCCTGCTTTGTAAAATAGCTGGACAGAGCGTTTGGTTTTTGATAGCTCAACACAGAAAATACCTCCATACAAACAAAAATAAGCACCCGTATACACATCTTCTAAGACCTAACGATGTGCAACGAACGCTTTCGCTTTCTACCCGGTGGCAGAGCAGTTATTTGTGTTATTTTAACGTATCTGCCCAAAAAAGTCAATAGCTTGAGCGGAGATTTGCCTGCCCTTTATCTGTCATATTCCCCGGCCTGTCTCATACACTGTAAGGAACAAATACCGGCTCACACAGCCGAAGGAGGAATTGCAGTGGAAGATCGCAAAATCTATGAGGATATTGCGCTCCGTACCGAGGGCGATATCTACATCGGCGTCGTGGGGCCGGTCCGGACAGGAAAATCCACCTTCATCAAGCGCTTTATGGAGACGCTTGTCATCCCCAATATCGAGAACGTCTACCGCCGGGAGCGGGCCCGGGATGAGCTGCCCCAGAGCGGCTCAGGCCGGACCATCATGACGGCGGAGCCCAAGTTTGTCCCCGAGGACGCGGTGGCGGTCCAGGTGGAGGGGGGCGCGGCCTTCCAGATGCGGATGATTGACTGCGTGGGCTACCTGGTGCCCGGCGCGGTGGGCCAGCTGGAGGGGGAGAATGAGCGGATGGTCACCACCCCTTGGTTCGAGCACGAGATTCCCATGGCGGAGGCGGCGGAGATCGGCACCCGAAAGGTGATTTCAGAGCACTCCACCATCGGCGTGGTGGTCACCACCGACGGCACCATCACCGACATCCCACGGGAGGACTACCTGGAGGCGGAGGAGCGGGTCATCTCCGAGCTGAAGGAGATGGGCAAGCCCTTTGTGGTTCTGCTCAACTCCGCCAGCCCTAACTCTGACCGGGCCCGGGCCATCCGGTCGGACATCGCCCAGCGGTACGACGTGACCTGTGTGGCGGCCAACTGTTTGGAGCTGGACCAGGAGGAAATCAACGGCATCCTGAAGAGCGTGCTCTACGAGTTTCCGGTGAAGGAGCTGGACCTGTTCCTGCCCCCCTGGGTGGACGCCCTGCCCCAGGAGCACCCCATCAAGGCGGCGCTGTACGGGGCCATCCGGGAGGGGACCGCTCAGCTCCGGCGCATCCGGGATGTGGACAGCGCGGTAAAGTCCTTCCAGGACTGTGAGGTGGTCAGCGGTGCCCGCATCTCCAACATCGACTTGGGCACCGGGGTGTCCGCCGCCCTTCTGGAGCTGCCCCGGTCGCTGTTCTACAACACGCTGTCTCAGCAGTCTGGCTTCGAGATTGGGGACGACGGGGACCTGATGGCCCTGCTTACCCAGCTGGCCGGGGTGAAAAAGGCCTACGACAAGGTGTCCGACGCCCTGAAGCAGGTGGAGGAGACGGGCTATGGCATTGTAGTGCCCCCCATCGACTCCCTGGTGCTGGAGGAGCCCGAGATTATGAAGCAGGGGGGCCGGTACGGCGTCCGGCTGAAGGCCAGCGCCCCCTCCATCCACATGATCCGGGCGGACATCGAGACAGAGGTCTCTCCCATTGTGGGGGGCGAGAAGCAGAGCGAGGACATGATCCATTACCTCCTTCAGGAGTACGAGGGGGATTCCAGCAAGATCTGGGAGGCCAACATCTTCGGAAAGTCCCTCCACGAGCTGGTGAACGAGGACCTGAACGCGAAAATCAACCGGATGCCCGAGGATGCCCGCACCAAGCTACGGGAGACCCTCCAGCGCATCATCAACGAGGGCTCCGGCGGGCTGATCTGCATCATCCTGTAACGAAGAGGACCTCCACCTGTTTGGGCGGAGGTCCTTCTCGCTGCGCTATTCAGCAATCGCGTCCTTCATCTGCCTGACAAACCGTGCTACATAGGGCGCGGCATCCCTTCCGTACTCAGCGATGAGCTGGACAATGGCGCTGTCCACAATGACTCCGTCAGACAGGCCGGCCATCATTTTTGCCTGCTCAGGGGTGGAGATGGCGGAGTCAACGGCGCAGGGGACACCCGTTTCCCCGTGAATCAGCCGCACAATGGAGCCGATTTCGTCCTGAAGCTCGCCCTGGGCTCCGGCGTCCCCCGGGCTGGACATAACATACAGGAAGCCGCTGGCCTCCCGGGCGATCCGGGGGGCGCGCTGGCCGGAGGTGTGGGCCACGGTGGAGATCAGGTCCAAGCCGTATTTCTGACAGAGAGGAAGAAACTCCTCCTTCTCCTCATAGGGGACATCGGGCAGAAGAAGTCCGTCGACACCGATCTCCCCGCAGGTGGAGAGGAAGCGCTCTGATCCATAGGAGAATACCACGTTGGCGTAGGTCATGAGCACCATGGGGACAGTGACGTCTTTCCGCAGCTGACGGACCAGGTCAAAGACCTTATCGGTGGTCACGCCGCCGCGCAGGGCACGGATACTTGCCTCCTGGGCGACTGGGCTCTCGGCAGTGGGGTCGGAGAAGGGGACGCCCAGCTCAATGAGGTCGGCTCCGCTGTCTGCCATCGTCCGGACAATGCTGGCGGTAGTCTCCAGGTCCGGGTCGCCGCAGGTGAGGAAGGGGATCAGCGCTTTTCCATTCTGAAACGCCTTGGAAATGTTACTCATAAAGTGCGCACGTAAGAACAGCCCATCCGCTGTTCGCGGTGCAGCTAAAATACTGCCTTGAGCAAGCAGTAGGAAAA
>NZ_QWKG01000130.1 GCF_009911595.1 Colidextribacter sp. OB.20
CTGGCCTCCATCGCCCAGGCCACCAAGATCAACATGTTCGGCAATCTGAACCTGCCCACCAACGCCGAGCTGGCCCGCGACAACGTGGCCGAGATGGTCTTCAACGCCATCACCAAGACCGTTCCCGTGCAGTACAACGAGCTCCTCGGCGTGTACTACAACGAGAACCAGGGTATCATCTACTCCCTGGAGTTCAACTACCTCCAGACCCTGGGCTACAAGAACTTTGACCTGGTCTACAAGAGCGACACCCGCGACATGTACGGCCGTCCTGCCACCACCTGGGGCGTGGGCCGCTACAACGCCGGCAACTCCACCACCTCCTCCGGCACCATCACCAAGACTGACCAGCTGACCACCGACGGCGGCCTGAAGCCCAGCCTGGTCCGGCTGCAGGAGAAGGACGAGATCATCACCGTTCCCAACGCCGCGACCTATGTGTACACCGACAAGACCAAGGAGAAGGACGTGTACTCCGACCTGGGCAAGACTGTCTGCACAGACACTGCCAAGGACAAGGATCGGGGCTACACCTGGGTTGCCTATGTCAACGGTAAAGAGGTCGAGGAAAAGGTTGCCGGCAAGGACGGCAAGGACCTGATTCCCAAGTCCGGCACCGCTGGCGACAAGCGCTACATCTACACCGCCAAGGGCACCCAGACCGAGATCTACATCGACGACGACGAGCAGACTGTTGACGTCATCGAGATCAACTACTACATCGGCCAGGTCTCCAGCGTGAAGGAGGACAAGGGCGGCCGGTATGTCACCGTGAAGGAGCTGTCCACCGGCTCCAGCCTGAACGAGCGCACCTTCTACACCGGCAGCTACGCCGAGGACGACTATGTCATCTACACCATGGACTACGTGGAGGATGACAAGGATTACGTCATCGCTGAGATGTTCGAGCCCGAGGTTGTCACCGGCGAGATCAACCGCGTGGAGAAGGATAAGGACGACAGCGATACCTACCTGCGCTTTGAGCAGGACGGCACCAAGTACCCCTACTCCTTCCAGTATCAGGGCAGCACCAAGAATGGTGAGAGCCATCAGAGCCACATGGTCTATGACCTGGACGAGCTGAACAACTCCGTCCACCCCGCTCTGAAGACTGACTACGACCTGCTGCTGGACCCCAACGGCTATGTTGTGGCCTTCCGTGAGGCCAACCAGAAGCCCAACCAGTACCTGTACGTCAAGGACTCCGACGAGGAGCTGCGGGATTGGATCGCTAAGGTCCTGCTCACCGACAACACCTCCGCCAAGGTCGAGGTCAAGGACGAGCTGGATGGCCTGGACGACGGCATTACAGAGGAATACTATCATCCCCAGCTGAATGATCCTGCTCCGGCTACAAACAAAGTTACGTTCAAAAAGGCCGGGATCGACTGGGTTGACTATGAGCTGGTCGGCGGCAGCACTGGCACAAAGGCCTCCAACATCGACCAGCTGATCTGGAAGTACTCCGTCAGCGACAGCGGCGTGTACACCCTGAAGTTCATTGAGCCTCAGAAGACCTGGAACAATACCGAGGACAAGGACACCCAGTGGTACATGACCGATGCCAAGATCGAGACCGGCAAGGCCTATGTCACCGGCACCCGTCCGAACGCGGATGGTACGACTAAGGAGAACAACGAGTTCATCGTGGACGCCAAGACCATCTTCGTGGACGACGCCAACGGCAAGGTCTACACCGGCTACAAGGAAGTCCCCAACGTGGACAACGCCAACGTGGCTTATGTCCTGAACAAGGGCGTGGCCAAGGTTGTCTTCGTCCTGGACGGCGACATCTATGACAGCAGCAGTGTATACTTCATGCTGAAGGACACCGACCGCGAGACCTTCAAGTATGACGGCGACAACTACTGGGATTTTGACAACGCCTATGTCAACGGCGAGCGTCAGAGCCACTTCTATGTCCGCACCAACGCTCTGAACGGCGGCGACAGCGACAGACTGAACCTGAAGGCCGGCCACCTGTACAAGGTGGAGAAGACCATCGAGGACGGCGAGTACATCACCAAGGTCGTTGAGTGGAAGGACGGCGACAACGATGCTCTGCCTCAGGCTCTGCTCACCATCAACGCCGTGGGTGACGAGACCTTCTGGCTGAATCAGTACAAAGAGGAAACCGTGTACAAGTATGACACCGTGGACGGCGATGATCCCACTCAGATCGTCCTGGTGGAGTACGACGCTGACGGCAAGCTGGACAACATCACCACCGGCCG
>NZ_QWKG01000131.1 GCF_009911595.1 Colidextribacter sp. OB.20
TGTCCCGGAAAACGAAAAAGCCGCCGGGCCCTGGGTTGCAGGAGCCTGGCGGCTTTTTTGGTAGACTTTTGGTAGACAGGGGAGAAATACCTTTGGGTGGACCCTGTTGGGGGCGGCTGACTTTCCCATAGGGCGTGGTAGCACCGCAATCTTCAGGGGCAGGCCCTCTGTGCGGATTGCATTTTTCTCCGCTATAGAATATAATTAACGACATAAACAGGCGATTTCTTTTTCAGGAAGGGTGCGTGATACGATGGTCTCAAACGCCCCATACACCGTGGTAGTTGCCGATGACGAGGATGAGCTGCGCGAGGCTGTGTGCACAATGATCCCCTGGCAGGAGCTGGGCTTTCGTCTGGTGGGCAGCGCCGGCAACGGCTTAGACGCCCTCCAGCTGGTGGAGGAGCGGGAGCCGGATCTGCTGCTGACTGATATCCGGATGCCCTTCATCTCCGGGATTGAGCTGGCCCGACAGGTGCGGGAGGTACGGCCTATGACCCATATCGCCTTTCTGAGCGGCTATGACGACTTTGAATATGCCCAGAAGGCGATACAGTATAATATTATCAGCTATATGCTCAAGCCTCTGACGATAAAAGGACTTGGGGAGGAGCTTCAGGTCATCCGTCGGAAAATTGACGCCCAGTTCGCCATGTTTTGCCAGGTCCCCGGGCAAAGCGACGGGCAGGAGCCCCCCGCGGCCATGCTGGCGGCTCTGGTTCTGGACAGCCACGCGGACCTGGACAAGCTTCCTCAAGCGGATGAATATATGCGCCAGTGCGGCCTTCCGGGGGATGGGGCCGAAAAGCTCTACTACACTGTGATGGTATTTGCCCTGCTGAACGGGGACGGCTGCTTTGATCCCCCGCCTCCTTTGCCGACTCGGTGGACCGGCTGGCCGACAAGTACCTGCGGGCGGTTAGCTTCTTCGCGCCCGGAAAGGTGGTCTCGGTGCTGTGGGGCAGACTGCGGGATTTTGAGGAGTATCTGTACATTCTGGCGGATGAGATCCCCCAAATGGCCGAGCGGGTGCTGGGCAGGCGCTGCCGCATCGGCGTGAGCCGGACGGCCGGCAGTCCGAACGCGCTCCATACCGCCTGCTGCGAGGCGATGGAGGCCCTCCGCCAGGGTGACAGGACCCACAGTTCATCGGCGACCCGGAGCCTGCGGTCAAGGGGGGAGAGGCGCTGTGCAGGCGGGCGCTGGAGGCGCTGGACCAGCGCTATATGGACGCGGACCTCTCCCTGGTATCCCTGAGCGAGCTGCTGAAGGTGAGCCCCAACCATTTGAGCGCCTGCATCAAAAAATACGCCGGAGAGACCTTTATCAACACCCTGATCCGCCGGCGGATGGAGGCCGCCCGTGAGCTGCTGTCCGGCTCCGCGCTGAAGATTCGGGAGGTCGCGGAGCGGTGCGGCTACACAGACCAGCACTACTGAGCGGTGGCGGCGGTAATCGTCGTGTGGTTCATCTGGAACAAGACCACCTTCGGCAAGAACCTGTACGCCGTGGGCGGCAACCCGGAGGCAGCCTCGGTCTCCGGTATCTCGGTGTTCAAGGTTACTGTGGGCGCCTTCGTCATGGCCGGCATCTCAGGATGCCGGGCTCTGATTTTTTATCTCTCATCCCAGCAGCTGCCCGACCCCTTCGGAGCCCCGGCGGCTGTGGGTGCGCATGGCCTGGGAGGGCTGGAGCAGGATGGAGCGGCGCATGTCCTCCAAAAGCGCGCCGGCCTGACCGGCGCTCCGGACCGGCCCGCTGTCCTGGGCGAGGGAGGCCCCGGGCAGGGCCCTGGCCCCCTGGCTCAGCCAGTCGTAGAGCACGCCATACACCGCCTGCATCTGGTCCAGTCTGCGGCGGTCGGCCTCCAGCACCGCCCCGGCGTCCCGGGCGTACTCCCGGGTCATTAAGGACATCCCGTTCAGCCCCAGAGACCGGACAGACAGCTGGAACTGGGGCAGGGTGGCGGTGTCCTCCCCTCTGCGCAGGGTGACGCCCCCCTCCGGTTCCTCCTCCTCCATGGGGAGGACAGAGCCGCCGGCGATGGTGACCGGCCCCAGGAAGCTGTGCTCCTCCTCACCCTCCAAGCCCCGGATGAGGACGGGGTCGGCAGGGTCCCAGCCCGCCACGCCGTCCCGGCCGATGCCGGCGCAGCCCAGCCCGCCGGCGGCGGTGAGGGT
>NZ_QWKG01000132.1 GCF_009911595.1 Colidextribacter sp. OB.20
ACCGCCGTATGCACCGGGGGCGGTCCACTCCCGCCCGATGAAATGCGTCTCAGTTTGAGACGCATTTCGACATTTTACAGGGGCGGCTCCGCCGCCCCGCCACTTTACTGAAAGGAGTGTTCCCCATAGATACCAACAATCGAATGAAGGAAATTGCCGGGAATCTGCGCCGGGATGTGAAAGACTTGCTGGGCGAGAGCGCCAATATTGTCACCGGCCTTTTCAAAGACGGCCTGTGTACGGTCCGGGGCGCGGCCAACCGCTGGCGGAACTTCACCCGCGATATTTCCGGTGCGTTCGTCTCCCTGTTCAAGTCCACCAATGAGGCCCTTCTGCCCGACCTGTCCCCGGAGCAGCAGCCCATTGTCACCGTCATGGAGAGCGCCGACGAACATCTTCCTGTTGGCGCACGCATGACGTTATCCGAGGCGGAGACGCGAATTGGGGAGTTGAACCGGGACTATTGGGACTCTGACGAGCCGGAGCGCCCGGTCAGGGTGGCTATCGACTATATGCTGGACGGCGAGGTGGACCGCTACTGGCTCCCCCTCCGCACCGGGCCGGGCTGCCGCTCCCTGCTGGAACAGATGGCGTACCATGTGGAAACCAACTTGAAGCACCCAGAGGAAGCGACCCGGCTTTTCGCGGACGCCCCCGCCGGTCTGCGTGAATTACTCCATGAACAGTTTGGCCCCCAGCTCCATGACGACCTGGAGAAGCTGGCGGGCCGGGTATTGACCTTTTTCCAGCAGCACCACACCATCACGAAACTGGAGCAGCAGTTCCAGACCCAGGCGGCGGCTATGCCCCAGAAGGAAAAAGAAAAATTTCTGGAATATGCGAAAGCGGCAGTCACGGATTTGCGGAAGGCCGCCAACACCAGCAAGACCATCGCCCCGTCTCAGGAGCGCGCCGCCCCCGTTTCCGCCGCACCTGTCCGCAGCGGTGACAGGCCCCGGCAGTCGGTGAAGGTGAAGCTGCACCAGATCAAGAAGGAGCGGTCAAGGGCTCCCACTCGTGTCAAGTCCCGGCCCTCCCCGGAAAGATAGGTGGGCCATGGAGGAAAGTATTGATATTCTGGCGTTTCTGGAACAGGTGATGCTGGAAAACACCCGCAGCTATCAGAGCGATTTTCAGTACGATATTGCCCGATTGCGGGACGCCGCGCTGGAATCTGATCCAGAGCGCCGCACCTTCTACTGGATGTCCCGGCCCGCCGGTACATGGCTGGTTACAGAGCGGGACGCTTTTCTCCGTGGAAGCAACGGATATACCATCTGGACGCACTATGCGGGAGAGCCGAAGGGGATCAGGGCGTACCGTGTAGCCGTGACCGGCGGGAGCCGGGAGCGACCGCTGGGTACAGTGCGCAAGCTGAACTATGCCCAACAGGTCAAGCGGGTGGAGGCCCGCGCTCTCCCCACTGTCAGGCTGGAGCTGTTTTTTTGTTCCGGTCAAGTCAGGGAAATTGCGCCGGAACGGTATAAGAAAGAGCGCGAGTGGCTTTTCAATGAATACGGTATGCTGCAATATCTTCGCTATTGCCCTGAGAATGAAGCGGACCTGGCTCAAGTGCTGGCGAAGGAGCACCGCTGCCAAAAAGGACGGTGCACAAAAACCACCACAAAAAAACCGCCCCAGCGGGAGGGCAGATAGGAGGACGCCATGCCGGACATAAAACCGTTTTTCTCCGTCAATGCCTGGGGAGACAGCCTGACAACCGGCGCAACGCTCAAAATCGTACACTCTCTCAATTATTCGGACTATACCGCAAGCCCACATATGGCCCCGCTGGTGGAACTGCCTGCGGCAGAGCTGCAAGAAAAGCTCGAAGGCAGTAAAGCGGCAGAGAAGGCCATTTTTGAAAAACTGAAAGCAGCAACGGACGAGTGGGAGGCCCAGGCCGCTCAAACCCTGCTGCTGGAAAAGGTGCTGGAATATGTGTGTACCCCGGAGGTGTCCCATACCTCCAACGAGTGGAAGCAGATACAGGGCGGGGCTTGGGAGATCAGCAACCGGGTATATCAAATGCGCTATGTGTTTGTACCTGTACCGCAGTCCAAGGCCGTCCGCGTCACCTGGGGAATTGTGTATAACACCCCCCAGCAGCCGGGAAATCCCCGGTACGCCAACTCATGGGGAGACAGCCGCTATATCGTCCGGCAGGAGAAAAAGCC
>NZ_QWKG01000133.1 GCF_009911595.1 Colidextribacter sp. OB.20
TCTCAAGACCTCTCGGGACTATTATCTGCATTCTCCTATTCCCTTGTATATGCGGTGGTACATTTTACGCTTACTTTGATTCGTTTCCTCAGCCTTGCTTTCAGGCTCTTTTGGACAGGAAAGGCTATTTGGCGAAAATCGCGGCTGACGCAGGTTGCCATACTGTAGTAGTCATGCACACCAAGCACATAGGAATTATACCTGCTGATTGCCTGATACTCGGTGTGCTTTCCCTGCTGTGGATATTCAATTTCGTAAATCAACGTTTTGAGTTTCGCCCTGATTTTCTCTATGGATTTGTCTTTTACATGATTCTCGACAACGTACCTGGTATGTCCCTTTTTGTTCTTGCCCCGTGGTATGAGTTTCAATTTGAACCCCAGGAACTCTGAGTATTCTTCCTTCAGGTTGACCACCTTGGATTTCTCCGGGCTGATGTCCAGCCCCAGCCGCTCCTTCAGCCAGTTTTGCGTTGCGTAAAACAACTTTATTGCGCTTTGGTAACTGCTGGTGAAGATTTTGAAGTCATCCGCGTATCGAACACAGGTTACTTCCTTCAATTTGCTTCGCCGCAGGGACGCGAATTTGTTTCCCTTGTTCGGCGTGCCATTCGGATTGGGGTGCATCTTGAAAGGATACCGGGTAGGGATTTCCTCCCATTGGCTGGCTAACCACCAGTCCAGTTCGTTCAAGACGATGTTGGAGAGGAGCGGTGAAATGATGCCGCCCTGTGGTGTGCCAACCTCTGGGAACCCGATTCCCGCAACCTCAGCTTTTAGCATTGCGGAAATGATACTGAGCAGCTTTTTGTCCCGGATTCCCATTGTCCACATTTGTTTCAGCAGTTTCCCATGGTTCACATTGTCGAAGAAACCTTTGATGTCAATGTCCACCACATAATGCAAGTGGCTCAACTGCATATTCTTGTGAACCTGAGCGATAGCGTTCTGCTGGCTGCGATTGGGACGGAACCCATAACTGTGGTCATGAAACTTTGCTTCACAAATGGGCTCCAGTACCTGCAATACGCACTGCTGAATCAGTCGGTCGAGGATGGTAGGGATTCCCAGTGGACGGATTTTTCCGTTGTCCTTACGGATTTCTACTCTGCGGACACTTTGCGGAACGTACCATGTGAGTTTTCGTTGTACAAGAGTGACGATTTCCTCGTCAGAGATTTTTTCCAAATCTGCGATCGTTTTGCCGTCCGTGCCGGGCGTGTGGCTTCCATCGTTCTTTTTCATGTTGCGATATGCCAGCCGGATATTTTCAGGCTGGATTATCACTTCGACCAATTTGTTGAAAATTTTGCCGTTTTTGCTTTCCGCATACAGTTTGTCCTGTATTTCTTGAAAGTCATAATACTCGGCATGACGCAGTTTGGACTTCTTCAAAGCCTTTTCTTTTGTTGCCATAGTCGGCGCTCACCCGCTTTCATGGGGGATTGCCTTTCTTAGTCCTACTCGAACCTATGCGTGTTTGTTAGCTATGCCTGGATATTGCTTCTTCTCATGTTATCCTTGACTACAGCCCGTCCCTCCACCGCTTACTTTTTTTCACGGCTTCTCAGTTTGTCCATCGCTGAACAAACACGGTACCATGGCTGCTCCTTCCTCCCGGATTAAGAGAAGTTATACCGCACCTCCCGCTTCTGAGCGACACGGCTTTCCTTCTCATGCTTCATCGTGTGCAATCACTCCACATCCAGGACTTTCTACGTTCCGATATTCCTATCTGTGCATGATGCCCTTAGACTATCCTTTAGGCCAGTATGCTTGGTAGCGCCTGTAACGCTACAAGGTATTTCATAGCGACCAACTTACTTTACCCCACATACACCGTTTTCACGGCAGCAGCATTTCTACTGCTATTTCTTCTTGACCTGTGCATTCGGACTTTCGCCAGTGGTAGTCAGCCGCATTCTTGTCATAGGCATTTTATAGACCCCCGGCCTATAGACTGCACCGCCCACCTCTGGGCAGCTTTCCACAACAGTAAGCGTCAAATGCGGAACCGCCAGACGTTTTATGTAGTCTGGCGGTTCGGGTTGGATTTAAGAATCATCGAATT
>NZ_QWKG01000134.1 GCF_009911595.1 Colidextribacter sp. OB.20
AAAATGTTCTTTTTCTTGAATTGGAAATCATTCCCACACGAGCCCTTTTGCTAAACTTTTATTTTGCCGAAAACAGACTAAATCCGCCATCCAATCCGCTTCCGGCGTTCGTTCTCTTTCTGGACTTTTCTTTCTTATCTTTTCTTCTCTTGCTTTTTGTCTCTTTTTACTCCTTTGCTACTATTGATTGCCATTTCGAAGGGGAACAGCAGGCAGGTCACGCCATCGCGCTGGAAAGAGGACACGTTCTCAAATTTGCTGCCCTCCTGCAGGATGCCGGCTTCGGTGAGCAGGCCGTTGATGCCGTCCACCCACTCCTGAGGATCGCCGCCGCAGCCCTGGAGGATGAGGCCCTCTTTATCCTCCATGTGCCGCAAGTCATCTGTGGTGATTTGCTTTACAGTGTTATCGCTCATGCTGACACCTTCCATTTTTCTTTTGATGCTGGTTTTCCCGGTTGATCGCCGGGTGGTGATCTGTCCAGGTATCCCGCAGGGATCGTCCCATATCCTTCTGGCAGGCTTCTTCCATCAGGTCAATAATCATTTTCTGTGCAGAAGGCAGAAGCGAAACAGTTTCCCACCGCTTGCCGCCGTCATAGCCATCCTCAATGCACAGCTCGGCCCGAAGAGCCTGGGAAACAGGATCATACTTGACATACAGACCACAGCTATCGTCTAAATTGGGGTACACCTGAAAGCGTCTCCCCACATCAAATCCTATTTCGATGTACGCAACGACCTCTTTCCCGGAAAAGTCCATAACCGGGTCAAGGGTAATCTCGTCTATGCCGAACGACTTTTCGTCCTGCCGCTCAAATTCATCCTGGTTATCTTCACGAATCCGCCAGAGCATATGGCCCATCTCTCCGCTGTGGTCGTAGCCGGTGATCTCGGATTCCCAATAGCCGCGCACAACCTCCAACGGATTGTCAAACCGGAGCAGAAATTCCACGTCCTCCTCATCGCAGGCGCCCAGCAGCTCCTCATGGAGCTGCTGGGCTGTGGTGATCTCCGGGGCCATAGCGATCAGCTCAGAGACCGTTTTCCCTTGGAGAGAGTCTATAAAAGCCGCATAGTTTTCATCCAGACGTTTTTTCAGTGTGTCCTGCAGTTCACCGCTCATCGCACACCCCTGCCTTTCTGGGGAGCCTGCCTGCGGGGCGGGTTGCGCCCAATGGTCTCCTGGTCGGTCTTGACCTCAATGCCCAGATCCATGGCGTGGCGGATCTCCGCCCACATCCCCGCCGTCCACTCTGCACCATAGACGTGGACTTCCTGGCAGGACTCCACCAGCCGCAGGCCCATGTCCCGTGCCGCCTGATCTTGCTGGGGATTCTCCGGGTCAGCGATGGGTGGGAACATAAGGTGGGGACAGACAGGAATGTCTCCCGCTTGGAACACTTCTTGGGCTTTCTGGCGGGCGAACTCGATATTTTTCTCCACATTCCCCCGAAGGGGAGCGCAGATATACACCAGCTTGGGGCCGTCCTGCGTCCGCTCCTGCTGCCGGTCCCGGAACATGTCCAGGTACTGCCTTGCGGCCTGCCGGATCATCTCATAGTCGGCATCGGTGGGACGGTAGGCGTACCACTCCAGCTTTCCATAGCAATCCCAGATGTGGGGAGATACTCCTTCACGGAAGTTGGGATTGCCGGGGACGGACTTCTTGCCCAGCAGATCCTTCAGCTTCAGCACCAGGGTGTCCACCGGCCCGTCCGTGCGGTTCAGGACAGTGATCTTCAGGGAATCATAGTGATCCGCATAGCCGGTGGTGATAAACCGCACCCGCACCCGCAGATCCTTTCCCAGCGTTCCAAGACAGGCTTGGCCCGAACAAGCGGGATTGTCAAAGGTTTTGCCATCTCCGAACAAATACCACAGTTCCTGCTCAAAAAAGCTGCTCATTTTTCACCTCCTACAATATAGTTACGGTATAAGGCACGGCAGCCAGCCGTGTCTTTTGTCGTCTCAAAGCTGAAGCTGTA
>NZ_QWKG01000135.1 GCF_009911595.1 Colidextribacter sp. OB.20
TTTTGTTACCCATCCCCGCCGAAAAACTACAAAATTTCTTCGGCGTTTTCTTACAATTTCATATCGGCGTTGACAGTACCCGGACCACAAGACGGAGGTTTTTATCAACCCCTCCGGGCGGTTCGTGCTGGGCGGCTTTGAGGCGGACACCGGCCTGACGGGCCGGAAGCTGATGGCGGACACCTACGGCGGGCTGGCCCCCCATGGCGGCGGGGCGCTGTCCGGCAAGGACGGGAGCAAGGTGGACCGCAGCGGGGCCTACATGGCCCGGTACATCGCCAAGAACATCGTGGCCGCTGGGCTGGCGGAACGCTGCACCGTCAGCCTCGCCTACGCCATCGGCAGGGCCGAGCCGGTAGCTGTGGACATCGACGCCCACCAGACCGGGAAATACCCGGAAGCTGTGCTGGCGCAGGCCGTCCGGGCCGTGTTCGACCTGACCCCTGCCGGGATGATCTCCGCCCTGGGGCTGGACCGTCCCATCTTCGCTCGGTTCTGCAACTACGGGCACTTCACCCACCAGGACGCCCCCTGGGAACAGACGGATCAGGCCGCCGCATTGGTGGCCGCTGTGGGAGGTGACCGATCCAATGGATGACGGAATGGATTATGATGTTCAGACCACAGTAAATTTCCGGCTGGACTTTGACGGTTCCGGCGAATTCAATATGCTGTTGCTCCCGGATGTGCAAAAGCAGTTTGTGCAGCACGTCAAAGAAGTCTATGAGCAGGATAATACTCTGGGCAGCGGCTACATCTCCAGCGATTTGAATTTCCGATTTGATGGCCGCACAGTGAAATTGGAATACACCTTCACCTGCCATGATGAGAATGAGGAGGAGGCAGAGAGTTTTTCCGCTTACTGTGTGCGGGGTGTTCAGAAGAAGCTGGAGGGATTTGGCTGTAAGGTCAGGGCCATCGACTGCACGGCCGAGGAGGCGGATATGTCCTGGTACGAAGCATTTGAGGATGCGGTATTCGGCCCCAGGGACAGTACGCAAAAGCAGCCTCCGGTAGCAGAGGATAAGAGCGGCAAAACGGTAACTTCCAAAAAGAAGAACTCCCGACAGGAGCGTTGACCATGAACCGGCCCAAGCACATTGCCTCCTGTAGTTTTGGGAAGGACTCTCTGGCCACCATTTTGCTGGCAAAAGAGTATGGTGAGCCGCTGGATGAGGCTGTCTACTGCGAAGTCATGTTCGACAAGGATATCTCTGGCGAGGTACCAGAGCATCGGGACTTCATCTACGAAACCGCCATCCCAAAGCTGGAGGAGATGGGGGTCAAAATCATTGTCCTGCGTTCTGCCAAGACCTATGTAGACTTGTTCACCGGGCGGGTCACCCGCGGCCCGAAAAAGGGCATGGTGCGCTCCTTCCCTCTCTGTGGAAAGTGCGCCGTCCAGCGTGACTGCAAGATCCGGCCCATCCAGCGGTATCAAAAAAACCTGCCGCCCGGAACGGTCCAATACATCGGCATCGCCCAGGACGAGCAGGAACGGCTGCTGCGGCTGGAGAGCGGCAGGCAGGTGTCTCTGCTGGCAAAATACAATTTTACAGAACAGGACGCATGGCAGCTCTGCGAGAAAGCGGGGCTGCTTTCGCCTGTCTACGCCCTTACCGACCGGGGCGGCTGCTGGTTCTGCCCCAACGCAAAGATGCCGGAGCTGCGCCACCTCTACGACCACCACCCGGACTTGTGGGCCAGGATGCTGGAGTTGCAAACCATCCCAGGAAAGGCAACGGAGAAATTCAACCGCACCCAGAAGTTCTCCGACATTGACGCCCTGTTCCGGCAGGAGGACGAGGATACCGCACAGGCGGCATAGCCTGGAATTGTTGGTATCGCTTCGTTTTGGCAGCTCATATTTGTTGGGTATCATGAATGGCTTTTACAGAAAAAAGCTGGTATCGTTGCGGTTGGAGCCGCCACAAATTTACAGAAGGAGTCCTGCAAACAAAAGTCAA
>NZ_QWKG01000136.1 GCF_009911595.1 Colidextribacter sp. OB.20
AGACCCTCGTGGCCTAATTTTCTTTTTTTCATCTGTCTACTTGACAGGGGGCGGTTCAGAAATCGAAAGCCGCCGCTCTTTTGCGTTTTGGCGGCAACAGGAGGATGCCGCCATGCGATTACGAATAGATAGGTACTTGTCAAAAAAAGCCTGATCTCCGCAGCGGCATCCCCTACCCAGGTTTGCGAAAATAGTCGTTTTTTGTCTGCCCATATCGCCAACCCCAACGCCCGAACAGCCTTGTGCTGTTCGGGCGTTTTTGCTTTTTCGGCGGGCCGCTCTATCCAGCCCCGTTGCCGCTCCCCGCCCTTCCTGTTCAGATTTCGCATTTCCCCAAATCTGAACAGGAGGACGACAAGATGGAGATTACCATCAAGAGATATAGTCGCAAGATGACCTACGAGGACGCCGCCACCCTTGACGAGTTTTGGGAGCTGGCCAAGCGTACCGAACGGAGCCTTGACCGGGAACAGCGGCGGCATTGGGACGGACGCGAATGTGACGAGTACATAATCGCCGCCCAGGGCGTTCTGCCCTACTGCGCCACCCCAGAGGAGTTGGTCTGCCAGCAGGAAACGCTGGATGAAATTCTGGCGGTGCTGGACCTCTGCACCAAGGCCCAGCGGGAGCGGTTTCTGCTCTATGCGCTGTACGACTTCAGCTATGCGGAGATTGGGCGGCGGTGCGGCTGCTCCAAGGCCGCAGTCCATGACAGCATTGAGGGTGTTCGGAAAAAGTTTTTCAAGTTTTTCCGCTGACCTACCCAACGATCACCCCGGCATGATGGCTACAAGGTGAGGGGCAGTCGCCCTATCACCGGGAGGGACAAGCTGCTCCGGCGGCTTGCCCCTCCTATGCCAAGGAGGTCAAAATGTCAGCGATAAATCAGCTTCAGCAAGAGTGTGTCCGTTTCTTACGGCGCACTTATACACCGTTCCGGTGTCGTGCGCCCTGCCGGGGGCGTTGCGCTCTTCGAGCGCGATGGGGAGCTGCACTCCCCAAACCCCTTGCGCACCCGCCGGAAAGAAACACCCGCTTCGCGTCTGTTCCTTTCCGGCGGGTCAGGTATCGTCAACGCCAGATTGGCGCTCACATTAAAAACGCCAAATTGACGTTTTTAGGATTTTGCCGGGGGAGCGTGTGAAATGGCAGTATCCGAAATCCCTCACATGACCTATCAGCAGTACCGAACGGCCCGGAGGCTGGTGCATGAGTGCTGTAACTATGATTGCGGGAACTGTCTGCTCCTGGATGATGGCGAGGAATGTGTCTGCCCGCAGAGCATCACCTATTCCTTAATCTGCAAATGGTTCCGCGCCGCTGTCCTTCCCCTGGACGCTGGCCTGTGCGCCGCGCTGTCCCCTCCACCCACCGTCAGACGGCGGCGCTGCCGGGAGTGCGGGAAGCCGTTTGTCCCACCCAGGCACAACACGCTCTATTGCTCCACCTGTGCCGCAGAACGCGCCAGACGGAGCAAGCGGGCCTGGGCAAAGAAAAACCGGGCTGATGTGTAGAAAAAGTACCCGCTGAAAATGCCGTAATATCAAAGAATGAGGGACAAACGAAGTATATCTACCAATGTGAACACTCCAGAGAATAAAATACCGCCCACAGCTGCCTGAGTAAGCGGCAAACAGTGGACGGCGGATTTCTTTTTTTTGAATGATGGGGGTTCGAGTCATGGGTATTTCCAAAAAACTCCAAATCCAAGGAATTTGCATCTGTAAGCGTAAAATAGCAAGGTACAGGCAAGGGGAAAAGGTGGCCGGAAATTGCAGCCACCTTTCAAGATTTACACAA
>NZ_QWKG01000137.1 GCF_009911595.1 Colidextribacter sp. OB.20
TTACGAAGGTGTCACTCCCCTTGCATTCATTCCCCTTGCAATCGGAAATCTGCTTTCGGGAATGCCTGCTCCGCGTTCGGGGCAAGATCGTCCTCTAACCTCTGTAACGCATCATAGCAAATCAAAAAATCATTGTCAACGGGTTTGGGGGAAGTGTAATGGAACGGTAATATTGCGGGGGGAGGGGGCCCGGTCTTGACAACTGGCTGGAATGTGGTATAATTGAGAGCGTAAAGGGACGCCGCTACAGCGGCTGGTCCTGAACAAGACTAACTAGAGACAGTTAGCCGTCTGGATTCCGGCCAGGCGGCTAACACGCTTTTATGGCCGACAGGTACATGAGAATTGCTATACCTGCCAGAAAACAGATCGTTTTGATGATCCGTCTTTTCCACATCCGCGCCACCTCCTCCCGCTTTGGATTTTGCCTGGGAGTTCAAACGGTGGACCAACCGCCTTTTATGTAACAGCGCCCTTATCCCGCCTGGCGGCGGGGTAAGGGCATTATACTATGGATGTTCGAGTTTTGTCAAATAAGGAAGAAAACCGGGCCGGTCCCCCGGCCCAGCTCGTAATTTACTTCTGTTCCAAGCCCTCCACATAGGCGTTCAGCAGCGCCTCCAGCTCGGCCGCCGTATAGGTCCTATCCGGTTCCCGCTTGATGAGCTTGATGACATCGTAAATGGTGGATTTCTGATACATGATAAGCTCTTTTTCAGACGGCATTTGGACAGCCCCCTTTCCTTATAATTATATTGTATCCGATTTTTCGGGTCCTGTCAACCGTCCGGCGCAATCCGGGCGGCATTTTTTATGTCCGCCGGTCGATCCGGACCACCAGGGCGGTGCGGTCGTCGGTGGCCCCCTTCAGGTCGCGGGTGACCAGCTCCCGGGCCAGGTCCTTGGGGCTCTGGCCGTCGAATTTGGCGAAGCGCTCCCGCAGCCACCCGTCCTCCAGCCGGTCGGCCACCCCGTCGCTGGCCATGAGGACGCAGTCCCCCGGGCTGAGCCGGATGGAGAACTGGTCCAGGGCGGAGGTCTCCCCCTCGGCCAGCCCGGCGGGCAGCGACTTGCCCGTGAGCCGCTGAACATCCTTCCCTTTTTTTATATAGGTAGGGGCGGCCCCCAGCTTATACAGCTCCCCCTCCCCGGTGAACAGGTCCAGCTGGAGCAGGTCCACCGTGGTGAAGCCGCCGGTCTCCTCCCCCCGGAGGGCCAGGGCGGAGGACAGGGTGGTCAGCGCCCGGCGGGCGTCCACCCCGGCCTGGATCAGCTGCTCCAGCAGCCGGACCGCCAGGGTGCTCTCCCGGTTGGCATCGGGCCCGCTGCCCATGCCGTCGCACAACAGGAGGTAGAGCTTGCCGTCGGGGCGCTTAAAATAGGTGCCCGCGTCGCCGCTCACTGTCTCTCCCGACTTCCGCCGGGCCGCCACCCCCGCCAAAGCCATCAGGGGCTCCTGTTGGATGAGAGAGACCGCCCCCTCCTCCTCCAGCTCCACCCGCAGAGGGACCCCCAGGACCTGGGACAGGTCCTTCAGCCGGCTGGGCCGGGTCAGGGCGGCGCAGCCCAGGCCCTCCGCCTCCACCCGCAGCAGGCCCCTGCCATCCCGCCAGACGCTGGCCTGGGCATCCAGCTGGAGCTCCCGCAGCCGCTGGCGCAGGCGGCGCTCCCCCGCCGGGTCGGGGGTCAGCTCCCGGCTCAGCTCTGCCGCCGCCTCCCCCAGCAGGTCGGAC
>NZ_QWKG01000138.1 GCF_009911595.1 Colidextribacter sp. OB.20
GTGATGTTGTCCAGATTGTCGTCGGCGTCATACTCCACCAGGACGATCTGAGTGGGATTGTCGCCGCCCTCGGTGTCGTACTTGTACACCTTGTCCTCATCGTACTGCCGCAGCCAGAAGGTCTCGTCGCCCACGGCGTTGATGGTGAGCAGAGCCTGAGGCAGAACGCCGTCGGAATTGGTCCACTCTCTGATCTCGGTGATATACTCGCCGTCCTCGATGGTCTTCTTGACCTCGTACAGCCGGCCAGCCTTCAGAGCGTCGCCGTTGTTCAGAGCGTTATAGCGGATATTCCAGTGGTTCTGGTGCTCGCCGTTGACATAGGCGTTCTCGAAGTCCCAGTAGTTGTCGCCGTCATACTTGAAGGTCTCGCGGTCGGTGTCCTTCAGCATGAAGAAGACGTTGCCGTCGTCATAGATTTCGCCGTCCAGGATGAACACGACCTTAGCCACGCCCTTGTTCAGGACATAGGCGACCTCGGCGTTCTCCACATTGGGGACTTCCTTGTAGCCGGTGTAGACCTTGTCGTTCACATCGTCCACGAAGATGGTCTTGGCGTCCACGATGAACTCATTGGTCTTAATTGTGCCACTCGCATCCTTGCGGTCGCCAGTGACATAGGCCTTGCCGGTCTTAATGGAGGCGCCGGTCATGCGCCACTGGGTATCCTGGTCCCTGATCTCAGCGTTCAGGCCAGTCCAGTCGTCCACAGGATTGACGAACTTCAGGGTGTACACGCCGCTGTCGCTGACGGTGTACTTCCAGATCATGTGGTCAATGTTGGAGTCCTTCTGGCCCTTGATGTCAGTATCGACATACTTGTAGTCGGTCCAGTCGATCTTCTTGCCAGGAGCCTCGTCCACATGCAGGGTCTTAGGATTGGTCCAGTTATAGGCCTTGTCTGTATCATTGTAGATCAGATCGCTCAGCTCGTCCTTGACCTCGACCTTGGGGGAGGTCACATCGGTGAGCAGGACCTTGGCAACCCAGTCCTTCAGCTCCTCGTCGGAGTCCTTGACGTACAGGTACTGGTTGGGCTTCTGGTTGGCCTCACGGAAGGCCACAACGTAGCCGTTGGGGTCCATCAGCAGGTCGTAGTCGGTCTTCAGAGCGGGGTGATCGACCACATTCAGGTCGTCCAGGTCATAGACCATGTGCTGCTGCTGGACGGTCTTGCTGTCCACGGAGAACCGGGAATAGGGGTACTTGGTGCTGTCCCGCTCGAAGCGCAGGTAGGTATCGCCGGTGTCCTTGTCGCTCTCCACGCGGTTGACCTCGCCGGTGACGATTTCAGGCTCGAACATCTCAGCGATGATGTAGTCGTCGTCGTCCTCGATATAGTCAATGGTGTAGATGACATAGTCTTCCTCAGCGTAGTTGGCGGTGTAGAAGGTACGCACGTCCAGATCGGAGCCCTTGGACAGCTCCTTCACGGTGACGTAACGGCCGCCCTTGTCCTCCTTCACGCTGGAGACCTGGCCGATGTAGTAGTTGATCTCGATGACGTCAACAGTCTGCTC
>NZ_QWKG01000018.1 GCF_009911595.1 Colidextribacter sp. OB.20
CGCTGTCCGCCCTGCTGGCCACCTGCGGCCGGGGGCGGCGGCTGCGGGAGGGGGTGCCCTGCGCCATCGTGGGCCGGCCCAACGCGGGCAAGTCCTCCCTGCTCAACGCCATGCTGGGCTGGGACCGGGCTATCGTCACCGACGTCCCGGGCACCACCCGGGACACGGTGGAGGAACGGTGCGAGCTGGAGGGCGTCCCCCTGCGGCTCATCGACACCGCTGGCCTGCGGGACACCGACGACCCGGTGGAGAAGCTGGGGGTGGAGCGCTCCCGAAAGGCCATGGAGGAGGCGGGGCTGATTCTGGTGCTCATCGACGCCTCACGGCCCGCCCAGGACGAGGACTTTCTCCTTTTGCAAGAGGCCATATCCCTGGCCCCCACCATTCTGGTGTGGACCAAGGGGGACCTGCCCGCCGCCCCCGTTCTGTTTGCCCTTCAGGACCCTGCCCGCTTGAGCGGTGTGATTTCCGTATTGACCAAGGCGGATGAATCCACCCCGTTTTTGGACCTGCCGGAGGGCGTACCTGTTGTGGGGATCAGCGCCAGGACCGGGCAGGGGCTGGATTTGCTGGAGGCGGCGGTGGCCGAGCTGTTCCCCAGAGAGGAGTCCGTCCCCTACGGCCAGCTTCTCACCAACGCCCGGCAGGAGGAGGCCGCCCGCAGGGCTCTTGAGAGCGTCCACCGGGCCCGTGAGGCCCTGGGGGCGGGGGTCACCCCTGACGCCCTGCTCACCGACGTGGAGGAGGCGATCACAGCCCTGGGGGAGCTTACCGGCCAGAGCGTTCGGGAGGATGTGACCGGCCGAATTTTCGCGAAATTCTGCGTAGGAAAATAGGGCTGGCCGGGCTCCGGTTTTTCTATGGAAATTTTCCAAATTGCTATTGAAATGAGGACTCTTTTGTGGTATCTTGCTTAAAAGAAAACTGCGGAAATCATGGCGGTGAGGAGGGGTTTTTATGGACGCCAGATTTGAGTGGCGTGAGGAGTTTAACACCGGAGTCGAGTCTATCGACAAGGAGCACCAGCGGCTGTTTAAGATTATCAACAAGCTGTTCCGCTTCCGGGAGGAGGAGAAGGACAGCCAGTGGACCTGCCAGGAGGGTATCAAGTATTTCAAGGGGCACGCGATGAAGCACTTCTCCGACGAGGAGGCCTACATGGCCTCCGTCGGCTATGAGGGGCTGGAGGAGCACCAGCGCATCCACAGGATCTTCCGGGAGCAGACCCTCCCGGCCCTGGAGCAGGAGCTGGAGCAGACGGACTACGCCCCGGACGCGGTGGAGCACTTTTTGGGGGTGTGCGCCGGCTGGCTCATCGGACATACGCTGACAGAGGACCAGGCCATTGCCGGCAAGCGGACCAGCTCCTGGAAGTCCCTGCTGCCCGGGGAAGAAGTTGCGGAGATGAAGAAGGTCATCATCCAGCTGGTTTTCGACATGTTCCATCTGGAGTCCCAGGTTATCAGCGACGCCTACAGCGGCGAGAAATTCGGAAAGGGTGTATATTACCGCCTGTCCTACAAAACGAAGAAGAGCGAGCAGCGCCAGGAGATTATGCTGGTTTTTGAGGAGAAGCTGCTCATCAACACCGTGGGCAAGGTCATGGGCCTTCAGACCGGCAAGCTGGATACCATGCTGATCCACGCCGCCCGGTATACCGCCCGGCAGTTCGTGGGGCGGATTATGGAGCAGTTCCCCTCCATGCAGAATTACGAACTGAAGGAGGAGACCCTGCTGTCCTACGAGCAGTTCCAGAAGGTCTTTGAGAAGGAGACCATGCAGGTCAGCCTGCTGCTGAACACCGGCGGCGCGGGCTACTTCGCCTACTGCGTCATCGCCCCCCACCTGCTGGAGGAGGGAGTGGGCACCGCCATCGAGAACGAGAACGCCAGCGCTCTGGCTGAGGTGGAGGAATATCTGGCGAAGCGGGAGAAGCAGGAGGAGCAGGAGGAGATCGAGCACCGGCTGAAGATTCTGGTGGTGGACGACTCCATGACCATCCGCCAGGGAATGAAGCAGCTGCTGGAGAAGGACTATGAGGTGGCTTTGGCGGAGTCGGGGGTGGCCGCCATCCGGACCATCACCCTGAACAAGCCCGATCTGGTGCTGCTGGACTATGAGATGCCGGTGGTAGACGGCAAGCAGACCCTGGAGATGCTCCGCTCGGAGAAGAGCTTCGCCAGTATCCCGGTGATCTTCCTCACCGGCCGGGACGACCCGGAGGTGGTGCGGGCGCTGCTGTCTCTGAAGCCGGCGGGCTACCTGCTGAAATACCTGAAGCCCGGAGAGATTAAGGCGAAGATTGACGCCCTTCTTGAAAAGCATAAGGCGTAAAAAAACAGGAGCGCTCTGAGGAGCGCTCCTGTTTGCTGATTTCCCTGCCCGCAAAAAAGAGCGCCCCATAGGGCGCTCTAAATCAGGCCAGAGCGGCGGTGATGATAGCCATGGAGTAGACCTCCTGGGCGTTGCAGCCCCGGCTCAGGTCGTTAATGGGGGCGTTCAGGCCAAGCAGGATGGGGCCGTAGGCCTCGAAGGAGCCCAGGCGCTGGGCGATCTTATAGCCGATGTTGCCCGCGCTGATGTCGGGGAAGATGAAGGTGTTGGCGTAGCCGGCCACCTTGGAGTCGGGGCACTTGGTCTCGGCCACCCGGGGGGAGACGGCGGCGTCAAACTGCAGCTCGCCCTCGATGGGCACATTGGGCATAGCCAGCTTGGCCTTCTCGGCGGCGCTGCGCATCTTGTCCACGGCGGCGCCCTTGCCGGAGCCGAGGGTGGAGTAGCTGAGGAAGGCCACCTTGGGGTCCACGCCGAAGATCTTGGCGCAGGAGACGGTCTCGGAGGCGATCTCCACCAGCTCGTCCTCGCTGGGGTCGATGTTGATGGCGCAGTCGGCCATAGCCAGCACCATGTTGCCGCCGGTGGCAGAGGGGCGCACCAGGATGAAGCAGGAGGACACGATGGTGTTGCCCGGCTTGGTCTTAACCAGCTGGAGGGCGGGACGGACGGTGTCAGCGGTGGAGTAGGTAGCGCCGCCAAGCAGGGCGTCGGCCACGCCCATAGCCACCAGCATGGTGCCGAAGTAGTTGCCCTTTTTCAGCATGACCCGGCACTCGTCGGGGGTCATCTTGCCCTTGCGCAGCTCCACCATCCGCTCCACCATGGCGTCCATATTCTCATAGGTCTCGGGGTCGTAGATGATGGCGCCCCGGATGTTGAAGCCGGCGTCCTCGGCGGCCTCCTGAATCTCGGCGGCGTTGCCGATGAGGATGGGGGTCAGGAAGGTACCGGACAGAAGGCGGGCGGAGGCCTCCAGAATACGGGGGTCGGTGCCCTCGGTGAATACAATCTTGCGAGGGTGGGCTTTCAGGATCTCAATGAGTTTTTTAAACATGTGACAACTTCCTTCCAAATCAAAGATAGATGTGACAGCACATCTGCTTCCATGATAAGATGGTAACATTTTCCCGGGCAAAAAGCAAGAGCCGCAGGCATAGTTTTTCCGGAAAGGGAGCAAAAAATCCCGGGAAAATTTTTGGATTCCCTCTTTACGCCGGGGAGTGATTTCAGGTATACTATACCAAGCGTATTGAAGGGCCGGGCCCCCGGCCGTTGATTATGAGGAGAGAGAGATATGAACGAAGAATTTGCCCGCACCCTGTCTCTGCTGCGGCAGGAGAAGAAGGTCAGCCAGCGCACCGCGGCCTCCGCCCTGGGCATCTCCCAGGCCCTGCTCAGCCACTATGAGAACGGTATCCGGGAGCCCGGCCTGCCCTTTGTGGTGAAGGCCTGCGACTACTACGGCGTGTCCGCCGACTTCCTTCTGGGCCGGACCCTGACCCGGGACGGCGCCACCATCTCCGCCGAGGAGCTCTACGACATCAGCGACGAGAAGAACAACTCCATCAAGGGGGGGGTGCTTGCCCTGCTGAGCAAGAAGCTGCTGGTCAACTCCATCGGCGTCCTCTTCGGCCTGCTGGGCAGGACGGGCAGCCGGGAGGCCATCCAGGCCGCCGCCGGCTACCTGTCCACCGCCGTGTACACCGTCTACCGCCGGCTCTACGACGCTAACCCGGACAACAACCCCGACTTCTTCTCCGTCCCCCCCCGGCACTTTCAGGCCGGCCTCCATGAGGCGGACATGAAGTGCTGCGAGGCCGAGCTGGCCGACGCCCTGGCCGCCCACGCCAAGGCCAAGGGCCCATGGCCCGAGATGACCCACGACGCCCTGGCCCGGGACTACCCCGTGCTGTACCAGTCCATCCTCCAGGTGGTCCACAACACCGGCGCGCGGGTCAACGCCATCAGTGGAGGCAGGAAGAAGCAGGAGAAGAAATAGACTGTAGTGGAGCGCAAAAAAGCCTCCCCCTATATGGGGGAGGGGGCTGGCCGTAGGCCAGACGGAGGGGGTATTGGGAGGTGGGCCCCCTCAGTCACGCTTCGCGTGACAGCTCCCCCACAAGGGGGGGGCCTTGCCCTGCGGGGGACGGAAGGCGAGCCAGGATAAGAAATGAGGGGACGCCATGAAACTGATCTATGAAATTGATTTCTCCGCGCTGAGTCCGGAGGGGAAGCAAAGATTTATGAACTACCTGCAGGATGATATGGAGGCGTGCTTTGAAGATGAACCCCTTGAGGTCCAGCGCCTGGCCATGACCCTGATCTTCACCCGCTGGTGGAACTCCTACAAGCATATAGCCCCGGAGGAGCCCACCCCGGAGATTCTTGGGACCGCCATTGAGCTGCTTTGGGATTTTCTGGAGGGGAAATGCGGGGACAGGGAATTTGACCGGTTCTAGAAGAGCTTTCACGAGGCCGCCCGGGTGGCCGTGTTCAGCTTCATGGGTGAGGACAGGCTGAAGGAGGACCCGGAGAGCGAGGCCTTCTATCAGGCGCACTTCGGCCAATGGGAGTCCGAATCCTACAACAACTTTTGTGTCTGGCTGGCCGCTGTGATGGAAGATATTGCCGGGAGTGAGGGATATCCCCTGTATTGGATTCCGGTGGATTACGTGCTCTATAACGATATCGCCCTGACCATGATCGGCTTTTTAGAGACAGTCTGCCAAGACGATCAGGACAATTCCGGCGGCCACCCTTTAGATGGGCTGGAGCGCCGGGAACGTGCAATCTACAGCACCCCAACCTTTGTCCAAGTCATCGCTCTGCTCCAGCAGGACATGCGTACCGCCCTGTCGGGCACGCCCCTGGCGGAGCTGCGGGAGCGGTATCGGAACGAGTACCTGTTCTCCCCGGAGGACAGCGCGAAGATCAGCCATTGCCGAGACCTGTAGGGCGGCCCGGGATGAGAAATAAGGAGGACACCGTGAAACCGATCTATGAAATTGATTTCCCTGCCCTGAGCCTGAAGGAGAAGGTAGACTTTATAACCGACCTGCAGGAGAACATTGAGGCGTGCCTTGCAGATAAGCCTATTGAGGTCCAGCGCCTGGCCGACACCCTGATCTTCACCCGCTGGTGGAACTCCTACAAGCATATAGCCCCGGAGGAGCCCACCCCGGAGATCCTTGGGACCGCCATTGAGCTGCTGTGGGACTTTCTGGAGGGGAAATGCGGAGACAGGGAATTTGGCCGGTTCAAGAAGAGCTTTTACGAGGCCGCCCGGGTGGCCGTGTTCAGCTTCATGGATGAGGACAGCCTGAAGAAGGACCCGGAGAGCGAGGCCTTCTATCAGGCGCACTTCAGCCAATGGGAGTCCGAATCCTACAACAACTTTTGTATCTGGTTGGCCACCATGATGCAGGATATTGACAGAAGTGACGGATATCCCCTGGGCTGGGAGGATGTGGGGTGCGTGCTCTACGAGGATATCGCCATGAATATGATCGACTTTTTGGATACAGTCTGCCTGGACGATCTGGACAATTTCGACGGCCACCCTCTGGCTAAGCTGAAACGCCGGGAACGCGGGATCTATAGAACCTCAACCTTCGCCCAAGTCATCGCTCTGCTCCAGCAGGACTTGCGTACCGCCCTGTCGGGCACGCCCCTGGCGGAGCTGCGGGAGCGGTATCGGAACGAGTACCTGTTCTCCCCGGAGGAGAGCGCAAAAATCAGCCGCTGCCGGTAATCCTCCAGGGGCGGCCTGCGGCCGCCCGAAGGCCTCCCTTCAAAAAGGGAGGTGGCATTTGCGAAGCAAATGACGGAGGGTTTTCCCCTGACGAAACGCATCCGTTTCCACAGGAGAAACCCCCACCCGGCTTCGCCGGGAGCCCCCTTGGGAAGGGGGCCTGATTTCCACACCTCAAGGAGGCACACATAATGACCGACCAAAGTAAAATCAGAAACTTTTCTATCATCGCCCACATCGACCACGGCAAGTCCACCCTGTCAGACCGTTTAATTGAGCTGTGCGGGGCGGTGGAGCAGCGGCAGATGGAGTCCCAGCTGCTGGACAACATGGACCTGGAGAAGGAGCGGGGCATCACCATCAAGGCCCGGGCGGTCCGTCTGGACTACCAGGCGGAGGATGGGGAGGTCTACCACCTGAACCTCATCGACACCCCGGGGCATGTGGACTTCAACTATGAGGTCAGCCGTTCCCTGGCGGCCTGCGAGGGGGCGGTGCTCATTGTGGACGCCTCCCAGGGCATCGAGGCCCAGACCCTGGCCAACACCTACCTGGCTATGGAGCACGACCTGGAGATCCTCCCGGTGGTGAACAAGATCGATCTGCCCGCCGCCGACCCGCAGCGTGTGAAAGAGGAGATCGAGAACATTCTGGCCCTCCCCGCCCTGGACGCCCCGGAGATTTCCGCCAAGCAGGGGGTCAACATCCCAGCCGTGCTGGAGGACATTGTGCGCAACATACCCGCCCCGGAGGGGGACCCCGCCGCCCCCCTGAAGGCCCTGATCTTCGATAGCCAGTATGACCCCTATGTGGGGGTGATCGTCTACTTCCGGATCATGGAGGGCACCCTGAAAAAGGGGATGAACGTGAAAATGATGGCCTCGGGGGCCGCATACCAGGTTTTGGACTGCGGCTATTTGAAGCCCCTGGGGATGGAGTCCGCTCCGGAGCTGTCCGCCGGGGAGGTGGGCTGGTTCACCGCGTCCATCAAGAACGTGAAGGACACCAGCGTGGGGGACACCATCACTGGCGCGGACAGCCCCGCCGGCGCCCCCCTGCCCGGCTACCGCCCCGCCCAGGCCATGGTCTACTGCGGTATCTACACAGAGGACGGGTCCAAATACCCCGACCTGCGGGACGCCCTGGAGAAGCTCCAGCTCAACGACGCCTCCCTGTCCTTCGAGCCCGAGTCCTCGGTGGCCCTGGGCTTCGGCTTCCGGTGCGGCTTTCTGGGGATGCTCCACATGGAGATCATCCAGGAGCGGCTGGAGCGGGAGTTCGACCTGGACCTGGTGACCACATTACCCTCGGTAATTTATGAGGTCACCAAAACGGACGGGACTGTGGTCCGGGTGGACAATCCCCACAACTACCCCGACCCCGGAGCCATCTCCCAGGCCCGGGAGCCCTACGCCAAGGTGTCCATCATCTCGCCCCCGGACTATGTGGGCAACATCATGCCCATGTGTCAGGAGCGGCGGGGGGTGTTTAAGGATATGCAGTATCTGGACACCAACCTGGTGGAGCTGCACTACTCCATGCCAATCGGCGAGATCATCTACGACTTTTTCGACGCCCTGAAAGCCCGCACCAAGGGGTACGCCTCCCTGGACTACGAACTGGAGGGCTATGAGCCCAGCGACCTGGTGAAGGTGGACCTGCTTCTCAACGGCGACCAGGTGGACGCCCTGAGCTTCATCGTCCACCGGGAGAAGGCCTACGGCAGGGCCAGGCGCATCTGCGAGAAGCTGAAGGAGAACATCCCCCGCCAGCTCTTCGAGGTCCCCGTCCAGGCGGCCATCGGGGGCAAGATCATCGCCCGGGAGACGGTGAAGGCCATGCGCAAGGACGTGCTGGCCAAGTGCTACGGCGGCGACATTACCCGGAAGAAGAAGCTCCTCGAGAAGCAGAAGGAGGGCAAAAAGAAAATGCGCACCCTGGGCACTGTCCAGCTGCCCACTGAGGCCTTCATGGCGGTTTTGAAGCTGGATGAGGAATAATGTCCTGCGACGACAAGAGAGCGGCCCGGTGAACATCTCACCGGGCCGTCTGTTATTTCCAAAACAATAGCTGCCAAGAGGATTCAAGGGGTGCGATTTGTGTCGGATTTGAGTTTTCGGCTTCCTCTACCGTGAACAGAAACCGCTCACTGCCCCGACTCCCTATAAAAGCAATTTGCCCGTTAGAGTAGGCGCAGCGTTCAAGTCTGTAATCTGAATGAGGGGTAATCTTTATCGTTACTACATCACCATTTGATTCATGCAGGTTCCAAACATAGTTCCCCTTCATTTTTCCGTACTTTTCAAGCTTCTGCTCACCAATTCCCTTGCCTATCTCCGCAATAAAATGTCCTTCCGAATCGTGCCCCGTGCATAAAATGATCTCATCGCCAAAGCAATCCCATGTGGTCAAATGAGAACTACTGCCTCCGTCTGGCAATTCAATACAGCAGTCGCCAAAATCTATAATATTAGCGCCCGCATAGTTAAGGTCTTCTGTATGCCACAGTGCTTTGAGTGATCCGTTTGGCATGAAAACAACCCGATAAGCAGTGTTGCCAAATTTTTCGCTGTAATATGAACTGTCGTCAATCATATATGGAACTTCATCCACAACGGACATTGTGTCAATATCCACAAAGCAATAGCATTCCTTATCCAGGTCCGTGAACACAAAATATCCATCAGGTGAAAACAGAGCGTAGTTATCATGAGGAATTTTACTGGAAAAATCCGTTGTATGCGGATGAAGTATTTCTGTGACATCGGTCAAATTTCCGTCCCCATCAACCCAGCCGACATGCTGAGAAGAATCTGTCTGGTTGTACCATGACACAGCTAATTTTGTCATCTTCTCATCAAACAACTGTTGGGCAAAATAGCACCCCAGATAGCCGTCGGTTCCAAATGGGAATTGATACTGCTTATCGTTATAGAATGTAAAAACCGTTTTCAATTCTCCGGTGGACAAATCCATTTGCGCCGCTGTAAATCCCTGCTGGAGAGAACCCTCCATCAGAATCGGCCCTGCGGTAATATCTATGGGTCCTCCGGCTTTTTCCGGCACCTCAATCCCCAGTCTGCTCAGAACGGCTTCAGAGACCTCACCGTGTTGATACAAATCCAGAATATTTTCCTCAGTGACCCCCATATAGATCATCTGATGCTCCCAGTATTCGGCCTTGAACTGATCCTCTAGATCGGGGGGCGGATCAACACCCAGCGAATCCCAAAGGACATTTGCAGGGAGTTCACCGCTTCGATACATATTCTGAATATCCTCGATGGTATACGCACCATTGTAAAATTGCTCCACCACCTCCGAAATGCGGTCCTCCCCGGTCATATTGTCGATGGATGGGCTGTTCTCTGTGGCTGGCGGAAGGGGTGCTGAATCCCTGCCCCCGCCGCAGGCGCAAAGGCCAGACAGCAGGCAGAGGGCGAGCAGACCCGCCAATATTTTCTTCATGTCTTTCTCTCCTTTTCTGTTTTCCTCAGCGGACCGCGCCGGGGGACCGGAGCTTTCCCCCGGCAGTTCCGCCAAGGCAAACAAAAAGCGGCGCAGGATAAAATCCCACACCGCAAAAGAAGACACAAACCCTTAAACCGCCACTTGTAAAGCGGCGGCAATTTCGGTATAATAAGGGCTGGTGCAGCAAATGCTGTTGTGTGGGAGGGCATTTCTCCCGCATAGGGGCGTGGGGTGTTGGAAGCGCCCCACGTCCTGCCTTATGTTTGCCTTGTCCCCATTGTAGCGCAAATTTTGCCGATATGCAAGCGATTTTTCAGCTTATTTTGGAGCGGGAGACCGGGCGCCTGACGGCACGACAAAACGGCCCGCCGGAATACTGTTCCGTCGGGCCGCCAGATTATAGTAAGGAGGAAAGAAGAAAACCGCTGTCCTTGGTGAAAGTACCTCTGTGGTACGGGAGGGGAGAGGGCCGCCGGCCCTCTCAGTTCATTCTATGCCGGCCGGGGCGGCGGGTTACAGCAGAAACAGCCAGAGGACCCAGCCCGCCGAGGCCAGGACGGCCCCCACGGCCCCCCAGACAGGGGCGGGCAGCCGCTCCAGCCGCCGGTTCCAGACCTTGCCCTGCCTGATATAGCCGTCGGCGGCCTGCCGGGCCTCCCGGAGTACCTTGTCGGCGCTGACCCCCTCCCGGGCCAGTGCCTCCTCCTTGACAATGAAGATGGCCTCCTCAAAGAGGCGGGGGTCGGGGGATTTTACCAGGATCACCTGGCGGGTGATGCCCTTCACCATATCTGTCACATCCTTTGCCAGCCTTTTCCTCTAGTCTTGCCTGAATTAGGCAAGGGTATTCCATAAATTTTTTGCAGGGCCGGCCTCTGTGCCGGCCCGATTTTTAAGGGACAGCGGAGCGGGGGCGGCGCGGAGACCGCCCCCTATGACAGCAGCAGCTCCAGCTCCTCCAGGGCGATGCCGGGCTGGAGGGCCATGCTCAGCCCGTAGCCGATGACCTTAGACAGGTCGCTCACCTGGCTGTCGATGTCCTTGGGGGTGACCAGCAGGTCCCGGCCCTCCCCCAGGTCGGGCAAGCCGTCGGAGCCCAGCAGATCGGCAGCCAGGGTGGCCCCGTCCACCACAGTGGGAACGCCCACGGCCACAACGGGTACACCCAGTGTGTCCCGGGTGAGGCCCATGCGGTGGTTGCCCACCCCGGAGCCGGGGGTGATGCCCGTATCGGCCAGCTGGACCGTCCGGCACAGCCGCTTCAGCGACCGGGAGGCCAGGGCGTCCACCGCCACCACGCAGGCGGGCCTGATCTTCTCACACACCGCCCGCACCAGCTCGCCGCTCTCCACCCCGGTGCTGCCCATAACCTCCGCCGTCACCGAGGCCACCGGCCGCAGATGGCCGAAATGCTCCGGCATTTTCTGAACCAAATGGCGGGTAACCAACACATTTTCGTGGACCCTCGGACCGATGGCGTCGGGGGTGATGGCCCGGTTGCCCAGGCCGGCCACCAGCACCAGGCCGTCCGCCGGGACGGGCCGGAGCAGGCCGGACAGCTCCGCCGCCACCGCCTGGACCGCCCGCCGGAAGATATCCTCCTCCCGGTTGGCCAGCCCCTCCAGGGTGAGGGTGATGTAGGTCCCGCTGGGCTTGCCCAGGGCCTGCTCCCCCTCCTGGTTCAGAATCCTGACCGTGTCCACCGGAATGCCCTCGCGGAGGCCGTCGTGGGCCTCCACCCCGGGCAGGGCGGTGAGCCGTCCCGCCTGCTCCTGCCATAGCTCCCTGGCCTCCAGGGCCAGGTCCGTCCGCCTTATCCGCATCAGACGCGCCTCCTGTTATGCAAGATGTTGTGGAATATTTTCCTTTTCCGCCCTAGCTTTTGCGGCTTTTGAAAAACTATCCGGCGATTATAAAAAAAACCCGAAAAACAGTTGATTTTTTCGGAAAGGGGTGGTACAATACAAATCTGCGTGGGTGGATTGACGCCCAAAGTCAAAATTATAAAATCGGAGGAGGTGTTTGGTTTGCCGAATATTAAGTCTGCCAAGAAGCGTGTGCTGGTCGCCCAGACCAAGGCCGCGCAGAACAAGGCCGCGAGATCCGCGCTGAAGACCGACATCAAAAAGTTTGAGGCCGCGGTGGCGGAAGGCAACCGCAGCGAGGCCGATGCCGCTTACAAGGTGGCTGTCAAGGCGGTGGACAAGGCCGCTGCCAAGGGTCTGCTGCACCGCAACAATGCCGCCAACAAGAAGAGCAAGATGACCGTCAAGCTGAGCAAGCTGGCCTGAGCTCCTGAAGCCGCGTAGAAAGCCGTCTGAGGTACAGACGGCTTTTTTCGTATGTATTTCGACGGCAGGCTGTGATAGAATTGTGCAGGGGCGCATAGTATGCGCCCGCCTTCTATAGGGAGATGTCGTCACGGGCGGAGGATATCCGCCCCCGCGGCGAAAGGATCATGCAGGGGCGCGCAGTGCGCGCCCGCGGGCGGACAATGTCCGTCCCTGCACACACGCCACCGCCTTTTCCTGATGAAAGGAGGCCCGTTGATGAAAAAAATCCTGTCATTTCCCCCGGTCTCCTTCGCGCTGGAGGCGGCGGACACCTTTCTGCGGGTGGGGGCGCCCCGGTCGGCGGCGGCCCTGTCCTACTTTCTCATCCTGACCCTGTTCCCCCTGCTGGTGTGCGTCAACTACTTTATCGGCCTGTTCCATCTGGACCTGGAGAATCTGCTCCGGTCGCTGGACCAGATTATCCCCCCCGAGGCGCTGGCGGTGATGGAGGACTATCTGGGCTATGTGGCAGACAGTCAGTCCCGGGCCCTGGTGCTGGCCAGCCTGGCGACCATCCTCGTCTCCGCCTCGGCGGGACTGCGCACGCTGCTGGCTACCCTGGACCACCTCCACGGCACGGAGAACGTCCGCCCGGTGCGCCGGGTGGCGGTGAGCGTGCTGCTGTCGGCCCTGTTTCTGCTCACCGTCTATCTGTCGGTGGTGGTCATCTTCACGGGCGAGTGGTTTTTCTGGCTGCTGGAGGCAAGCCTGCCCCAGGGCTTGGCGGAGCGCATTCCGCCCCTGTCCGGACTGTGGCGGTGGATGCGCTATCTGCTGCTGTTCTGCTTTGTGCTGCTGCTGGTGCTGATGGTCTATCGGACGGGAACCCCTCGGCGGGTCATGAGGAACCGGGTGCTGCTGCTGTCCTCTCTGCTGGCCGCCGCCGCCATCGCCGGCGCGTCGGTGGTGTTCTCCTGGTTCATCGGTATGTCGTCCCGCTATGCCTTGGTATACGGCTCCCTTGCCTCCCTGATTATCCTGCTGGTGTGGCTCTACCTGTGCGGCAATATTCTGCTGCTGGGGGCGGTGGTGGGCCGGGTGGTGGAGGACAGAATGAAGAGATGAAAAACCCGCCTCGATTTCGAGGCGGGTTTTTGATGTTATCCCGCGTAGGGCTTGTCGGTCTCCACGAAGATGCCCCTTTCAGCGGACCAGCTCACGTTGAAGCCCAGGGCGGCGCCCAGGTCGCGCAGCTTGAAGTAGTTGTACCCGCCGCCGTTGTCGTCCAGGAGGTTGATGGCGGTGAGCTCCACGGCCTGTCCGTTGATCTTGACGGACTGTCCGCCGCCGGTGTAGGCCCGGTCGCCGGAGAAGGGGGTGGTCATCTCGGAGCCGGTGTCCTCATAGGGCTGGCCGGTGGTCAGAGATATGGTTCCGTCATAGCCCACAGAGAACTGGGCGGCTGTGCCGTTGAGCACATGGGCCAGGTCGCGCAGCTTCACATAGTTGGTGCTGTTGCCGTTGGCGTCCAGCAGGGCGTACATCTGGAACTCCACCGCCTTGCCGTCCACCTCAACCGCCTGAGTGCTGGCCTTGGCTGTGCCGCTGGCAGGGATGGTTTCGGCGGGAGGGGTGGTGGGCTGGGGATCGGTGGGCTGGTTCTTCGACACGACCTCAACATAGAGATAGCTGGCACATCCCTCGCCCTGAGAAGGGGGAATAACAGCCGACGGGTTACTGCTGTCTCCAGCATAGATCCATCTGATCTCACGGCGAATTAGATGTAGTCCTTCAGACAGCGGCTGCGTTACTACTTCGTTATAAGTATCATCATATTCATACACTAAATTCTTGAGGGCGCGCATATATCCGCTGTCCTCAGCCTCTACTTCCTGGTAGACAACAACAAACTGTATGGCGCGTTCCGCACGGTCTTCGCCGATCACTGCGCCAGCCTGTTTTAAGCCCTCCTCCTTTGTCAGTTCATAACCACTGCCCAAAGTATGCTCTCGATTCAAAGTGCCTTCGGAGCATACCGGCGTGATTATAGTGCCTTCCTGGATTTGGTAGACGGTTACATTTTCTGCGGTAGTGCCCGTCTCCTTATCGCTGTGCAAGCCACGTTCCATAATATAGCTGCCTACGGTTGCCTGGGACAGAGTATAACTGTATCCGTCGTCGTCTGTAATTGCAGTCTTGTTTTCCTCGGCAAACGCTGGGACGGTCAGGCCAAGGCACATTGCCAGAGCCAGCGCGAGGGACAGGGCTTTCTTTTTCATAGATTTCCTTCCTCTCATGTTGTCTTTGGGGATTATTTCAGCAGCATATATTTTAACTATAGCATAATTCGACAGAGGACACAAGGAAATTTTCGGCGGCGCGGCCCGGGTTTCGGGCCGGGTTTCCTCTTTCCAAACGGGCTGAACTGTGCTACAATTACCATGAAAAAATTTTGCCGCCCCGGAGGGATGGGCGGCGGGATGAGGTGGCACTATGAACAAACTGATCCGCCAGCTGAACCACGAAATTATTGAATCCCTGGCAGCCAGAAAGCCGGACAAGTTCCCCGGCCGCCGGGCTCTGCACGAGCTGCTGAAGGCTCCCGCCTGGGAGGAGGGGCTGTCCGCGCTGTTTCCCATCCGGGAGCGGCTGAGCTGCGCCCACATTCTGGAGCTGTGCGCCCCTGTTCTGGACATGATCTGCCCCGAGCCGCCGGAGAAGGGCTGGGGCCCATTCTGCTATCAGTACATCTGCCGCGTCATGTTCCCCAACAGCGGCTTTGCCCCCGAGGCCCCCCGCTGTGCCGGAGGGGCGGTATTTTACCTCACCGTCCTCCAGATTCTGCTGGACTGGGAGCGGGAGGCCCTGCCCTTCGACCCCATGCTGGACTTTGAGTTCTTATCTGAGGAGGAGTATGAGGGCTGTGACAAGGCCCGGGAGTACCGCCGCCTGATGACCGCCTGGCGGGAGGAGTTCCTCTATGAGCTGATGCGCCTGGGGATGGAGTTCACCCCCTTCAAGACCCTGAGCCACATCGCCGGCGTCCACTACATCGCCATGACCGCCGCCAGAGGGCTGGCCAAGGCGGGGGTGGAGGTGGATCTGGCCCTGATCTCCGGGGCCGCCGCCGCCCACGACCTGGGCAAATTCGGCTGCCGCCCCGGGGAGCGGGTGCCCTATCTCCACTACTACTACACCGACCAGTGGCTGCTGGAGCGGAAGATGGGGGACATCAGCCACATCGCCTCCAACCACTCCACCTGGGACCTGGAGCTGGAGTCCCTGTCGGCCGAGTCCCTGCTGCTCATCTACGCCGACTTCCGCTCCAAATCGGAGCGGGACAGGGACGGCAGCGAGGTGGTCATCCTCTATCCCCTGGACGAGTCCTTCCAGGTGATTTTGTCCAAGCTGGACAATGTGGACCGGAAAAAGCGCCGCCGTTATGAGTTCGTCTACGGCAAGCTCCACGATTTTGAGGACTACATGCGCGCCCTGGGGGTGGATGTGGACCTCACCGGCGGCCAGACGGAGCCCGCCCCCCACAAGGACCCGGCCCTCATGGGCCAGGAGGAGACCCTGAACGGACTGATCCTGCTGTCGGTGGAGCACAACCTGAAGCTGATGCACATGCTGTCCAACGAGCAGAAGTTCGGCAACATCATCGAGGGGGCCCGGTCCACCAAGAGCTGGCAGCAGCTGCGGGCCTACCTCAACGTGTTCGAGGAGTACTTTACCTATCTGTCGGTGCGGCAGAAGACCCAGGCCCTGAGCTTCCTCTATGAGCTTCTGATGCACCGTGAGGGTGACATCCGCCGTCAGGCCGGCGCCCTCATTGGTCAGATCATCGCCCGTTTCCACCTGGTCTACCGCAAGGAGGTCCCCGCCGACGCCCAGAACGACCCGGCGGAGGAGGTCCCCTTCACCCTGTGGGGCCAGTATCTGGACATGATTATCTTCCCCGACCACAAGACCACCCCCCAGCAGCGGGCCCACATCGCCTACTGTCTGAAGCTGATGATCGAGTCCATGCTGAACCACGCCCGGCCCGGGGATATCCCCCGGTTTTTGGAGATGCTGCTGCGCTACTACGCC
Organism: Colidextribacter sp. OB.20; assembly: GCF_009911595.1. Taxonomy (GTDB): domain Bacteria; phylum Bacillota; class Clostridia; order Oscillospirales; family Oscillospiraceae; genus Lawsonibacter. The sequence goes on from NZ_QWKG01000018.1 coordinate 15,925, forward strand.
GACCCGGAGCACACCAGCGCGGACACCGCTTTCACCCTGCTGGACGCCGCCCGGTATCTGCCCCCCAAGCACTATGACGAGGAGACCCGGGAGATGCTGGTCAACTTCGCCGCCCACTTCACCACCCTGGACGACCCCCGCCTGGTCACCGCGGCCCTCCAGTTCCTCCGGGAGACGGTGCGGAATATCCCCCGGGACCACCCCCAGATGGCCCGCATCGCCCAGATTGTGGAGGACACCCCCTCCCGCCAGCTGACCACGGTGTTTTTAAAGTGCCGCATCCTGCGCCGGGCGGGCCGGGATGTGTCCGCCCTGGAGCACACCCTGTATGACACCGATATCACCAGCGAGGTCTTTCTGGACAACCTGAAGATTGCCACCCCCTGGATTGTCAAGGTGGCCGGCGTGGAGCTGCTTCGGGACCAGGTGGAGCACGGGGTGAAGACCCACATACTCCACATCGCCACCCACTTCTCCAACCTGGTCAAGGTGTCTGAACGGGTGGGCGTGCGGCACACCGCCGGCGCCGCCCTGGTACGCACCCTGTCCCTGCTGCGCCGGGACCAGCGCAACGAGGTGGTGGTGGAGCTGGGCAAGGGCCTGGAGATGGGCCAGTATGAGATCTCCAAATACATCCCCCAATACCTGGGGGAGGCCGCCCTGTATCTCCACCCCAGCGAGCTGGACGAGCAGGTGCTCTGGCTCAAGGGGCTGCTGGGCTCCCCCAACGACTCCGCCGTGGCCGGGGCGCTGAACACCATCGCCGTGCTGCTCCAGCACTATCCGGATTATCAGCACCGCTTTCCGGAGCGGGCCGAGGTCTATGAGGCCAGGCGGCAGGAACTGCTGGGCCTGCTCCTCCAGGGGTTGGCCCACTACCGGGAGACGGTGCGGCAGGAGGCCTTGCTGGTCACCGGCAAGCTCCTCTTTGAGAGCTCCGGCCTGGATATGGAGGAGAAGGCCCGGCTGTTTGCCCTGTGCTACCGCAAGCTGCTCTTCCTGATCCAGGAGTCCCCCCGGCAGGACGGACTGACCCTGTTTTACCGGGCCTCCGCCCTGGCCCACATCAACCGCTTCATCGCCCTGCGCCGGCTGGACCACGGGCCCTTTACCTTTGAAAAGCCCCGGAAGATCGCCTTCTTCCCCGGCACCTTCGACCCCTTCACCCTGTCCCACAAGGGCATTGTCCACGCCATCCGGGACATGGGCTTCGAGGTCTATCTGGCGGTGGACGAGTTCTCCTGGTCCAAGAAGGCCCAGCCCCACCTGATCCGCCGGCAGATCGTCAACCTGTCGGTGGCGGGGGACTTCCACGTCCACCTCTTCCCCGACGACATCCCGGTGAACATCGCCAACCCCGCCGACCTGAGGCGGCTGGTAGAGCTCTTCCCCGGCCAAAAGGTCTATCTGGTGGCGGGGAGCGACGTGGTGGCCAACGCCTCCTCCTACCGGGCCGAGCCCCAGCCCTGGTCCGTCCACCAGATGAACCACGTCATCTTCCGCCGGGCGGGGGAGGCGGAGCTGCCCGCCCCGCTGCCCATCAACGGTCAGGTGATTCAGCTCCAGCTGCCCCCCCACCTGGAGGACATCAGCTCCACCCGCATCCGGGAGAACGTGGACCTGAACCGGGATATCTCCAACTTCATCGACCCGGTAATCCAGGACTTTATCTATCAGAACGGCCTCTACCTCCGTGACGGCCAGGAGAAGCCCATGCTGGACGCCGGCGAGCTGGACTTCCAGTGGATGGACACCCCCACCCCCGAGCTGCTGGCCGAGCTGGAGATCCACAACAAAAACAGCGAGCTGGTCCGAAACAGCATTGTAGAGGAGAAGGACCGGGTGATTGTCCTGGTGGAGACGGCTACCGGCCGCCGGCTGGGCCATGTCAGCTATCGGATGCTGTCCACCTCTCAGCTCTTCGCCTCCATCCCCGACCAGGAGCTGGCCAACCATGTCCGGCTCAGCTCGGGGGGCAACGTCCTGCTGATTACCTCCCTCTTTGCCGAGGAGACCGAGATGCACGGGTACTACTTCCAGCTGCTCATCAGCGAGCTGCTGGCCTACGCCCTGGAGCAGGAGTGTGTCTATGGCCTCTTCCGCCCCCACAGCCGCACCATGAGCCGGGAGCTGGAGGACCTGCTCGCCCGGCAGGGCTTTACCCCCCATCCCGGCGTGAGCATGTTCTGGGAGGTGGACATGCACGCCCCCACGGTCCTCATTCAAAACCTGGAGACCGCCATTCAGGACCCCCTGAGCCGCAACCGCCGGGTGCTGGCCGCCATCCGCCGGGGACATGAGCGGCTCCAGACCGCCCTCACCGGGCTGTATCCCGGCTCCCTGGTGCTCACCCTGTCCGCCGACACCATTCACCACAAGCTGCTGAAAAAAATCACCTCCCTGAACCATGTTCCCGAGGTCCCCACCCAGCCCAGGGTGCTGGGGGAGAGCATGTGCGTCCCCTTCGGCAAGCTGCTCCGGGGCAAGATGGTGCCCAATACCGTGACCAAGACCCTCCACACAGACAAGGTTTTTTCTCCCGACCTGCGGGAGAGCACCCTGGAGGCCTTCCCCTACTACGCCCCCATCCCCAGCCAGGTGCGCACCCTCAAGTCCTTCAACCGCCCGGTCATCCTGGTGGACGACCTGATGCACCCCGGCTTCCGCCTCAAGCGGCTGGGTCCCGTCCTGAAGCAGGAGGGAGTGCCCATCCGGATGGTGCTGGTGGGTATCCTGTCGGGATACGGAAAGGATTTGATGACATCCTGGAATCAGCCGGTGGACAGCGTCTACTTCCTGCCCCGCATCCGCCAGTGGTTTGTGGAGGCCACCCTGTACCCCTTCATCGGGGGCAACACCGTCCGGCGGCAGAGGTCTCCAGTGCCCGGACTGCTGCCCGGCATCAATCACATCCTGCCCTACGCCAGGCCCCTGTTCCAGGACGAATGCGGCCAGGAGGCCTCGCTGAATCTGTCCCGCACCTGCCTGGAGTGTTCCCTGGACCTGATCTCCACCCTGGAGCAGGAGTACCGCCTGCTCTATGGACGCAACCTCACCCTGTCCCGGCTGCCTGAGGCCATTATCCTCCCCCTGTGCCCCGACAAGGGCACCTGCCTGCACTACGACCCCAATCTGTCCGCCTCGGTCTATCTGCAAAACGACTTGGAGCAGCTGTTGAGGCAGAATCAGTGACCTGTAGGGGGCGGGCTCCGCCCCGCCCTGCCGCCGAAATCGAAAAACGGCACGCCGCCGAAAACGAAAAAACGGGGCGGCGCAGAGGCTGAAAAACGGGGCGGCGCAGAGGCTGAAAAACGGGGCGGCGCAGAGGCCGCCCCCTACCGACGGGCAAATACAATACCGGAGGGTGGCGTTACCCTGAAAAACGGCGGGCCGGGTCGTCCCGCCCTACGCCCGGCAGAATCAATGACCTGTAGGGGGCGGGCTCCGCCCCGCTCCGTCGCCGAAATCGAAAAAACGGGGCGGCACAGAGACCGCCCCCTACCGACGGATAAACACAATACCGGAAGTGATATTATCATGTATTATTACAACGTCAACGGCGCGGCCCTGGCCTCGCTGACTCCCCTGGAGGGCCTTGGCCCGGAGGTGGAGCCCTCCAACAGCTGGCGGCTCTTCGCCGCCGTTCCGGGTGACCCGGTGCTGGGCCGGGGGTCCTTCAAGGTGAACCACCCCGGCCAGCTGCTGGCCGGCCACGGTCTGGAGGCGCTGGACGCCTCCCGCCTGCCCGATCTGGACAGCACCGGTCCCTGGGGGGAGGCCCTCATGCCCCCGCCCGACTACCGCCCCATCCCCCTGATGGTGGACGAGAATGTGGAGCAGGCCATCGCCGACGGCCGGGTCACCGCCGTCAACACCAGCCGCCCCGGCTGGGAGGAGCTTTTGCGGTGGACACCTGGCTCCGGCAAAAAGCGGGTAAACATTGTGGCCATCGGCGATGTGGGCTCCACCCTCCTCACCGGGCTGAAGCTGCTGGGGGGGGATGTGATCTCCTCCATCGGCATCTGCGACCTCAGCAGCCAGATCACCGCCCGGTGGGAGTTTGAGATGGGTCAGATCAATCTGCCCTGGAACTACAACATGTTCCCCGAGGTGGAGGTCATCTCCCCGGAGGAGCTGTTTGACTGCGACATGTTTGTCTTTGTGGCCTCCAAGGGCATCCCGCCGGTGGGCTCCCAGGTGCAGGATGTGCGCATGGCCCAGTTTGAGGCCAACGCCGGCATTGTGAAGCACTACGCAAAAATGGCCCGGGAGAAGGGGTTCCGGGGGCTGTGGTGCGCCGTGTCCGACCCGGTGGACCCCCTGGCAAAGACCGCCTATCTGGAGAGCAACAAGGACGAAAACGGCAACTGGGACGGCAGGGGCCTGCGGCCCGAGCAGGTCCAGGGCTTCGGTCTGGGGGTGATGAACGCCCGGGCGGCCTACTTCGCCAAGCGGGACGAGAGGCTTGCCTCCTTCCTCACCGAGGGCCGGTCCTTCGGGCCGCACGGAACGGGGTTGTTCATCGCCAACTCCATCGACCACTACGACGAGGAACTGTCTCAGGAGCTGACTCGCCTCACCGTCACCGCCAACCTGAAAATGCGGGAGATCGGCTTCAAGCCCTATGTGGCCCCCGCCCTGTCCTCCGGGGCCCTGTCCCTGCTGCTCACCCTCCGGGGGGAGTGGCACTGCGGGTCGGTCTTCCTGGATGGGGTCTATATGGGCGTGAAAAACCGCTTCACCCCCGCCGGGGTGGAGACCGAGCTGCTGCCCCGCATCCCAGACCCCCTCTTCGGCCACATCCGGGAGGCGGCGGAGCATTTGAAGGGAATCATCTGATGCAGGGCGCGACGGGCCGCCCGATAAAACGGCGCGCCCAGTGGTCACGCCCTGCCGGCCCTCTGTAGGGGCGCATAATATGCGCCCGCCAGATCTGCGCCGGTTTCCCGCGGGCGGATGATATCCGCCCCTACACACCATGTCAGGAAGGTGGAACTATGTCCATTACACTCATTTACCCCACCCCCGACGAGGGGTGGGCGGGCCAGCGGCTGGAGGGTGTGCTGAATCGCGTCCTGGCCGGGCGGGCGGTCCGGGCGGTTCGGACGGCGAAGAAGCTGGTCAGTCTGAAGGGCCAGCGGCTGCTCTTCGCCCTGGCCCTGGGAGAGGCAGGCACCAATCTGGAGTACGTCCGGATGCTGGCCTGGCTGCGGAAGGAGCCCAACCTGCTGGCCGGCTGCACCGCCGGGCTCATTGTAGACGGGGCGGGGGAGCTGTACACCAAATCCGTCGCCGCCGAGGCCGCCCTGGCCTTGAACAGGGCGGGCTGCGCCCTGGTGGGCCGGCCCCTGGTGGAGGCCACCGGCTCTCTGGCTAACTTTGAGGTCCAGGCCAAAAACCTGGGCACCGACCGGATGGGGGCCTACCGGGCCGCCGCCGGGGAGCTGGCGGAGCGGGTGGAGACAGAGACCCTTCCCAAAAGAGAGCGGCCCAATGTGCTGGTCCTCCACGCCTCCAGCCACCACACCTCCAACACCATGGACCTGTGGTCCAGAGTCCGGGAGAGGCTGGAGGGCCGGTGTGACATCCAGGAGATCGGCCTGCGCAACGGAACGCTCTCCGACTGCTCCGGCTGCCCCTACACCATGTGCCTCCACTTCGGCGAGAAGGGGGGATGCTTCTACGGCGGCGTGATGCAGAACGAGGTCTATCCCGCCGTCCGCACGGCGGACGCCCTGGTGCTGCTGTGCCCCAACTATAACGATGCCCTGCCCGCCAACCTCACCGCCTGCGTCAACCGCCTTACCGCCCTGTTCCGCCAGACCCGGTTCTATGACAAGGCGGTCTTTGCCATTGTGGTCTCGGGCTACTCCGGGGGAGACGCGGTGGCCCGGCAGGTGATCGACGCCATGAACATGAACAAATCATTCTACCTCCCCCCGAATTTTGCCCTGATTGAGACGGCCAATTTCCCCGGACAGGCCCTGAACCTGCCCGGCATTCAGACCCGGCTGGAGGACTTTGGCCGGAATATATTGGAGGCGCTGTGCCTGTAATGAGACAGAAAAATTCCCCTGACGCGGAAGCTCCGGAGGAGCGGCGTCAGGGGAATTACTGCTTTGGGCGTGCGGTCATGAAATAACGGCCGAGAGGGGACTCGGCCGTTATCGCTGGGAAAATATGCACAGGCGGTCTTTCGACCAAGGACAGTATACCACAATATCCAGAATCCGGCAAGAGGGAAAATGTGAATTTATAAAAGATTTTTTCGAGAAATGTCAAAAAACAGGGAAATTATGAATAATTATTCACTCGGACTCTATTTTTATACGAGGGAGGGCATATTCCAGCATGAGACTGATCACTTCGTTCCGGCTGTGACCTGTACTTTTTACGATCTCCTCGATGCCTTGAAGTGTCCGTTCTTTAATTCTAACGGTAATATTGCGGTGCCCGTCGTCTCCACGCACTTTAATTGTCAGCATTTCATCCAGCATAGGACAACCCTCCTAACAAATAAAGTTTACTCTTGCATATAAAGTAAATATATATTATAATGTGAATGTATTATAATTATACAATGAATGGAGTACAAGTATGTTAAAAAAAGAAGAATTCCCGATTTCAACCACTCTGTATCATGCTGAGCTGGGCAGAATGGTGGCGGACTATGTGGGGCGGATCGATCCGGATGTGCTTCAGTCTGCTATAGAGAGCCGGGCGGTTCAGACCCTGGAGGCCATCCGCTGTATTCTGAATAACAGCCAGCTGGATGACCCGGGGTGCTTCCAGCGCATCGATACGCTGGTCAAGCTCTTTTTTCAGGAGCTGGAGGTAAATGTGAATCGGCACAGTGAATATGATTAAGGGAAAAAAGGCGGCGCTTTTGTGAAAAAAACGCTGTCTTTTTTTCCGGTTATGTGGTATGATGGTCAGCGAATATTTTGAGCTTCAAAAGGAGAACGACTATGATCACCGTCACCGACCTGAGCCTGAACTACAGCGGCACCCCGCTGTTTTCCCATGTGGATTTGCAGTTCCTCCGGGGCAACTGCTACGGCATCATCGGCGCCAACGGCGCCGGCAAGTCCACCTTCCTGAAGATTCTGTCCGGCGAGCTGGAGTCCACCTCCGGCCAGGTGTCCATCCTGCCCAACATCCGCATGTCCGTTTTGAAGCAGGACCAGAACGCCTACGACGCCTACAACGTGATGGACACCGTCATCATGGGCAACCAGCGGCTCTACGATGTGGGCAAGGAGAAGGAGGCCCTCTACGCCAAGGAGGAGATGACTGACGAGGACGGGATGCTGGCCTGTCAGCTGGAGGAGGAGTACGCCGAGCTGGGGGGCTGGGAGGCGGAGAGCGACGCCAGCCGCATCCTTCAGGGCCTGGGGCTGGGCACCGAGCTGCACTACAACGATATGGCCACCCTGGATGCCCGGCTGAAGGTGAAGGTGCTGCTGGCCCAGGCCCTCTTCGGCAGTCCCGACCTGCTGATGATGGACGAGCCCACCAACAACCTGGACATTGACGCCGTCAACTGGCTGGAGGACTTTCTGCTGGACTTTGAGGGCACCGTGATCGTGGTCTCTCACGACCGGCACTTCCTCAACACTGTCTGTACCCACATTGTGGACATCGACTACGGCAAAATCAAGATGTATGTGGGCAACTACGACTTCTGGTATGAGTCCTCTCAGCTGGTCCAGCAGCTTATCAAGAGCCAGAACAAGCGCAACGAGGAGAAGATCAAGGAGCTGCAGGAGTTCATCTCCCGGTTCTCCGCCAACAAGTCCAAGAGCAAGCAGGCCACCGCCCGGCGCAAGCTCCTGGACAAGCTCACCGTGGAGGAGATGCCCGCCTCCTCCCGCCGCTACCCCTGGGTGGGCTTCTCCCCCGACCGGGAGGTGGGCAAGGACATCCTCTTTGTCACCGACGTGTCCAAGACCATCGATGGGGTGAAGGTGCTGGACAAGGTGTCCTTCATCGTGGGCCACGACGAGAAGATCGCCTTCGTGGGGGACAACGAGAACGCCCACACCGCCCTGTTCAAGATTCTGGCCGGGGAGCTGGAGCCCGACGAGGGGACGGTGAAGTGGGGCCAGACGGCCACCTTCTCCTACTTCCCCAAGGACAACACCCCCTACTTCCAGGAGAATGACGACGACCTGGTCCAGTGGCTGCGCCAGTTCTCCCCCGACCCCCAGGAGCAGTATCTCCGGGGCTTTTTGGGCCGGATGCTCTTCTCCGGGGACGAGGTCCACAAGCCGGTGAAGGTCCTGTCCGGCGGTGAGAAGGTGCGGTGTATGCTGTCCCGGATGATGCTGTCCGGGGCCAACGTCCTCATGCTGGACCAGCCCACCAACCACCTGGACCTGGAGTCCATCGCCGCCCTGAACAAGGGGCTGGAGGCCGTCAAGTGCAACGTGCTGGTGGCCTCCCACGACCATCAGCTCATTCAGACCGTGTGTAACCGGGTCTTTGACTTCACCGCCGACGGAAAGCTCATCGACCGGAAGATGAGCTACGACGAGTATCTGGAGAGCCAGAAAATACAGTGAGTTTTTTATGAGGCTGCCCGTTTGGGCGGCCTCAAATTTTTTGCAAAAAAATGTAAAGCTCCCTTGACACGAAATGTAAAGCGTGCTATACTACGGACAGTAAAGCACGCTTTACACCCACCCGCACATAGCCCTGTATTCCTGCCCTTCGGGCGGGAGTACAAAATTTACTTTTGTATATAAGGAGGTGGTCTGGTGACCAACCGTATCGCTGAATTGCGCAAAGCCCGGAAAATCTCTCAGGCGGAGCTGGCCGACGGGGTGGACGTCACCCGGCAGACCATCATCTCCCTGGAGAGCGGCCGGTACAACGCCTCTCTGCTGCTGGCCCACAAAATAGCGAAGTATTTTGGGCTGACCATCGAGGAGGTATTTCTGTTTGAGGAGGAGACAACATGAAGCTGTTGAAAAGTAACGCGATGCAGGACGATTTGATCCGCTTGGGGTCAATGTTGGGACTCAGCATTTACCTTGTGACCAAGGCGGGGGCCGGACAGTGGGAGAAAAACATGGCGGTTACAGGGCTTTGGCTTGTTATTATTACAGCGCTCCTGGGATTTTGGCAGATATGGCGGGACAAGCGCATGACCCCGGAAGAGAAGCGGGAAGCGGAGCGGGAAAAGCGTGATGAGCGCAGCCGGATGATTCAGGACAGGGCAATGCGGAATTGCTGGAGCCTGGAGGACGCTGTGCTGATTATCGCGACGATTGTATTCGTTTTTAGAAACCAGCCGTCTGTGTACAGCATTTTGTACCTGGTCCTGGTCGTCCGGGAGCTGGCCTGTGTTGCCACCCGCTGGTGGCTGGAGCGGAAATATTAAGACGCGGTAATTCTGTTTGAGGAGGAGATGACATGAGACAACGCTATGGAAAACCGTCGAAATGGGATTGGACCCTGGCGGCGGGGGCTCTTCTGGCCGGACTGCTTCTGCTGCTCCCCTTTGTCCCCGCCCTTCTGCGGGAGAAGCTGCCTGTGGTTTTGATTCCCGTCGGCGTGGGTCTGCTGGTGATGAATGCCTTTTCCCTTGCGTATTACAAGAGCCTGCCGGAGGAGGAACAGAAGGAGCGCAGCCGGGCGGACCGGGACGAGCGGAACGACATGATTCGGGGGAAGGCCGCCTGTGTCGTTCTGGATTTGGAAACCGGGCTTTGGGTGGTCCTGCTGTTTGTGTACGGCCTCTATCAGGAGAACCGGGATATTTTCACCCTGCTGATCTGGGTCAATCTCTTTCGGATATGCGCGATTGGGCTTACCCGCTGGTGGGTCAGCCGGAAGTATTGAGGAGGTTTTGTTATGAAGGATTTTTTGAAAAAGATATTCCCCTACGTGATGTTTGCAGCCGCTCTTGCCTTGATTCTCGCCGCGTTCCTGCTGGGGGAGCGTGTCCCGGAGCAGCTCAGCCTTGCCATGTTCACCCTGGGCGGTGTGCTGATGGGCTTCGGGGCGGTTGGAATCGCGCTAAGCCGCATCCGGATGTCCCCGGAACAGCAAAAAGAGTATGAGCGGGGCGAGCGTGACGAGCGCAACGTGGCCATCCGGGAGAAGGCTGCCATGTCCTCCTGGTACTGGACGCTGTACATGCTGTGGGCGGCGTTCATGGTCATCCAGATCTTTGTGGGCGGCCTGTGGGGGGTGGCCATCTCGGTGGTCATCGTCCTCCACTGCACCTTCTATATGATTAACATCCATCGGTGGAATAAAAAGATGTGAGGGAACCGTGTGTAGGGCGGGACGACCCGTCCCGCCGTTTCCCCGTCCCGCAGGCGAAAAAGCCTCCCTTCGCAAAGGGAGGTGGCATTTGCGAAGCAAATGACGGAGGGTTTTCCCCGAAAATCCCCACCCGGCTTCGCCGGGAGCCCCCTTGCGAAGGGGGCCTTATGGTACAAACCTGTAAATATGGAAGGAGAACTGAAACATGCTGATAAAACAACTTTTGACCGGAAACGGGGACTACGGCAAGTCCCTGAAGCAGCGCCGCTGGGCGGCCATCGCCATGCTGTGCATCGGGCTGGTGGGCTTTGCCTGCTGGTTTCTGCTGGTGCCAAACAGCCCCCTGTCCGAGCACGCCCAGGGCTTCTATCTGGGGGCGGCCAGCGGCATCACCGCCGGGGCGCTGGTGCTGCTGATCCGCACCCAGTACCTCATCACCCACCCCCAGGCCCAGCGGAAGGCGAAAATCAAGGAGACCGACGAGCGGGAACGGAAAATCGTCCATACCGCCTTTGAGGTGGCGGGCGGAGTGACCTTCTTCGCCTCGGCGGCGGCACTGTTTGTGGTGCTGCCCTTGAGTATGGACGCCTTTCGAGCCCTGCTGGCGGTCATGACCCTGTTCTGCCTCGCGTTCGTGACCGCCAACGCCTGGCTGTCCAAAAAGCTGTGAGCCGGCGGCTGGAGCTGACCGTTACCCCCGAGCTGGCGGGGGTCAAGGTGGACACCCTGCTCCGGAAGCGGATGGGCCTTTCGGGGACGGTGGTAAAGCGCATCAAGTGGCTGGAGGACGGCATCCTGGCCGACGGGGCGCGGGTCTACACCGATTTCCGGCCGGCGGCGGGACAGGTGCTCTCCGTGCGGCTGGACGACCCGGACCGGCGCAGCGGCATTCTCCCGGCGCCGGGGCCGCTGGACATCGTCTATGAGGATTTGGACGTGATTGTCCTCAACAAGGCCCCAGGGGTGTCCGTCCACCCGGGGCCGGGGCACTTTGACGATACGCTAGGTAATTTTCTCCTCTATCATTACGATGAGGAGGGGGAAACTGCCGATTTTCACCCCGTCCACCGGCTGGACCGGGGGACCAGCGGGCTGATGGTCGCCGCCAAGCACCCCCACGCCCAGGAGGTGCTGAAAAATCAGCTCCACACGGATGCCTTCCGCCGGGTCTATCTGGCGGTGTGTGAGGGCGTCCCGGAGCCCCCCGCCGGGGTGATCGACGCCCCTCTGGGCCCCCGCCCCGGCTCCCTCATGGAGCAGATGGTCCGGCCCGACGGCAAGTCCGCCCGGACGAGGTACGGGGTTCTGCGGCGCTGGGGGGACCGGGCCCTGGTGAGCCTGGAGCTGGAGACGGGCCGCACCCACCAGATCCGGGTCCATATGGCCCACATCGGCCACCCCCTCACTGGGGATTTCCTCTACGGGACGGAGGACCGGAGCCTCATCTCCCGCCCCGCCCTCCACTCGGGGTATCTGTCCTTCCTCCACCCCATTACAAAAGAAAAACAGCAGTTTGCCGTCCCCCTGCCCCAGGACATGGCCGGGCTGAAGCTGTAATTTTTGACAAAAATATCTGGAAATCCTATCCCCTCTGTGGTACAATAGCATGTGTAAAATTTTAACCGCAGGAGGTAATGTGATTATGTCCTATCGCGATACTTATGAGGCCTGGCTGGTCAGCTCCGCCCTGTCCAACCAGGAGAAAGCCGAGCTGGAGGCCATCAAAAACGACGACAAGGAGATCGAATCCCGGTTCTTCTCCCAGCTGGAGTTCGGCACCGCCGGTCTCCGGGGCACTATGGGCGCCGGCACCTACCGGATGAACGTCCACGTCATCCGCCACGCCACCCAGGCCTTTGCCCAGGTCATCCTGGAGGAGGGCCCCAAGGCCGTCAAGCGGGGGGTCGCCATCTGCTTCGACTGCCGGAACAACTCCGATGTCTTTGCCCGGGAGGCCGCCTGCGTCATGGCGGGCAACGGCATTCCTGTCCGCCTGTTTGAGGCCCTGCGCCCCACCCCCGAGCTGTCCTTCGCCATCCGGGAGTACGGCTGCATCGCCGGCATCAACGTCACCGCCAGCCACAACCCCAAGGAGTACAACGGCTATAAGGTCTACTGGGAGGACGGCGCTCAGCTGCCCCCCAAGCACGCCGACGAGGTGGCAAAGAAGATGCAGGAGCTGGACGTCTTTGCCTGCGTGAAGAAGGCTGATTATGATCAGGCCGTGTCCGAGGGTAAGATTGTCCTCATGGGCGCGGAGACCGACGAGAAGTTCCTGGCAAACGCCCTGGCTCAGGCCATCGACATCCAGGCGGTGGAAAAGGTGGCCGACACCTTCAAGATGGTGTACACCCCCTTCCACGGCACCGGATATAAGCTGATCCCCGAGGCCCTGCGCCGGCTGGGCATGAAGCACGTCATCTGCGTCCCTGAGCAGATGGTCATCGACGGCAACTTCCCCACTGTAAAATCCCCCAACCCGGAGAACCCGGAGGGCTTCTACCTGGCGGTGGACATCGCCAAAAAGGAGGGGGCCGACTTTATCCTGGGCTCCGACCCCGACGCCGACCGGGTGGGCATCATGGTCAACGTGGGCGGCGGCGAGTTCAAGGTGCTCACCGGCAACCAGACCGGCGTGCTGCTGCTGGACTACCTCATCGGGGCCATGAAGCGCACCGGCCGCCTGCCCGCCAATCCCGTGGCCCTCAAGACCATCGTTACCACCGAGATGGCCCGGAAGGTGGCCGAGGTCAACGGCCTGAAGTGCTTCGACACCTTCACCGGCTTCAAATTCCTGGCCCAGAAAAAGGACCAGCTGGAGAGCAGCGGCGAGGGGAACGTGATTATGTCCTATGAGGAGAGCTACGGCTATATGCTGGGCTCCTTCGTCCGGGATAAGGATGCCGTCACTGCCGCCGTGGCCCTCAGCGAGATGGCCGCCTGGTACGCCGGCCAGGGGATGACCCTGTACGACGCCCTGCTGGCCCTGTATGACAAGTACGGCTTCTACAGTGAGAAGACCTGCAACCTGGTCATGCCCGGCCTGGACGGTCTCAAAAAGATGGCCGGGCTCATGGCAAACCTGCGGGAGAAGCCCCCGGTGGAGATCGCCGGCGTGGCTGTCAAGGAGCAGAAGGACTATAAGGACGGCAGCGTGGTCTGCGTGGAGTGCGGCAAGAGGTCCCGGATGGAGCTGTCCGGCTCCAACGTGCTGCGCTACGAGATGGCCGACGGCACCAGCCTGATCGTCCGGCCCTCCGGCACCGAGCCCAAGGTCAAGGTCTACATCCTGGCTAACGGCGCGTCCAGGGAGGAGGCCGAGGCCAAGGTAGCCAAGTACGCCGCCTGGGCCGAGAGCCTGAAGGGCTGAGCAAGCTGAAAATGTCCGCTCCCCCGGCAGGGAGCGGACATTTACTGGATATTTTGGAGGAGAGAGCATGAAGGATATCTTGAACGCGCCCTTTGTGACGGAGATGATCCGCACCACCGCCAGCATGTACGGCCAGGGCTGGGACGAGCGCAACGGCGGCAACATCAGCCTGATGCTGGACCGGGGGCAGGCGGAGGAATATGTGGACCCCGGCCAGGTCCTGCGGACCATCCCAACCGGCTTCTCCGCGCCCGAGCTGGAGGGCCGGGATTTTCTGGTCACCGGAACGGGGAAGTACTTCAAAAACGTGCGGTATGAGCCGGAGGCGGACCTGGGACTGGTCCGGCTGACAGAGGGCGGCACCCAGGCCCAGCTGCTATGGGGGTACTCTGACGGGGGAAGCTTCACCTCGGAATTTCCCACCCACATGATGAGCCACGCCGCCCGGCTGAGGACCGACCCGGAGAACCGGGTGGTCATGCACTGCCACCCGGTGAACCTGCTGGCTATGACCTATGTCCACCCGCTGGACGACCGGGCCTTTACCCGCACCCTGTGGCAGATGTCCACCGAGTGCCTGGTGGTGTTTCCCGACGGAGTGAACGTGCTGCCCTGGATGCTCTGCGGCACCACCCAGATCGGCGAGGCAACCGCGGAGAAGATGACCACCGCCCGACTGGTGGTCTGGGCCCAGCACGGCATCTACGGCGCGGGCCGGAATCTGGACGAGACCTTCGGCCTGATCGAGACGGCGGAGAAGGCGGCAGAGGTCTATCTGAAAATCGCCCACCTGCCCCGGCTCCACACCATCACCGACGAGCAGCTGCACCTGCTGGAGCAGCGGTATAGCGTGAGGGCCCGGCCAGGCTTTCTGGACTGAAAAGGAGATCGGGTCCCCGTCCAAAAGGACGGGGACCCGATTTTACCTTTTGATGAGCTTGACCTGGCCCAACAGGCCATAGGGGTGGAGAACACAGTCCGGGGTGTACAGAGCTCCCTCAGTGCGGAAGTCCGCCCAGCTGATCCGAGTACAGCCTGTGTATTTCTGGTGGAGGGGCCCGAACAGGTTCCGGGGGGTGCCCACCAGCCGGAGATCAATGGAGTTTTCCCTGTCCTCCAGAAGGGCGGTGATGTCCAGGGTGTTGTAGCCCGCGCCGAACAGGTGGCCGGCGGCCTGTCCGTTGACCGTGACCTGGACCAGGGCGGCGGAGTGGGCCTCCAGGGTCAGGATAATCCGGCCCTCCGACGGACAGCAGGGGGGCGCGGTGAAGTGGTAGACCATGTCGCCGGGGTAGTGGCAGTAGCCCTGGGCGCACCAGTCGCCGAAATGGAGCCTGTCCGGTTCCCGGACAATCTCCCGGGCCAGATTGACCCCGAAATCGCCGATGATGAACAGGTCCTCCAGCTCCAGGTGGCCCCGGTAGGCCCCCCGGATGAGAAGCTCGTTCTCCCCCGGGACCAGCTCGGGCAGAGTCAGGGTGCGGATGGCCCTGTCCACATACCAGCCGCCGTCCTCCTGGCAGAGGACACCGTTGCACAGCACCTCCAGCCCCTCCGGGGCCTCCATAGCCAGGCGGCAGGGGGTGTCCGGCGTCTCCCAGACCTGGAAGGTCAGCCGCAGGGCGAAGGGGACGCCGGCCTTGTTTTTCTCCTTCTCCACCCACAGGTAGCGCATGGGGGCGCCGTTGTAGTAGACCTGCTGCATCCCCAGAGCCTCCCGGATTTCCTTCTGGGCCCGCCACAGCTCCATGTCGGGGGAGAAGCCGGAGCCCGCCAGGCTGTATGCGCAGAGGTCCAGCACCAGGGCGTTGGGCATAGTCCGGGTGAAGGGGGCGGAGGGGCCCAGAAGGGCGAAGAGGGGCTCGCTGCGGTGGGGGTGCTCATAGGGCGGGGAGATGGACAGGGGGTGGTCCGCTCCTCCCGCCCGGAGGAAGTAGACCTTGCTGTAGGCCGGAGGCAGGGTGTCGGCAAAGACGGTGCTTCCCCCCTCCTGCCCGGCGGTGACAGGGCGGGATTTGCCGGTCCAGGGATCGTACTCCTCCACCTCATATCCCCCAGGGAGGGTGAGCTTCACCCAGTGGGACTCCCTCCTGTCGTGGTTCACCGCCAGAAGCAGCCGGTCCTCCCCCACCTGTCGGAGCATGGAAAGCAGCTCCGTATCCTCCTGCCCCAGCTGGTTGGTGATGGAGAGAGGCCGGGGAGAGAGGCGGTCCAGCTCCCGGAGGAGGTCCTCCAGGCTGTCCGCACGGGAGAAGGAATACCGCTCAAGCAGGGCGGCGGCCCGGTTTCCGGGGCGGCCTTCGGTCATCCCGGGCAGCTCGCCCATCCAGATCAGCCTTCCGCCCCCCTTCAGGTACTCCTCCAGCAGCTCCATGGTGGAGCGGAACAGGGAGCAAACCTTGGGGACGATGACGGTGGTGTAGGACGCCTCTCCCACGGTGAGGACGCCCCCCTCCGCCCGGCCCTTCTCGGCCAGGATGGTCTCATCCCCGAAGTCGAAGTCCCGGTGAGCCCGGAACAGGGCCTCGGCCAGCCGGTTGCAGGCCTCCCCCTCCACGTTGAGAGCGGTGATATGGGGGTCTGACCAGCCGGTATTCATGTCCACGTGGGACAGGTCCTCCTCCGGGGCGCTGGCACATTTGGTCCACAGGGAGGAGATGGGGTGGAGGACCAGGATGCTCCGCACCGGCCTGCCTGCGGAGGTGCAGGCGGACAGACGGGCGAAGTAGTCCTCCATCAGACGGTTGTACTGCCACCAGGAGCTCTGGTAGTTGAATACCGGCGGGTAGTCCCGCTTCCGGCAGCCGGCGATGGAGTAGAGCATCATGTGCTGGCACCGGCGGGTCACCCCAAGGGCAAACTGCCAGTCCCCCAGCCACTTCTGGCCTTCAAAGTCAAAGGCCCAGCCGGTGCAGCCGTAGGTCTCGGAGACCACGCTTTTCCGGCCATACTGATTGGCCACGCTGGTGCACTGCTTCACCGTCAGATACTCCCGGGACTGCTCCCCCAGAATGTCGATGCCGGGGCAGTGGAGATAGCGGTATTGGGGCATGGCCGCCCCGCAGACCCGGATGTTGTAGCCCAGGTCGTTCTCATAGAGCATGTGGCCGGTGAGGGACAGGCCCTGCTCCCCGCACCAGTCGTAGAGCTGCTTCATGTACCGCTCGCCGAACAGCTCCGACAGGGTGCGCCAGTAGTCGTGGCGGATCATGGAGCTGTCCGGGCCGTCGAAGAACAGCAGGGGGAGGCAGGCCTCCGGATCGTAGCCCCGGCGGCGGATGAACTCCGGGATAAAGTCCTCCGTCCAGGGCAGCCAGGGCCGGCCGGGGGTGAAGGCGCTGTAAAAGTCGCAGAAGTTGGGCTCATCCGTAAAGAAGCCCTTGACCGTGGAGCCGAATTTTGGGGCGAAACGCTCCCGGTATCTCTCGTGGGTGAGGGCGATGAACTGCCTCACCGCGCCGGCACTCAGATTGTCGCCAGGGGCGGAGCCGTTGTACCACTCGCTGCTGTCCGAGCGCTCCCGGCGGAGGATGAGCAGGGTGCCGCCGCCGCCAAAGCGCCGGATGGTCCTTCCCTCCAGCTCCACCTGGCAGGCTGCCACCACATCCTCCCCCAGCTCCGGCGCGGAGCCACAGGGGACAACCTCCAGGGTGAGGGCCTTCGCGGTGTTCCCCTCCGGGTCGGCGGCGGACACCATCCCCCCGGCGCTGCCGGAGGGCCATTTGTCCTCGTCATAAATCCACAGCTCCAGGCCGGACTCCTCCGCCTGCTCCGCGGCGGCGGACACGTCCTCCATCCACTCCTCTGAGAGATAGGGGGTCTCCAGCCCCTCCCGGGAGTGGATGAAGCAGCCCCCCAGACCCTTGTCCGCCATGTCCCGGACCTGGGAGGCCAGCTCCTCCCGGTCCAGCCGGCTGTTCCAGCCCCAAAAGGGGGCGCTGCGCAGGGCTCTGTCCGGGTCCTCCAGCTGCCGGCGCAGCTGGTCAAGTTCACAGTGTTCCATAACAATTCTCCTTGGACCAATGGAAAAGGCCTTTTCATAGATAGAAAAGGCCTTTTCCCAGGTTTGTTTTGAAAAGGAATAAAATTTTACGCTCCGTGCATCAGGTTGGGCAGGAACATAACGATGGGCTCGCAGTAGGTGCACAGGAAGAGCAGAGCGATCATGATGATGACCATGGGCAGGATCTCCCTGATTACCCCAGCGATCTTGGTCTTGCCCAGACCGGACACGATGAACAGCAGCATGCCGAAGGGCGGGGTGGACAGGCCGATCATCATATTCAGGCAGATGACCACACCGAAGTGGACCAGGTCGATGCCGAAGGCCTTGACCAGGGGCAGTACCATGGGCACGAACACCAGCTGAATGGTGGACACATCCAGCACGCAGCCCAGCAGCAGGAAGACGATGTTGACCACCAGCAGGAAAATGTATTTATTGGGGCAGATGCCGGTGACGAAGGAGGCCACGGTGGCGGGAATCTTCTCCAGAGCTACCACATAGGAGAACAGATAGGCGGAGCCGCACAGCAGAGCCAAGGTGGCGGTGTTGGCGGCGGTCTTGACCAGGATGATCTTCAGCTTCTCCCAGCCCAGGGAGCGGTACACCAAAAAGCCGATGAGCAGGGCGTAGGCGGAAGCCAGAGCGCCGGCCTCGGTGGGGGTGCACACGCCGCCGTAGATGCCCCACAGCAGCAGGATCACGGTGAGCAGGGCGGGCAGGGCGATGAGGGTGGCCCGCAGGAACTGGGCCAGAGTCATAATGACGCCGGAGGGGTAGTTGCGCTTATGGGAGATGAAGAACACATAGATCATCAGCAGGATGGCCAGCAGCACGCCGGGGACCATGCCGCCCATGAACAGCTTGCCCACCGACGCGCCGGAGAGCATGCCGTAGATGACCATGGGGATGGAGGGGGGGAAGATGGGGCCGATGGTGGCGGAGGCGGCGGTGATGGCGCAGCTGAACTCCGCGTCGTAGCCCTCCTTCTTCATCTGCTGGATTTCCATCAGGCCGATGCCCGAGGCGTCGGCGATGGCGGAGCCGGTCATGCCGGAGAAGATCAGGGAGATCAGAACGTTCACCTGGGCGGTGCCACCCTTCATCCTGCCCAAGAGACCGTTACAGAAATTGAACATCTTGTCGGTGATTTCCGACTCGTTGAGCACGTTGGCCATGAACACGAACAGCGGGGCGGCCAGCATGGTGAAGCCGGCGATCATGTTGCCCGTGATGACGGTGTACAGCGAATTGAGACGGTTGGGGTTGGCTACTAGGAAATAGGCGATGGGGGCCACCAGCATGGAGAACGAGATGGGCATACGGATAATAAAGCAGACTGCCAAGACTGCAAAAAGAACAAAGACGCCCCAGTTCATACGCTCGCCTCCTTACTGCCCTCTGAGCCGGACGCCTTGTACTCGTCCAGGGCTTTCTTGATGTTGATGATGGAATATACGATAATATTCAGCATCATCCAGAAGAACGGGGCGAAGACGACTGTGTAAGGGACCTTTAAAACGCCCGTAATCTGTGTGCTGGCGATCAGCGCTTTCATGCAGGGCGGGAAGCAGATGACCATGAAAATGGCCAGTACCGCGTTATATACAAGCTTCATAACCATTTTGACAAAGGGGGACACCACGTCGTAAACCAGGCTGAACACTACGTGCTCATCGTTCTCCATGGCCTTTCCGCAGCCGAAGAACATGATCCACATGTAGGCCAGAATGGCCACCTCATTGCCCCAGACGACGGACTTGTTGGCAAGATACCGGTATGCGACGGTGACGACAAAGCTGAAAAACAGCGCGAGGAACAGGATGCAGGGGAATAAGACTCCGAGAATGTTGTTGATTTTTTTCACCACATTTTTGAAAGCTTCCACTGGGCACACCTCCTCTGATGAGAGCGCTTGGAGACCGGGTCCAACGGCCCGGTCCCCAAGGCCCTTGTCTCAATGCAATCGAAGAAACGCGGGGGGAGCTGTTACTTGGCGGCGTCCTGGATGGTCTGATACAGATCCATATCCCAGTCCGCAGTCACGTCGGGGTGATCGGAATACCACTTGGAGGCGTAGTCCTTGAACTCCTGGATGTCGGGGTAGGTAACGGTGCAGCCGTTCTCCTTCAAAGTGTCCACGCACTCGTTCTCCTGCTCAATACGCTTGGTGTCGTTGAACTCCCGGGCGACCTCCAGAGCCTCCATAACGGCCTGCTTCTGGGCGTCGGTCAGCTTGTTCCAGGTGTTGGTGTTGATGCAGGGCAGGATGGAGTCCACCACGTGGTTGGTGATGGCGAAGTACTTGGCGACCTCATAGAATTTGGCGTTGATGTCGGAGGGCAGGGGGTTGTCCTGACCCTCGATGGCGCCGGTCTGAAGAGCGGTGTACAGCTCGGAGAAGGCCATGGAGGTGGGCTCGGCGCCCAGGGCGCGGCCCAGGTTCAGCCATGCCTCAGAGGAGGGCATACGCAGCAGGATGCCGTTCATATCGGACTGCTTGTCAATCTGCTTGGTGCGGGTATTGATGGCCCGGGCGCCCAGGTAGAAGGCGTTCAGGGGGGTGATGCTGGTCTTCTCGGCGATGCGGGCATACATATCCTGGCCGATCTCGCCGTTCAGGACAGAGGTCATGTGGTCATAGCTGGACCAGAAGTAGGCGGTGTTGATCATGGCGCACCACTCCAGGCCGGGCTGGGTGGACAGGGTGGGGAAGGAGATATAGGCCATGTCGGCGCCGCCGCCGTCCTGGCCCTGGCTGATGGCATCCCACTCGTTCTCGGAGGAGTACAGGGTGCTGTCAGGGAAGACGGAGCAGGTGACGGAGCCGCCGGAGAGCTTCTCCACCTCTTCGGCGAAGGTGGTCATAGCCATGCCGTGCCAGTCGGCGCTGGAGGCGTTGGCAGTGAAGATCAGGTCGATCTTGGGGTCGCCGGAGGCGTCATAGGCGCCGGAGCCGGAGGGGGTGCTGCTCCCAGAGGGAGTGCCGCTGCTGGCGGGGGGAGTGGTGCTGCCGGCGCCGGAGCCGGAGGTGCTGGGGGTCTTGCCGCCGCAGGCGCACAGAGACAGCGTCATGCAGACGGCCAGCATGAGAGATAAGGTCTTCTTCATTTTGTTTCCTCCTAAAATTTACTGGATTTATTTCATATCCCCCGAGAGGGAAATATGCGGGGCAGTCAGGCGAAAAACGCCTTGCGGAACATGTCCTCACAGACCTTGAACTGCTGGATCTCCAGCAGCTTGCTGCTTGGAATCCCGGCGGGGTCCTTGCCCATAAGCAGCTCCTGAGGGTCGCGGACGCGGGTCACCAGGGACATGGGCACACCCTCCAGGTTCATGTGGTACTTGGCGTTGATGGGGTAGACCTGGCACTCCGCCATGGAGGCGGCCCCCAGGAAGGCCATCATCTGCTCCACCTTGCTCTGCTCGCCGGCGTCGGTGTAGTGCTCCATCAGCCAGGCGTACAGGTCGGGGTGGAAGTTGGCCATCACACCGGAGTAGCCCGCCACGCCGTACCGCATGCTCTCAAGCAGGGTGGCCGCGTTGGCGTTGAAGATCTTCAGCGGGGTGCCCTTCACGGCCTCGCACTTGGCCTTCAGCTGCTCCAGGTCGCAGCAGGTGTCCTTCAGGAAGGCGAATTTTCCGGTGTTGGCGCACCACTTCAACAGCTCGGGGCTGAGGACCCGCTTGTAGGGGTAGGGGCACTCATAGATGCCGAAGCTGTCGGCCTTGATGTGCTCGATCAGGTAGGAGATGCGCTCCTTGGCCGCCTCCTCGCTCTCCCCCTGGGGGGCGAACTGGTTGGAGATGAACACGTAGGAGTCGGCGCCCATGTCGATGATGGCCTGGCCCTCCTCCACCTGGTCCTCCACCTTCTCCGCCACGTGGCCGGACACCACCACACCCATGCCCTTCTCGTGGCCGTGGTCAATCACGTATTTGGCCAGCTCGTACCGCTCCTCCCTGGTGAGGAAGAACATCTCGCTGGACTGGCAGACGGCGAAGATGCCGGTCACGCCGTGGCTGGCGTACCAGTCGATGATCCCCTGCACTGCGGTGTAGTCAATTTTGTTGTCCGGGGTAAAGGGGGTGATCATCACCGGCCATATGCCGTTCTTGATTTCTTTCATTGCTCCTGCCTCCAAAAAATTAAAGTATTGACGGAGGGCCGGTCTGTTATTCCCCGGCGCTCCCATCTTCCCCGCCGCGCTCCGGCGGCGTCTGGTCGATCTGATTCATGAGGAAATACCACATCTGCTTTTTTTCTCCCACAAAGGGCATGGCGGGCTTTTTCCGGTGGAGCTGCTTTTCCTTTTCGATATATTTTTGGAAAAGCTTTCCCGGCAGGCTGTCCGGCTTCATCCTTCCCAGTCCACCAGGACTTTAGCCACGCACTTCCGGCAGGGGACGGGCTTTCCGTCCACCGCCACGCAGGGGGCGTGGGCGTCTCCGGGCCAGAGGGCCGCGAAGCGGCTGCCGGTCAGCAGGAAATTGCTCACGGGGCCGCGGTAAAACCAGATGTCCCCCTCGGGGCGGGCGTCAACCTCCTCGGTCATGTCCTCCAGGGGGGCGACGCCCATCAGCTCCCGGCCGGAGAGAAGGTACTGGATGTCGATGTACTTTTTGTGGGCCTCGGGGGTGTCGTTCTCCGGCTTGGTCTCGTAGCTTTGAAGCAGGAGGAACAGCCGGTCTCCGTCGATCTCATGGCGGCCGTCCTCCCACTGGGAGAAATCGGTGTCCCGCAGCAGCCTCAGGGCCTTCATCACGCCGGGGTGAGCGCCCTGATAGACCTCCAGGTGCTCCAAGGTGTCGTAAATCATCTGATGATCTCCTTTCCCGGCTCCCTGAACGGCTGATTCTGTCGTTTTTACGGGAAATACCGGATAAAAAATGGTTGCGGGAGGAAGGGAAGCATGTTAATATTGAGTTAACAAAGGGCCGGTGTAAACAGTATGAATAGCAGAAAAGGACGGGGCATTCCGGAAACTTTTTGGCTATTATACTATAAAGTATATTGATAATGCGTTCAAAATTATATGAAGTGATTTTTTATAATTTTTAAGGAGGTGAGCGCTGTGGGCACAGTGTGTCAGGCGCCAAAGGGACAGACAGACGGCGGTGCGAAGGAATTGATTGATCCCTATACCTGGGAGAAAAACAAGCGCATTATCACACAGGATGTCCACGGCATTCCCGGTCTGGGCAACTTCTCCTACCGCAAGCAGCTGATATCGGACCCTCAGCCTGACGTCCACTACCACCGGGGGCTGTGTGAGATACACTGTGTGGTGAAGGGACACTGGGCGACGAACATTGCGGCGGAGGGACAGATCAGGCGCTATCAGCTTTCGGCGGGGGAGGGGCTGATCCTCTTCCCTGGGGAGGCCCACAGCAGCGGCCCGGCCCAGCAGAGCCCCAACGAGTTCTATGGCTTTCAGATTCGCACGGAGGGGGAGGGGGAGATCCTGGGACTGGACCAGACCCACTCTGACCTGCTCCGGGAGCAGTACCGGCGGATGGAGCACCGGCATGTCAAGGTGCCCTTCACCTGCATCTCCCTGCTCCGCCAGGCCTTCGACCTGTTTTCAACCGGAGAGCCGCTGCAGCGCAGCATTGGCCTGCAATATCTGACCTGCTTTCTGTTCCAGTTTACCCTGATGCAGCCGGTGGAGGAGACACAGGGCGCCAGGGCGGACAGCCGGGTCAGCTTCGCCCTGCGGTATATTGAGGAGAACTACATGAAGCCCCTCAATCTGGAGCAGCTGGCCCAGGAGGCCGGGTACTCCGCCTCCTACTTCGAGTCCATCTTTCTCAAGGAGATGGGGACTACCCTGAAGAAGTATGTGAATAAGTATAAGGTGGAAAAGGCGAAGGTGCTGTTGGAGAGCACGGACGAGCCCATTATTGATCTGGCCTTCCGGATGGGGTGGTCGTCCAGCAACTACTTCTGCACTGTCTTTAAGAAGTATACCGGGATGACCCCGCTGCAATACCGCAGGCTGCGGGAGGCAAAATAGAAAAATCCGGGGCGGCGCGTTATACGCGCCGCCCCGGCCTTTTGGCGGAGGTTCCAGCTTATTTCAGGCCCATGGCATCCTTGACCTTGTTGATGATGTGCACGCCGATCGCCCGGGCGGCGTCGGTGGTCTGGGCGCCCAGATGGGGGGTGACGATGAAGTTTTCGCACTCGAAGAGGGGGGAGTCGAAGCCAGCGCCCTCGGTCAGGCCGCCGGCGGCCAGCTCGTTGGCCATCACGTCGGTGGCGAAGCCGCCCAGCTTGCCGGACTTCAGGGCCTCATACATGTCCTGCTCGTTGACAATGCCGCCCCGGGCCATGTTCAGCACCACAGCGCCGTCCTTCATGGTGGCGATGGATTTGGCGTTGAACAGGTCCTTGGTCTCGGGGGTGAGGGGCATGTGGATGGAGACAAAGTCGGACACCTTCAGCAGCTCGTCAACGGACACGCCCTTGGTGGCCTCCTGATCGAAGACATACTCGGGGAGATAGGGAGCGTAGGCTACCACGTACATCTGGAAGGCGTGGGCCAGCTTGGCCACCCGCTGGCCCACACGGCCAAAGCCCAGAATGCCCAGGGTTTTGCCCCGCAGCTCACGGCCCATGAACTTATACTTGTCCCAGTTTTTGCCCACCTTCACGTCGTTGCAGGCGTCGATGGTGTGGCGGGAAATGTCCAGCATCTTGGAGATGGTCAGCTCGGCCACGGCGTTGTCGTTCAGGCCGGGGGCGTTGAACACCTGGATGCCCTTCTCCTTGGCGACAGCCATGTCGATGTGGTTCAGGCCCACGGAGCACACGCCGATGACCTTCAGTTTCTTGGCGGCATCCAGGATTTCCTTGTTGATGGCGGGGTCCACGCGCATAATCAGGACCTCATAGTCGCCGATCATCCCGGCCAGCTCCTCCTGGGTGGGGAGAATCTTGGTGTCTACCTCCATGTATTTGCCCAGCTCTGTGGCGATGGCGGGGGAGACGACGTCGATAATTAAGCATTTCATAAGCCAACATTCCTTTCCAATTCGATCAAAATTGGGCGAAAGCCCGTTCTCGTGACCTCACTGTTGACTATTATGCCATATTTTTTTCGTTTTGAGAAGTATCTTTTTGTTGAGGGTTGCCACAGCCAAATAATTGTGGTACAATGGGGCATCCACAAAAAAAGCGGGGTATTTTTGTGAATTTTCAACATTTGAAGTATTTTTTGACTGTGGCGGAGGAGCTGAACATCACCCGGGCGGCGGAGCGGCTGTACATCTCCCAGCAGTCCCTGTCCAACCACATCGGCAACCTGGAGCGGGAGCTGGACGTGAAGCTGTTCACCCGCTCCCCCAAGCTGTCCCTCACCTACGCGGGGGGGCTGATGGTGGACACCGCCACCCAGATCCTGGACCTGTACAGCCAGTATCTGACCAAGGTGGGGGACATCAACAAGCAGTATATGGGGGCCCTGCGGGTGGGCATCTCCCACACCTGCGGCCTGGCTCTGCTGCCCGACATCCTGCCCCGGTTCCGCACGGAGTTCCCTCAGGTGGAGTTCTCCCTGTATGAGGGCAACTCCACCCAGCTGGAGTCGGAGCTGTCCCACGGGCGGACCGACCTGATTATCTGCTTCCAGCCCATCATTCTGGAGGGGGTGGCTACCGTCCCCCTTACGGAGCAGCGGCTGATGATGGTGGTGCCCAAAACCTTTACCCGGTATCTGTTTGGGGAGGAGACGGAGCGGGTCCGGCAGCAGTATGCCCAGGGGGCGGATATCCGGGCCTTTGAGCAGCTGCCCTTCGTCCTCATCAAGCGGGGGAACCGCACCCGGAGCATTGTGGACCAGTATTTCAGCCGGTACTACTTCAAGCCCCAGCTGATTTTGGAGACGGAGAACACCGTCACCACCCTGGCCATGGCCCAGGCGGGCATCGGGGTCACCATCTGCCCCGAGCTGTTCCTCCGGGCCATCCCCGCCTCCACCACCGAGTCGGTGGGGGTGGACCTGTTCCCCCTTACCGACCCGTCCACCTATGGCCGGCTGGTGGCCGGCTATCGGGAGGGCCGGGAGCTGTCACACTTCGGCCAGCGCTTCATCGAGCTGGCCCAGGAGCTGCTTCAGAGGTGAGAAAGAGCTCTCGGGGCAGGAATGCTCAATGCTAAAAAACGCAAAGAGAGGTTAACGGCTTCATGAATATGACACAGTTGCTGGACCTGGGGCTCTATCTGCTGATCTACTCCTTTCTGGGCTGGTGCGCAGAGGTGCTGTACTATGCCCTGGCCCGACGCCGGTTTTATAACCGGGGCTTTTTGACCATGCCCTTCCTACTGTCTTACGGGGCGGCCTTTGACCTGATGATCCTCACCCTGCCTGCCCTGACGGGGCGGTACTGGCTGCAATTTTTGTTCACCCTGGCCATCGTCTCGGTTTCGGAGAGCATGGCAGACCACTTAAACCGGCAGTTGGGCCCTGGAGTGGACTGGGGCGGGAAGCGGGACCGTGTGCTGGGGGGAAGTGCCCGGGGTCTGATCTACTCCCTGGCGGTGGCGGCAGGCTGCTACGTGATCTATCTGGTGGTCCACCCCCTGCTGCTGGCTCTGCTGGCCCTTGTACCGGAGCTGCTGAAGATGGCCGCTGTACTGGTCCTGTTTACCCTGATGGCGGCGGACTTCGGAGGGGTGCTGTACACCCTGCGCACCGGAGGTGCCCGGGCCTATGAGCGTCGGGAGGCGGAGAGCAGCGAGGGCCGGATCGCCGGGCGGATAACCGCCAGTTTGTGGAGGCGGCTTCAGAAGGCTTACCCGGGCATCCGGGAGATAACCCCGGAGGAGCAGGGGAGCTATACCTTCGCCAGGGGGATCTGTCTGGACAAGCTGGTGTGGGTATTCCTCACCTCGGCCCTGCTGGGGGACATCATCGAGACCTTCTGGTGCGGACTGGTCAACGGCCAGTGGATGAACCGCTCCAGCGTGCTCTACGGCCCCTTCAGCTTTGTCTGGGGGCTGGGGGCGGTTGTGCTCACCGTCTCCCTACAGGGGCTGGCTCACCGGGACTCCTTCTTTGTCTTTGCTGCCGGCTTCGTCATCGGCGGGACCTATGAGTACCTTTGCAGCGTGTTCACCGAGCTGGTCTTCGGCACTGTGTTCTGGGACTACAGCCACATGCCCCTGAACATTGGCGGGCGGACCAATGTGCTCTTCTGTTTTTTCTGGGGGGTGCTGGCGGTGATTTGGATCAAGGGCATTTACCCGGTGATGTCCCGGGCCATCGAGGCCGTTCCCGCCCTGCCGGGCAAGGTGATGACCTGGGCGGTGGTGGGGCTGATGGTGTGCAACGCCCTGTTGACCAG
Source organism: Colidextribacter sp. OB.20 (assembly GCF_009911595.1). Classification (GTDB taxonomy): domain Bacteria; phylum Bacillota; class Clostridia; order Oscillospirales; family Oscillospiraceae; genus Lawsonibacter. Next base: position 42,921 of record NZ_QWKG01000018.1, read on the forward strand.
TGCCGCCATGCTGCGGTATGGCGCCCGGCCCCTCCAGCCGGAGCCCTCCGGCGCCTTTGAGGCCTTCCTGGACCAGCAGTATGACGACGGCCTGATAGAGAGCCGATGGCCCAATATGATTGTGATGCAGTAGAGCCCGAGACGGGCCCTAAGGGAGGAAATGTGATGTTTCAGGCAGTTTGCTTTGATTTTGACTATACGCTGGGGGACTGCACCGATTCCATCGTGGCCGGCTTTGTCCACGGCCTGACCGGGCTGGGCTGGCCCGCACCTGACCGGGAGGCGGTGCGGAAAACGGTGGGCTTTCTGCTGGAAGACGCCTACTCCATGCTGACCGGGGACCTTGACCCGGAGCGCCAGGCCAAGTTCCGGGCGCTGTTCTCTGAGGTGGCGGTGGAGCGCCAGCGGAGGGAGACCACCCTGTTTCCCGGGGCGGAGGAGCTGCTCCGGGGGCTGAAGGCCCGGGGGGTCAAGACGGCCATCGTCAGCACCAAGCGGGGGGATACCATCGAAATTATCCTGGAGCGGCTGGGGTTGGCGGATACAGTGGACCTGGTGGTGGGCAGCGCCGACGTCAAGCGGCACAAGCCGGACCCGGAGGGGCTGCTGTTTGTGCTGGACCGGCTGGGGGTCAGGCCGGAGAACGCCCTGTTCTGCGGGGACACTGTGCTGGACGCCGGGGCGGCCCGGAACGCCGGGACCCGCTTCGCTGCCGTCCTCCTGGGGACTACTCCGGCTGAGGCCTTTGCCCGCTTCCGCCCCGACCACATCTCCCCCGACCTGTGGGACCTGGCGGAGTGGCTGGAGCTTTAGATTTGGCCTGAGCGCCGCATGGGAAACGCCTCCCTTTTACAGGGGAGGCGTTTCTGCTGTTCTCAGCTCCATGTGGTCCAGTGCGTATTGCAGGGCCATGCCGATGAGCTCGTTCCGGGAGCGGTTTGTCCGGGCGGAGAGCTCGTTGTACCGCTCCTGGAGGGATCTGTCAATGCGGATGGTCATGGTGACGGTCTTGTCCTCCCGGGGGGTGATAATAAATTTCTCCATAGTGCCTCACTGTTTAAACTCCTTTTTGAGTACATTATAGTTTGCCGGGCAATCGTTATTCCATGTCACAAAGTGAGTTGAATATTTAAATCACTTTTTAATTGACTTGTGAAATGCGGTGTGCTATTCTGAATCAGCGGTACAAGAGGTGCAGGAGTATTTTTGTGGAGAATTTAATTTGACATACGAGGATTCCATGATACAATATAATAGAATGATTGGGCTTTGCCCGAAGAAAGGAAGATACACATGAAGAAACTGCTTGCCCTGCTGCTGGCAATGGGGCTGATTGGAAGCGCGATGCCTGTTATGGCCGCGGAGAATGTCCCCGCCGATCCTAACGGGGGTGGAGGGGACACCTCGATTACCACGGTGGAGTATGACCCCGCGGGTATTCCCGACTGGGCCTGGAGCGAGATGGCCGACGGCTACGCCATGGGCCTGTTTGGAGACGAGATCGAGACCTCCGACCGGGACAAGACGGTGGAGCAGCATCAGCTGGACAGGATGACACAGGTGGTGGCGGATAAGCTGGCCCTGCTGGGAGTGGAGCAGCGGTCCGGCACCGGCTCCTTCGTGCTTGACACCACCCGGGGCGGCGTGCTCAACGCCCTGTATATGGAGGCCCTCCCCTATGCCTTCCCGGGCATCGACGCCGGGCCGGTGGAATTTCTGTCCTCCCTGGGGGTGGTCAGAGGGGACGGCGCCGGGGACATGGGCCTGGACCGGCCCTGCACCCTTCTGGAGGCCGCCGTCTTTGCCAATCGTCTGATCCTGGCCCTGTATGACCAGCAGAACGCCGGCTCTCTGGGCCTGCTGTGGAAGGCCGAGGGGAATGGGAATACCCTGTATCTCCTGGGCTCCATCCACACCGACCGGAACAACCTCTACCCCTTCCACAGGCAGCTGCGGGATGTGATTACCTCCGCCGAGCTGGCAGCCTTTGAGCTGGACTTCAACAGCCAGGAGGGCATTGACGAGTTTACCGCCATGCAGGCCTACTCCGACGGCACCACCCTGAAGGACCACATCGACTCTGAGCTCTATCAGGAGGTCATCGATGCCCTGACTCCCCTGGGCATGACGGAGGCTGAGATCGCCCGGCTCAAGCCCTGGGCGCTGGCCAACACCTTTACGGCTCTGTCCATGCTTGATGAGACCAGCGGCGATAACGCTATGGCCATCGACCTGTATGTCAACGCCAGGGCTACCAACGCAGACATCCCCGTGGAGGGGGTGGAGACCTACGCCTTCCAGGGCAGGATCTTCGACGATCTGTCCGATGAATATCAGGAGAATTACCTGACCATGAATTTGGCGATGTATCTGGGAATGGATGCCGCCGAGGACCTGAGCGAGGAGGAGAAGGCGGCTTATGAGGCCGCTCTGAAGGAGCAGGACGACGCCATTGACCGCTGGATGGACCAGTGGAAGCGCCGGGACATCCAGGGCTTCGCTGGGGACTACCCCAAGGACGACATCCAGGCCAACACCTCCGACGAGCTCAACGCCAAGCTCTTTGAGGGACGTGACCCCAACATGATCGCCTGGGCGGATCGCTACCTGAAGCAGGAGGGCTCCCACACCGGCCTGTTGACCGTGGGCGCGGGACACATGATCGGCAATACCGGCATTGTCCAGGGTCTGCGGGACCTGGGCTACACCGTGGAAACGGTGCCCGTCCCCTGAGCGCAAGTTGAAATCTGCCGGGAGGGTCCGCGCTGTGCCGAAACAGCGCGGGCCTTCGGCGCAGGGACCCGCCCCTTCGTAGAGGGGCGGGCGCCAGAAAAATGACTGCTCTCAGCGCGGGGGCGGAAGGTGAGTCATTTTTCTGCCGGCGTTCATATACTGACAGCGGAGTGAACTGCCGCTTGTTCCAATTTCAGCGCGAAAAATTCGGCGATATTACGAAAAAAACGCACTTGCTTTTCTATATAAGAAGATGTATAATGATTGTGCAAGAGCGAGGTATACAAAAATTGAAAAAATGAAGCCAAAAACTATAAAATATAACTCGCTGACAGCCCCTGCCTTTTGGAACGGAATCTGCGGCCCGCGGCTGCGGATTACAGGAGGGAACCCACATCTATGACAGACAAGGAGTTACAAAAGCTCGGCCGCCGGGAGCTGCTGCAGCTGCTGCTGGATCAGGCGAAGGAGACAGACCGCCTGAGCAAGCTGCTGCGGGACACAGAGGGACAGCTGAGCCAGATGGAAGAGAGCTATGAGCGTTTAAGAGAGCGTCTGGACCAAAAGGACGCCAAAATTCATGAGCTTCAGACAACGCTTCAGACCGAGCGGGAGAAACGGGAGACCGACCTGTCGGAGGTGGGGAGCATCGCGGAGGCCGCGCTGCGGCTGAACGGCGTATTTGACGCGGCGCAGGAGGCCGCCAACCAATATCTTCAAAGTGTGAAAGAGTTTTACGCAATCCCGGAGGGGATGGAGCCCAGGCTTAGGCCGGAGGCTCCGCCCCCGCCGAGATTTCAGGCCCCGGCCGCGCCTCAGCCCATGTTCCAGGCGAGGCCAGAGCCCGTGTTTCAGGCCAAGCCGGAGTCTGTGTTTCAGCCGGAGCCGGAGGTCCAGCCGGAGCCCGAGCCTCCGCTGGAGCCGGAAATGCCGCTGGAGCCCGAGGCCCCGCTGGAGTGGGACTTCTTAAACGAGGAGCTCTATGCGTCGGAGCCGGCGCGGCCCAGACCGGCCGCCAGAGAGCGGGAGCGGAGCTCGGAGCGCCGCTCCTCCAGCCAGAGCAGGACGACGCCCTTCCGGGCGAGAAAGCGGAAGGAAAACGGCAAGACGACCCTCTTTTTCGGCTGGCAGCATGATTAGGAAATGGTGACCGGATGAAAAAAAAGAACAAAGAGAGCAAACCGCTGGAGATTCCCTCCATCGAGCAGCTGGAGGCGGAGCTGGGGCGGGAAAAATACCGCTGGCGCTTCCGCCGGGTCATGCGCAATACCATCTATGCCCTGATTACCGTGGCCGCCGCCGCCGTGCTGGTGGCCACCCTGTGGGTGCCAGTGCTCCAGATCAGCGGAAACTCCATGACCCCTACCCTGACGGGCGGGGACGTGGTGGTGGCCCTGAAGGGGTCCAGCTTCCAGACGGGGGATGTAATCGCGTTCTATTACGACAATAAGATCCTGGTAAAGCGGGTCATCGCCGGCCCGGGCGACTGGGTCAATATCGACGAGGCGGGCACGGTGTATGTCAACGACCGGGAGCTGTATGAGCCCTATCTGGAGGAGAAGGCCTTTGGAGACTGCGATATCACCCTGCCCTATCAGGTGCCGGAGTCCAGAGTCTTTGTCATGGGGGACCACCGGAGCGTGTCTCTGGATTCCCGCAACTCGCTGCTGGGCTGCATAGCCTATGAGCAGATTGTCGGGAAGCTGATTTTCCGGGCCTGGCCCCTGGAGGCATTTGGAATTTTGTAGCTTGTTTTAAAGGAAAAGCGGAGCTGATACCTTATATTTATAGTGGAAGCCTTATTTTGACAGGAAGGAGGGGAATGACACATGGGACGGAATTTTGCGGTGCGGGTGCAGTATTATCTGACCACCAGACGGCAGAACCGGCGCAGAGCGGCGGTCCTGCGCTGTCTGGCGTTTGTCGTTGCGATTGCCACTGCCTACGCGCTGATTATGCCGGCGGTGACTCAGTCCAACGCGCTGCTGTGCGGAAAGGAAGCCCATGTTCACACCGAGGAATGCTGGACAGAAGAGCTGGTCCCTGTTCAGCCGGAGCTGGTCTGTGCAGCGGGGCAGGATGGGGAGACCGTGGTCCACACCCACGAATCCAGCTGCTACGACCGAAACGGTGAGCTGATCTGCCCCCTCCGGGAGCGGGAGCTTCACATCCACAACACCGACTGCTACCGGGAGTTCCGGGAGCTGATCTGTGAGGAGAGACAGGTCCTGGGCCACGCCCACGGGCCATCCTGCTACACCTATGTGCGGGGCGAGCTGACCTGCGGCCTGGAGGAATCGGCCGGCCATACCCATTCCAGCGCGTGCTACAGAACGGAACTCAGCGGCACCCCTGACTGCGGTCTGACAGAGGGGGGCGGCCACGTCCACTCCGACGCCTGCTATAAGATCGAGCGGGGCGACGTCCCCAGCTGCGGTTTGGAGTCGGAGGGCCACGTCCACACGGACGGGTGCTACACCGAGGAGCAGGGCGGCGCTCCCGACTGCGGAAAGACGGAGTCGGAGGGGCATACCCACACCGACGAGTGCTACACCGAGGAGGAGAAGGAGGTCCTCACCTGCGGCCAGAAGGAGTCGGGCGGACACACCCACACCGACGCCTGCTACCCCGTGGAGGAGGTTCTCACCTGCGGTCTGGAGGAGGACGGGGAGCACACCCACACCGGCGGGTGCTATACGGAGAAGCGGAGCACAGAGCCGGACTGCGGAAAGAAGGAGTCGGAGGGCCACGCCCACACCGGCGGCTGCTACGAGACAAAAACGGAGCGGACCCTCACCTGCGGCCAGAAGGAGAGCAAGGGCCACACCCACTCCGACGCCTGCTATCCCACAGAGCGGACCCTCACCTGTACGCAGGAGGAGGGCGGAGAGCACGTCCACACTGACGCCTGCTACCCGGAGAAGCGGACCCTCATCTGTGAGGAAAAGACCGGGGGCCACACGCATACCGATGCCTGCTATCCGGAGGAGAAGATTCTGGACTGCCAGGAGGAGGAGCGGGGCCACACCCACACTGACGTGTGCTATGATTGGACCCAGGAGATGCGCTGTCAGGAGGAGGAGCGGGAGAGCGGCCACGTCCACACGGACGAGTGCTATGAGATTACCGAGCTGCTGTCCTGCCGGGAGGAGGAGCTGATCCTCCATGAGCACACAGAGGAGTGCTACGAGATCACCTGCAATGAGGAGACCGGAGAGATCGAGGATCAGGAGCTGATCTGCGACAAGCCGGAGGTTATCCTTCATCAGCACAGCGACGACTGCTTCCTCACCCCGGAGGGGGACCCTGTGGAGACCCGGGTGCTGACCTGTGACAGGGAGGAGCACACCCATGTGGAGGAGTGCTATGTAGAGATCATCCCCAAAGAGGAGGAGGACAGCTACCTCTGCGGACAGAAGGAGCACGTTCATATGGACGACTGCTACTTCGAGAGCGGCAAGCTGCGGTGCACCCTGCCTGAGCATATCCACAGCGTAGACTGCCTGGAGGAGCCCCCCGAGCTGGTTGAGATACCCGAGGAGCCTATGGAGCCCAGGCCGACCAGAATCGAGCTGGACGACTACTTCAGCTATGACACCGACGCATTCCACGCTACCTTCCACATTACGGGAATCGCCACTTTGGGCGGTGGAGAGGAGAGCGCCCCGCCGTCCTTGGACAGCGGAAACGGCCAGCAGCCGGAGGGACCGGCTGCTGAACCAGACGTCGATGACACTGGGGCCGCGTCCCCGGATGAGCCGGCCGGGCCGGCGGACGGCGGGAGCAGTGACGCCGGGACCGCGTCTTCGGATGAGGCTGACATCGAGCGCGGTGACGCCGGAGATACCAGCGGCGGCGACAGCAGTGCCGGCGGTGTGGATGAGGACGGCAGCGTTATCAGCGGTGATATTGATGTGCCGCTGGCAGCCGCCCCCGACTGGACAGAGGATTCGGATTGGGCGGACTCCCCTGAATGGGAGGGGGAGCCTATAAAGATTGAGTTCCATGTGAACGAGCCCGATCAGGACAGCCCGGAGTATCGGAACATCACTGCCGCCGTGCCCGAGTCTGAGGCAGAGCAGATTGTGCTGTCGGTGCTGACCTTCTCCGTGACCGCCAGCGACGGTCGGGAGGTTGATCTGTCCCGGTGCAGCATCGAGGCGGAGGTGGAATTTACCCAGGAGCTGGTGGACGCGCTGGTCAATATGGGCTCGGAGACTATGACCATCGACAATGAGGACGGCGAGGCGCAGAGCCCGGAGAGCGCTGAGGTTCGAATCGCCGCGCTGGCCGAGGAGGCGGGCGAGGCGGACGCGATGGAGCAGCCCAGCGAGGTGGGCACCCTGGTGCTGGACACTGTGGAGCCCTCCGGCAACCCGGCGGTGATGTACTTCAACGTCTCGCCCCAGTCGAGAAGCGTGCTCTTTACCGCCCAGCTGGGGCAGTTCCCCGAGTTCACGGTGGAGTATTACGCCAACCTGAACCGGCCGGCAAAACGAGGCGATGCCATTGACGGTAAGCAGGTGTCCACCGCAAACGTCCTGCCCTTCATTGACACCAGCGGGGGGATTCTGCCCCAGAATGGGAAAGATTATGATGTGAACGGTACGAATGGTGAACCAAGAAGCGCGGAGCTGCTGCTGGACGACAATGGCAACGTCATCTTTGTAAAAGAGATGCGGGAGATTTTCCAGTCCTCCACGATCCAGTATAACCCCATTGAGGTGGAAAAGCTGACCACCGAATACCTGGGCAAGGTAGTAAGCGAAGACGGCGCTCACTATGAGCTGACCGAGGTCCGCATCTATCCCGATGGGGCGACCGAGGAGAACGAAAATGATCCTGCGGCCTACACCCCCTATACGGAGGATGTGTTCAACGCCCTGAACTTCACCAACAGCGCCAAAACTGCCTATGATACCGGTGCAGTGCTGATTACCAACAACACAGTTATCCGTATGGTGTATGAGACGTCCAACGAAGGGACTACAAGCTATAAAGCCACCTTCTACGACTATGATATTACAAACGGAAAACAGGATACCAAAGGAGGCTATTATACCGGAGCGGAGGGCATTAACAGTAGAGAGAACTCTGATGCAGCGGATAAGTTTGCCTTCGGCGGAGCCAATACCGGCACATACTTTGGCGAAAATAAGCGGGATGGCAGCCTGATCAATAAGTTAAACACCACGTCAAGAGGTGCGGAGCCTGGCAAGGATGGCTATAAGGGATGTTCCTTCGGGCTGGTTGGCGACTATCTGAAGGATGGAGTACCCGATTTTAAAATGGCCGCGCCTGAGATTTTTGGGGGCGAGGGCCATGAACAGGTCGGAAAGTATTACTACGATGATTATTCTCTGCAGTTCAACCGTGAGGGTGACACCTATACCTTGTCTGCCGTAAATGGAACAGGTACTACAGGCCTGGAGAAGTTCAGACATCCAGATCCAAAGTATCCCAGCATCTGGACCAACAACTTCTGGCCCATGGACAGCATCTATGCCAACGCCCCCGCTGATAACAAGGGCAAGGACCCGCTGTTCGGGAACAGGACGAAAGTGCTGTATCATGGAGAGAACGATAGCACGAGTGAATGGACAGCTTTCCCGACCAGCGACGACTTCCAGAGCCACAACTCCTACTTCGGTATGAGCTTCGCGGTAACCTTTACCCTGCAAAAGGAGTATGTAGGCCCGCTGGAGTACTACTTCTACGGCGACGACGACATGTGGGTGTACCTGGACGGCAAGCTGGTGTGCGACATCGGCGGCGTTCACTCCTCTGTAGGCGAGTACGTGAACCTGTGGGACTACATCTCCATAGACCGTGAGAGCAACGAGTCCCACCGGCTGGATTTCTTCTACACCGAGCGCGGTGCGTCCGGCTCCACCTGCTGGATGCAGTTCACTATCCCCAACATGATCCCCGCGCCCCAGTATAAGCCGCCCACCGCCGAAGCCAACTACCTGCGTATCGAGAAGCAGGTGGAGGGTGACGAGACCAGGATGGACCAGGAGTTCAACTTCAACCTGAAGATTAACGGCGACGGCAGTACCTTCAATGTGGAGAAATACAAGGTAAACGAAGCGGGAGAGGAAGAGAAAATTGAGGATGAAGCGCTGAAAGAGGGCGTGACAGGCAACGACGAAAAGGGTCTTGACTTCACCCTGAAAAGCGGCGAATACCTCCTGGTTTACCCCATCCCGGCCACCGCGACGTATAAGCTGACCGAGAAAACGGACGGCCTGGATAACTGCAAGACCTCCTTCCAGGTCAACGGCGGTGATGCGCAGGAGGGCTCAAGCTGCGGCGGGTCCATGACCAACGGCGACCAGACCAGCGTGGAGGTCCTGTGTACCAACACCTTCTATTACCAACTGCCCGAAACCGGAGGACTGGGCAGCAATCTGTATATCTGGGCGGGCGCGGCGCTGATCGCGGCGGGCTGTCTGTGGTATAAAAGGCGAGTCTACAGAGGGGGGGCGAGGAATGTTTTGTAAAGCTTCCAAACAGCCTCACCCCCCTGAAACCGAGAAGTCGAAAGGAGAATAGAACATGAAAAAATTCAAGAAATTGGCGGCTTCCATGCTGGCGCTGGTTATGGCGCTGGGCATGGTGGCCCCCGCGATGGCGGCGGAGGGCGATCCCTATGCCGGAAATGACCCGAAAAAGGCTTCCCTGAGCACAGCCTCCACCGGGCATCAGTTCACCGTATATCAGCTCTTCAAGGCTGCTCCCGCTGACGGCAGCTCCCTGAAGGAAAATACCATCGAGTGGGGTGACAGTGTAATCCCCGGAACCCTGATTGAGGCCCTGAAGCGGGACTTTCCGGAGGCCTTTGAGTCCATTACCGCCGAATCTAGCGCTCAGGATGTAGCGAAGGTCCTGCACGACAAGTTTGAGACCCCTGGCTCCCAGTTCAGCAGCGTTGCGAACAATGCCGCTCTGGCTAAGACGATTGCCACCAGCGGAGCGTTCAATACCAGTGTTCTGGTGACCGACAAAAACACCCAGGATGTTTTGACCGGCTACTGTGTGATGGTAGACCAGCCGACCACGGGCGAGCCCATCTATATGCTCCGGACCGTGACTGGAGACGTAAAGATTGCCCCCAAGGACAGCACCTCCCAGGTGACCAAGGAGGTCTGGGATGAGGATAAGAAGAACGCAGAGGGCGAAGTTGTGGGCGGCTGGTCCGACGGCGCTATCTACAAGGTGGGCGACGATGTCAACTTCAAGCTGACTGTGGCGCTGCCTGATGATATCAAGAGCGGGAAGTGGACGAACGCGACTGACACCAGCGGCTATAACATCGTACTGCACGATGTGCAGAGCGAGGGGCTGACCTTTAAGCCGGAGAGCGTTGTAATCACAGTGAAAGCCGCCGGCAAACCGGATCAGGTACTGACTTCGCCCGACCTGTATACCTTGATTGAGAGTCCTGAGGATAGCTGCACCTTTGAAATCAAGATCCCCAACGCGCAGGAGCTGGAAAATGCAGCTCCCGGCGCCCTGATCGAGATCACCTATCAGTCCCAGGTGAATGAGAATGCCGTCACCGGCACAGACGGTAACTCCAACAAGGTAGATATGAATGTCAATACTGACGTTATCCCCGGCGAGGAGGTTAAGGTGTTTGAGCTGGAGCTGGACGTGAACAAGGTGGATGGCGACGGCAAGCCCCTGACTGGCGCTGAGTTCGCACTGTACAACCCGGATGATATCGGCGAGGACGGCAAGCCCATCGAGGGCCGCGATCCTGTTTATGTCCTGACTCCGAGCACGGAAGAGTTCACAGATAGTGAGGGCGTTGCCTGGCCCGCCGGCAGCAGGTTTAGCGTTAAGGGCCTGAAGGCTGGGACCTATATGCTGGTGGAGACTAAGAAGCCCGACGAAAAGTATAATGATATTGCCCCCATTGAGGTTGTGATTACCGCTGATAAGACTGAGACCACTGGTCCTGAGGGCGGCAAGCTGACAATTACTGTCAATCAGGAGAGCAAGCTTACTGTGGACGACGACGGCGTGATCAACGGCACCATCGTAAACAATCAGGGCCTGCAGCTGCCTGAGACCGGCGGCATCGGCACCACAATCTTCTACATTCTCGGCGGCGCGCTGGCCGTTGGCGCGGTGGTTCTGCTGATCACCAAGCGGCGTGTTGGCAGCTCTGACGACGAGTAAGACAAGAACTTAACAAAGAATCCGCGCCCCCGCCGCGCCGCGGTATGGCCGCGGCGCGGTAGGGGAATTGAAGCAGAATGAAAAAGCATCTGTCCACTGTATTGCTGATTGGGGTACTTCTGGCGGGGGTCGCCCTGCTGCTGTACCCCACAGCAAGCGACTATTGGAACTCCTTCCACCAATCCCAGGCCATTTCCACCTATACGGAAGAGGTGGCCAACCTGAACCACGAGGACTATGAGAGAATCTGGCTGAGCGCCGTGGAGTACAACGAGCGGATGGCGGATAAAACCACCCCTTATCTGCTGTCAGAGGCGGAGTGGGCCGACTATCTCAGCCAGCTGAACATGACGGAAAACGGCGTCATGGGCTATATTGACATTCCGAAGATCAACTGCACCCTGCCCATCTACCACGGCACGGCGGAAACCGTGCTCCAGATTGCGGTGGGGCATATCGAGAGCAGCTCCCTGCCGGTGGGCGGCCCGTCCAGCCACAGCGTGCTGTCGGGACACCGGGGCCTGCCCAGCGCCAAGCTGTTTACCGACCTGGATCAGCTTGTGGAAGGGGATTACTTCCAGCTGCAGATTTTGAACGAGACACTTACCTATGAGGTGGACCAGATCCGCATCGTCCTTCCGGAGGAGATGAATGATCTGAACATTATCCAGGGTCAGGACTACTGCACCCTGGTAACCTGCACCCCATACGGCATCAACAGCCACCGGCTGCTGGTGCGGGGCACGCGGATTGAGAATCCCCACTCGGGCTCGGCCCGGGTGACCTCCGACGCGGTGCGCGTCGATCCCATGCTGGTGGCCCCCGTGGTGGCCGCCCCCATGCTGCTTCTGCTGGCGATATGGCTGATTGTCAACCCCGGCGGGAAGAAGAAAAAGAAGAAAGCGAAATTGAAGAAGAATATAACGCCCTGAGGCGCCTCAGGCGCCGGGCGTGGAAAGGCGGGCATCCAAATGAAACTGAAAACATACCTGCGGCGGAGCGTTTCGTGGGGCCTGTGCCTGTTTATGTGCGCCGCCCTGCTGGCCCGGCCGGCCCTGGCTGCGGAGAGCATTCGGGACATGACGGCAGAGGAGTATGGGAGGGAGTGCTCCCTGCTCCTGAACTACCCGGGCGTGAAGATTACCGTTGAGCTGTATAATGTGGCCGACGTCAGCCGGAGCGTGTCCTACGACGCGGCGAAGGGCCAGTTCGCCTCTGTCCTGGAGGACCTGGGCGAGGACCTGAACACAACCCGGACCGCCGGAGACTGGCGGACTCTGGCGAAAACCCTGTCCAGCCACCTGCCGGACACGCCCTTCCGGCAGAAGGAGACCCAGATCAGCGGCGAGAAGAGCACCGCCAGCTTCACTGGCCTGAAGCCCGGGCTGTATCTGGTCACCAACCAGACCTACCGGGACAAGGATGTGGTCTATAAGCCGGCCCCCTACCTGGTCTGCCTGCCCAACTGGATGAGCTATGAGGACGGGACGGGCGCGGAGAAATGGGGCTGGGTCAGCGCTGTTGAGGTCCGCAGCAAGGTCACGCCCGAGGACCCGGGCGAGCTGGTCTCGCTCCAGGTGGTAAAGCGCTGGAGAAACGAGAACGGAGGCACCCTCAGAAATCCGCCCAACAGCATCCAGGTGGAGCTGCTGAAGGACGGCAAGTATGATCGGACCATCACCCTGACCAAGGCGGACAACTGGAAGGCCATTGTGCAGGGGCTGGACAGCTCCTACTCATGGACCGTGCGTGAGGTGCGGAACAGCGGGTACAGGGTGACCTATCACTACTACGACGAGTTCAATGTGGAGATTGTCAATACCCTGAGACCGAGCGATCCGAGTGACCCGGACGATCCGGACGACCCGCCGGATAAGCCGGACAAACCGGATAAACCGGGCAAACCGGACAATCCAGATCCCCCAGACAATCCCAATCCCCCGGATGAGCCGGATGAGCCGGATACTCCGACCCCCACGCCGCCCCCGATTGAAATCGAGGACCCGGACGTGCCTCTGGGACCTCCGCCGAAAATTCCGGGCGACCCCTATGAGGAGATCGAGCTGGACGACCCGGAGGTGCCCCTGTCAGACCTGCCTCAGACCGGCCAGCTGTGGTGGCCGGTGCCCCTGCTGGCCATCAGCGGGATATTCCTGTTCCTGATTGGCTGGGTGCGGTACAGGGGGGCGCAGTATGAGGAATAAAAATGGACTTGTCTGCATGCTCCTGGGGCTGCTGCTGCTGCTGTCGGCGGGGGGACTGACCGCCCACAACATGTGGGAGGACGACCGGGCCGGCGCCAGTGCCGGCGAGGCCTTTCAGGTGCTGCAGGCGGCCATCAATGAGACGAATGCCCTTGAGCTGCCCGAGGAGATTCTCCCCATCTATGAGATCGACCCCATGATTGACATGCCGGTGAAGGAGATCGACGGGAACAGCTATGTCGGCACCATCAGTATTCCGGCTCTGGACATGGAGCTGCCCGTACTGAATGAGTGGAGCTACCCCAACCTGAAAATTGCCCCCTGCCGCTACTACGGCTCAGCCTATCTAAAGAATATGGTCATCGCCGCCCACAATTATAAGCGGCACTTCGGCCAGCTGGTAAACCTGACTGTGGGCGACCAGGTCCAGTTTACCGATATGGACGGCAATGTGTTCAACTATTCGGTGGCCGCCATGGAGCAGCTCAGGCCGAACCAGACCCGGGATATGCTGACGGCCAACGGCTACGGCGGCTATGACCTGACCCTGTTTACCTGCACCATCGGCGGACGCCAGCGCTTCACGGTGCGCTGTGTTCAGATGGAGGAGGAGCCCGCCTGAGAGGGACGGCCCGCGGAGAGCAGGAACAGGATTGCAGATGCTTTGTTTTGCTCGTGAAAAGGAGGACCCCATGAAGCTGAAAAAATTGATCCCCCTGCTGCTGGCAGTGTGTATGCTGGCAGGCTGTATGCAGGCTGTCGCCGACGAGGATGCCTTCGGCCCCTCCAGCGCCAGACAGCCCCAGCGCACCGCCTCCAGCGAGGAGCCCCAGCCCCCCGCCGATCAGGAGGAGGGTGAGCCGGACGCCGGGAGCACCTCCACGCCGGCGGCGAGCTCAAACGCGTCCGGGGGAGGCTCCGCCTATATCGACCAGGTGCCCATGGAGGAGACCCACCTGGAGGATGACATTGTGCCCATGACCGCTTCTCCGGCGGCCCTGTCCACCGTGCTGATGCCGGCGGCCTCGGGCACGGCGGTAAAGAGCGGCGGCGGCGCGGAGATCGACTACTCCAACGTGCAGGATGGCTATGTGATGGTCCGGTTCGCGGGGAACAGCAGCAAGCGGCTGCGGGTGCAGGTGGGCGGTCCCACCACGACCTATACCTATGACCTGCCCACCGGGGGATGGTCGACCTTCCCCCTGTCTGACGGCAACGGCACCTATAAGGTCACGGCCCTCCAGAACACCACGGGGAAGAAATATGCCGTGCTGGCCTCAGCCAGCTTTGAGGTGTCGCTGAAGGATGAGTTCGCGCCCTTCCTGCGGCCCAACCAGTATGTCAACTATGAGAATGCCCCCAAGACCGTCGCGAAGGCGAAGGAGCTGACCCAGAATGTCAGCGGCCCGCTGGACAAGGTGGGCGCGGTGTACAACTATGTGGTGGGCAGTCTGAGCTATGACAACGCCAAAGCGGCGACGGTGCAGAGCGGCTATCTGCCCGAGCTGGACACCATTCTGGCGGGCAACAAGGGAATCTGCTTCGACTATGCCGCGCTGATGGCCGGAATGCTCCGCAGTCAGGGCGTTCCCTGCAAGCTGGTGGTGGGCTATGCCGGCAGCGTCTACCACGCCTGGGTCAGCGTATGGACCGAGCAGACCGGCTGGATTGACGGCGTAATTTTCTTTGACGGCACGGTCTGGCAGAGAATGGACCCCACCTTCGCCTCCTCCGGCAACAGCAGCACGGCCATTATGGAGTATATCGGCGACGGAAAGAATTACACGGTGCGCTACCTCTACTGATGTTCAGGCTCGGGGCCCGGCGCCCTGAAGATTCCTACTATTCCGGGAGCTTTTATGAGACATAAAATTTCCAACAATGAAATTGCCAGCCTGTGCCTGGAGCTGTCCCTGCTGTTTCACGCGGGGGTGGGTACAGCGGACGCCCTGTCTCTGCTGGCGGAGGACGGAGCCCAAAAGAAGCTGCTGACCGCTCTGGCCAAGCAGGTGGATGAGGGCGCCACCTTGTCCGCCGCCCTGCGGGAGAGCAAGAGCTTCCCTGTCTATGTCAGCGGCATGGTGGAGGTGGGCGAGCAGACCGGGCGGACAGAGGAGGCTCTGGCCGCCCTGTCCTGGTACTATGAGGAGCGGGCGCGGCTGAGCCGCCGGGTCCGCGGCGCGGTGATGTATCCGATGGTGATGCTGGCGCTGATGCTGCTGGTCATCGGGGTGCTGCTGGTCAAGGTGCTGCCCATCTTCGACGATGTATATGCCTCCCTGGGCGGGGAGCTCACCGGCGCGGCCGCGTGGCTGCTCGCCTTCGGCCAGCGCCTGGAGGAGTTTATGCCCATCCTGTTTGTGGGACTGGGCGTTTTGGTCGTTCTGGCGCTGCTTCTCAGCGTGATCCGGCCCCTGCGGTCCGCCGTGGGCAGGCTGTGGCAGGTGATCCGGGGGGACCGGGGGGTCTCCCGGAAGCTGAATAACGCCAAGCTGGCCCAGGCGATGGCCATGGGCATGGCCAGCGGCCTGCCTGTGGAGGAGGCGGTGGCCCTGTCGGCCAAGCTGATGGAGGGCGGCGCGAAGCGGCGCTGCCAGGACTGCCAGAGCCGGCTGGAGAAGGGCGAGAGCCTGGGCGGAGCCCTGCGGCTCAGCGGTTTGATGCCCGCCCGGCAGTGCCGTCTGCTGGAGCTGGGCGAACGCAGCGGCGCAGGAGACGCCTCCATGGAAAAGATCGCCCGGGACCTGGGCGAGGAGGGGGACGCCGCCCTGGACGCCCTGGTGGGCGCGGTGGAGCCGGCGCTGGTGCTGGTCTGCTCCGTGCTGGTGGGGCTGATTCTGCTGTCTGTCATGCTGCCGCTGATGAATATTATGGCGGCAATCGGGTGAAATGATGAAAGGGAAAAAAAACGGCTGGATTACGTTGCTTCGGAACCTGCTGCTCCTTGGGCTGACGGCGGGGGTGTTTTTGTGTTTTGCACTGGCCGTGAACAATTTGGACAGCGGGCGGTCAGAGAAGAGCCTGGAGCAGCTGGAGGAGGCCCTGCGGCGGGGCTGCGTGGCCTGCTACGCCGCGGAGGGGGCCTATCCTGCCAGCCTGGACGATTTGCGGGAACGCTACGGGATTCAAATTGACGAGAAGCGGTATACCGTCCACTATACCGCCTTCGCGGAGAACCTGATGCCCGATATTACTGTGCTGGAGAACCTGCCATGAGAAGACAAGCCGGTCAACATCATATAGATGGACTGCTGATGCTGCTGCTGTTCGGCGTGTTCGCCGCCTGCGTGCTGGGCGTGCTGCTGACGGGGGCCAGGGCCTACCGGCGTCTGACCCAGCGGGACCGGGCGGCCTATGAGCAGCGGATTTGCGCCCAGTACATCACCTCCCGGGTTCGCCAGGGGGACGTGCGGGGGGGCGTGACGGTCAGGCCCTTCGGAGATACGCAGGCGCTGACGCTGACCAGCGGCGGCTATGTTACAAGAGTTTACTGGCATGAGGGATATCTGATGGAGCTGTACGCCGCCGAGGGGGCGCACCTGGCTCCCGAGGACGGAGAGCGGATTATGGCGCTGGAGGGGCTTTCGCTGGCTATGGACGGCGGATTGCTGACGGCGGAGATAGAGACAGGCGCGGGCGGGACGGAGAAGCTGTATCTTGTGCCCCGCAGCGGAGAGGGGGCGGCAGGATGAGAAACAAGCCACCCCTTATTTTAATGGAGCAGATGGTCATGCTGCTGGTGTTCGCGCTGGCGGCGGCGCTGTGCGTCCAGGCCTTCGTGAAGTCAGACGGCCTGTCCAAGGACAGCGAGGCCCGGGACCGGGCGGTCACCCTGTGCCAGAATGTGGCGGAGACCCTGCGCCATTTTGGCGGAGATATGGGCAATGCCCAGGTGAAAACGGCGGAAAAGCTGGGCTATCAGTGCGATCAGGGACTGCTGTATCAGGAGTTTGACGAGGACTGGAACCCGGCGGATAACGGCGTGTACCGGCTGGAGTCCGCAGGTGTGCCCACAGAGGTCCCTGGCCTCTGGAAGGCCAGGGTATCTGTAGCGAAGGGCTTCAACGTGGGCCAGGAGCCGGAGGTACTCTTCGAGCTGGAGGTGGCCTGGCAGCAGGAGGTGCGTGGCAGTGGGGGCTGAAAATCGGGAGCGCTTCTCTCCGCCGGCGGTGGGCGGCGTGTCTCTGCTGGTGGTATTCGCGGTGCTGTGCCTGACTATATTCGCCCTGTTGAGCCTGACCACGGTCCAGGCGGATGTGCGGCTGGCCGACGCCACCGCCCAGGCGGTAAGCGATTACTACGCCGCCGACTGCCAGGCCCAGGAGATGCTGGCCAGGCTGCGGAACGGGGAGCGGCCAGCGGGCGTGCAGTTCTACGGCAGCGGCGGAGATTATGCCCAGTACGACTGCCCCATCTCGGATACCCAGCAGCTTCAGGTGCTGGTGCAGCTTGGGGAGGACGGGAGCTGGAGCGTCCTGCGGTGGCAGGCGGGGCTGTCCCAGGAGTGGTCGGCGGAGGAGTATCTGGGCGTTTGGGACGGCGTGGTACAGTAAAGGAGGGTCCGGTATGGGACTGAACGACTATTTGAAGCGGGCGGTGGAGGATCGGGCGTCGGACCTGTTTATTGTGGCCGGCGCGGCGGTGTCCGCCAAGCGGGAAAACCGGCTGATCCCAATCACCTCAGAGCGCGTCATGCCCAGAGAGGCGGAGACGCTGGTCCATGAGGCCTACGACATCGCGAACCGCCCCCCGGACCGCTTCTTTGAGGAGGGGGATGACGATTTCTCCTTCTCGGTGGCCGGGCTGGCCCGGTTCCGGGTCAATGTCTACCGGCAGCGGGGCTCCATGGCCATGGTCATCCGGGTGGTGGCCTTCGACATCCCCCACTGGCGGGATCTAAGCATTCCGGATCAGATTATGTCCCTGGCGGACGTGTTCCACGGCATGATTCTGGTCACGGGCACGGCGGGCAGCGGCAAGTCCACCACCCAGGCCTGCATCATCGACCAGATCAACCGCACCAAGGAGTGCCACATCATCACCCTGGAGGACCCCATCGAGTACCTCCACCGGAACAGGCGGAGCATCGTGAGCCAGCGGGAGATTGCCATCGACACCATCGACTACCCCTCAGCCCTGCGGGCCTGCCTGCGTCAGGCTCCGGACGTGATCCTGCTGGGGGAGATGCGGGACCAGGAGACCATCCACACCGCCATGACGGCGGCGGAGACGGGCCATCTGCTCATCGCCACCCTGCACACCAATGGGGCGGTGAACACCATTGACCGGATTGTGGACACCTTCCCCAGCGGACAACAGGAGCAGGTGCGGGCCCAGCTGAGCATGGTGCTGCACACGGTGGTATCCCAGCAGCTGGTGCCCGGTGTCAGGGGGAAGCTGGTGCCCGCTTTTGAGATTATGCGGGCGAACAACGCCATCCGCAGCCTGATCCGGGACAATAAGACCTATCAGATCGACAACGCCATCGCCGCCGGCAGCGGAGAGGGCATGATGACCATGGACCAGTCGCTGCTTGCCCTCTATCGGGCCCGGGAGATTACCGCCGACTCGGCCATCAGCTTCGCCGACAACCCCGAGCAGATGCGGCGGAGGATCGGATAGCATACGCTTTGAGAAAAGATAAGAGGGACAGGCCGAAGGGGCCTGTCCCTCTGCCGCTGAAGCGGGGTCAGAAGGTCCCGGAGAGGTATTCCTCCAGGCAGATATTCAGGGTGTGAATCCGCTCCGCGTCCACCCGGCCCACATAGCGGTAGTGCCAGGGCTCATAGAGGATGCCGGTGATCTCGCTCTTCCCGCTGGGGTAGCGGAGGATAAAGCCGTACTCCCAGCTGTGGGCCATCAGCCACCTCTGCACGGCGGTGTCCTCCTGGCTCTCGTCCAGCAGCTGGTTGTTCAGGTCCACAATGTCCACTGCCAGCCCGGTCTGGTGCTCGCTGGTGCCGGGGAAGGCGGTCAGCTTTCCCGTCTCCTCCTCGGCCTCCTCCCGGGAGTACCCCTGGGCCATCAGCCGGTCCACCCGGCTGGAGAACAGCTCCTCCTGTCTCTCCCGGGAGCGGTAGGCGGAGCAGACCACCGGGGACAGGCCCTCCGCCCGGCAGGCATCCAGCATGGCCTGGAGATCGCACAGGCACCGCTCGTCCACCTGCAGGCCGTTTTGCAGCTCCACTGTCTGGAGGGAGTAGTCCTCCGGCAGGGGGTTCCAGCGGTTGACCAGAATCAGGCTCCAGCTGTCCCGGCTGACGGGTTCCCTGGGGGGCTCGGGCTCAGCCGGGGCTGTGGGCTCAGCCGGGGCGGGATTTCGGGCATAGATGGTGAGGGAGTCCGGCCTGACCGGCTCCGGCGGGGCGGCCTCCTCCCAGGGGGCCAGAGCGGCCATCAGGACCGCCGATGCGCCCAGAAGGACCGCGATGGAGAGCAGGCCGTCCAGCAGTCTGTGCAGCCGGCGGCGGAGATACCGCCTCCGGCCTGGTTTTCCTTGACGCTTCATGATGAAAAACACCTCGCTGTGATTGGGATTGTCCCTATCATAGCGGGGTGTTTCCTTCAAATGTCATCATTCTGCCATCAATTCGGCATCGGGGGTCAAAAATTGAAGCGGACCTCGTCGGGATAGATCTCCAGCGACAGGCTGCAGATCTGTGCGGTATCGTCGCCGTAAAATTCCAGATCCAGCAGAAAATTCGCCCCGCCATTCGGAAAATACTCAAGCTCTGTGACCGTCGTCAAAGTGGCGCCGTAGTAGTGCTGCAAAAATGAGGCCCATATATCCAGCAGGACCCAGCAATTTTCTATCGCCTTTGTACTATATATGGTCAGGCCGCCCATGGTCTGTGACGAAGAGGCGTCGACCGTCTCCGCGAGGGTGCTCAGGTGTAGCTGAACGGCCTTTCCGCTGGCATCGTCCACCGTGATGGTGCAGAAGGCCGTGTCCTCATCAGCCCAGCGGCAGTTCCAAACCAGGGCGGAGCCGCCGTCCTCAGCCACCATCAGGCAGGGCTCGGCGGTCATGCCAACCTTACTCAAAACCTGCATCCCCTTTTTTTGCAGCAGGCCAAAGGAATACATCACATCCAGCGTCTCCACCGCTGTCTGGAGGGCCTGTTCCTCTGTCAGGGCGGTGCCGCTGCTCCAAGGGATGTTCACATATTCCGAAGAGGCGATCCGCAAGCTCTGCTCCAGCCCCTCGTTTTGCAGCAGAGTCAGGCTGACGGTGTTCAGGTCCATATCCTCCTGGAGCTTCCCAATCTGCGCGTCCTGAACCGCGGCGGACAGCCAGGGCATGGCCGCCCCCAAGGCGATAAGCAGCAGGGTGAACAGGGAGGGCAGATACCGTCTCAGAGTATTTTTCATTCCGTCCGGCCTCCTCTCAGCTCCACCGTGACACAGGCCCCGCCCTGGATGCGGTTGCCAAAACGGATGCTCCCATTGTGCAGAGCGGCGATCTCCTGGCACAGGGCCAGCCCCAGGCCGAAGCCCCCCTGCTTCCGGGAGCGGGCCTTGTCCACCCGATAGAAGGCCTCGGTCAGGTGCTCCAGGGCCTGGGGCGGGATGCCCCGCCCGCTGTCCAGCACCTGGAGCCGGCAGCCGTCCTCCAGCATCCGCAGCCGGAAGGTGAGCTGTCCCCCGTGCTCCATGGACTTTTTGGCGTTATCCGCCAGGTTCAGCAGCAGCGACCAGGTCAGGTCGGGCTCCAGATAGCAGAACCCCTCCTCGCAGTCGCAGGAGACCTGGATCCCCTTGGCCCCGTAGGGCGGACCCAGCCGGCGGACCAGCTCCTCCACCAGCTCCCCCGGGCTGACCTCCACAAGGGGCATGTCCTGGCGCTGGATGACCAGCAGATCCAGCAGCTTTCTTGACAGGCTCTCCAGCCGCTTGCCCTCGGAGTAGAGATAGCCCGCCGCCTCGGTCTGCTCCTCCGGAGTCAGGGTGCCGCTGCGGATGAGCTCGGCGTAGCCGATGAGGGAGGTCATGGGGGTTTTCATCTCGTGGGCGAAGCTGCCCACAAACCGCTCCTGCCGTTCCACCGAATGGCGCAGCTCCAGAATCTGCTCCTCCAGCCGGTCGGCCATGACGTTGAAGTCCTGGGAGACCATGCCGATCTCGTCGGAGGACCGCACCCGGACCCGGCTGGCGTAGTTGCCCGAGGCGATGGCCCTGGAGGTCCGGGACAGGGCCTCCAGCGGGGCGGTGAGCACCCGGGACACCGAGTAGGACAGGGCCGCGCACAGCAGGCACATCACCGCAAAGACCTGGAGATAGGTGCGCTGCTGGTCCTGCCGGGCGGCGTAGAGGGCGGAGATGTCGTGGCTGGTGGTGAGGCGGAGCACGTCCTTCCCCGTCTCCACCGCCCCGGAAAAGACCAGGTAGTGCCTGCCCTCCAGGTCGTCCGCCACGCAGAACCGGCAGCCGCCGGGCTGGGGGTCCTCCGCGGCCTGGACGGACTGGAGAAAGGAGGCGCGGGTGACGCCCGACTCGTACAGCACCTCGTCCCCGGCGGACAGGCGCAGGTCCGACCAGGAGGCGCTGTTCTGCTGATAGAGCTGGGCCATGGTCTGGGCGATGGCCTCCCGGTCCAGATAGGGGTTCAGGCTGTTGACAATCTGGAGGGTGCCCCAGGCCATGCGGTAGTCCCCGAAGGCGGCGGACTTCTCCCGCTCCAGGGAGTCCCGGAAGGAGCCGGAGATCAGCAGGCTGCCCCCAATCCCGAAGAGGAGGGAGAGCAGCACCAGCATGGACAGGGTCATCTTCAGATGAAATTTCACCCTCCCACCTCCAGCCGGTAGCCCACCTTGTTCACCGCCTGGAGACAGTGCTCCCAGCCCACCTTCTTCCGCAGGCGCTGGACGTGCAGGTCCACCGCCTTGCTGCCGAAGGGGTACTCCTCCCCCCAGACCCGCTCATAGATGGTCTCCCGGTACATGGCCCGCCGGGGGTTCCGGGCGAAGAGGAGGAGCAGCTCATACTCCGTCTTGGTCAGGCTGATCTCGGCCCCCTCCCGCCAAACCTGCATGGAGCCGGTGTCGATGCGCAGCCCGCCCACCTCCAGAATCATGTCCTGCTTCTTGTACCGGCGCATGACCACGTCGATCCTGGCCAGCAGCTCGATGACCTCGAAGGGCTTGACAATATAGTCCTCAGCCCCCAGCTTCAGCCCCCGCACCCGGTCCTGGACGGAGGCCTTGGCCGTCAGGAAGATTACCGGGATCTCCAGAGGGCGGATGTATTCCATCAGCTCAAAGCCGTCAATCTCCGGGAGCATCACGTCCAGCAGAATCAGGTCGTACTGGTTGTTCTCCAGCAGGTCCGCCGCCCCGGCGCCATCGTAGGCGCAGGTACAGTGATAGCCCTCCTTGGACAGGCTCAGGCGGATCAGGTTGGAAATGGGCTTTTCATCCTCAACAATCAAAACGTGCAGCAAGCGGCTTCCCTCCCTCGGCAGGCGGCATTAACTTCTATTATAGCACATAAATATTACATCGGTCAGGCATCAAAACGGCAACAAATATTTCCTCAGCCGCCCGGGAATCTGTAATTTTTACCGGCCCAGCCTTGACAGAGCCGGTGATATCCGGTAAAATTACTATGACTTAGCGTGTGCACATGCGGATTCTGATATCTGGCAGAACAGGCATGGGGCCATATCTTCGGAGGGGAACATGATGAAAAAACGGATTGTATCGACGATATTAGCCCTGTGCCTGCTGCTGCCGGCACTGCCTGTGAGCGCGAGGGCGGAGGAGCCGGCTGGCAGTACTCCTGGGGAACGTGGAAAGTCTCTTGCTGAGCTGTTTCAGGAGGATGGCACCATTGAGCTGAGCGGCGATGAAACTGTCAGCGAAACCCTGGTTGTACCGGCGGGAAAAACCGTGGTGCTCGACCTGAAAGGTTTTACAATCAATTCCACAGCCTCCCCCGCAATCAAGGTAGCGGGTAGGCTGACGGTGAAGGACAGTACAGCGGGTGATCCCCCCCTTGTCGACGACAAGAATGCTGTAACCTACAATTCTGGTCGTCTTATATGCAGTTCTGACGGTATCCATGCTCAGGAGGGCGGCACAGTTGACTTTCTGAGTGGAAAAGTGGAATCGAACCGGATTGGTATTGCTGCTATCGGCAATAAAACCGGCACCGGCGACCCGGTTAGGTCCAGTGTAAACATCCAAAATGGCTATGTGGAGGCAGTAGAAACTGCGGTCGCGGTACATGGCAGCGGAGCCTGGCTGAATGTTACCGGCGGGGTGCTCCTCAGTAAAGATAACGCTGTGATTGCCGGCAATGGAACAAATAATTACGGTGGCACATCTATTGCTATGCATGGCGGCACCTTAATCGGCAAGATTACAACCCCTGGCTATATCCCCTGCGGGATTTACCATCCCCAGGATGGAGAGCTTATGGTCGGCGGCGGAGAAATTCGCGCTGACGGCGGCGTGGGTATTCTCATGCGGGGCGGTATTGCGTATATAGAAAAAGATGTTAAGATTACCGCTACCGGCTCCGGCTCCGGCAAGGTAGGCTACGCTGAACAGGGGATAGAGGCGGGTAAGCAGATTGCGCTGGACCAGAAGAGCGGCTATTATGATGGTAACAATATTCGCATTGTCGTGACAAATTCGGAGGACGATGATCGTGTGCCAGCCGCTTATTGTTCCGACGGATACAGTATACAGGCGGAAGAAGAAGAGGGTTTTGTCCGCTACTATGTCAAACCCACTGACAGCCCAGAGAAGTGTGTCGTCCACTTTGATTTGAACTATGATACCGATCTAAAGAACCCGGCGGACCAGGAGGCTGTCTGCGGTGAAACATTATTGAAGATGGGTAGGCCGACGTGCGATAGAGGAGATAAGGAGTATGATTTTCTTGGCTGGTACAAGGAGCCGGAGTGTATCAATAAATGGGATTTTGATATTGATAAAGTGGAAAGGGATACAACTCTCTATGCCAAGTGGAAAAAGACGAGAATTGATGTTATTTTCTATGCGAACGGGGGCCTCATTAAGAATGCTAGTGAAAACCAAACCAGTACAATCCATAAAAACGCAGCGGGTGTTAAACTTACAACTATCGCAGAGTGGGCTGGCCACGAATTTTTAGGGTGGTTTGATGATCCGGTAAACGGTGTAAAATATGAGTCCGGTCAGTCATGTGACTTTAAAAAGGATACATACCTCTATGCCCACTGGGCAGGTGAGCCGACTGCAGATGCACTGTATACAGTTACCATCGACCGCAACTACGACGGCGCACCCGACCCTACATATCGCTACGGTGTTAAGGTTGGCGGTAAAGTGGAAAAACCTGCTGATCCCGCGCGCCCACGGGGACATCATACATTCCTGGGCTGGTATAAGGATGCGGAGTTTAAAGAGCCCTGGAATTTTGACACGGACACAGTAACCGCGGATGTCTTCCTCTATGCCAAATGGGAGGACAGCAAGGCTCCCGTTGTCACGGAAAAGTTTACCGTCACTTTTGACAGTCAGGACGGAAGCGCAGTGGATTCTCAGGAAATTGAAAAAGGCGGCAAAGCAACGAAGCCCGACGACCCCGCTAAGGACGGCTACACCTTTGGCGGCTGGTACAGGGAGGCGGCCTGTGAAAACGCCTGGGATTTTGATAACGATACTGTGACGGGGAATATCACCCTTTATGCCAAATGGGAGGACAGCACCGTTGATTCGGAAAAATTTACCGTCACTTTTGACAGTCAGGACGGAAGCGCGGTGGATTCTCAGGAGATTGAGAAGGACGGCAAAGTAAGAGAGCCCAGCCAACCAACTCGTACCGGCTATACCTTTGGCGGCTGGTACAGGGAGGCGGCCTGTGAAACTGCTTGGGATCTTGATAACGATACTGTGACCGAAGATATCACCCTCTATGCCAAGTGGACCGAAAGGAGCGGCGGTGACACGGAGGAGGATAAAACCTACACCATCACCTTCAAGCTAGAGTACGCAGGCGCGGAGGATGTTATCAAGACTACGGGGAAGGATGGCAAGCTGACGGACTGGCCTGCGGATCCCACCCGTGAGGGCTATTCCTTCGACGGCTGGTACACCGCCAGTACTGGCGGTGAGAAAGCGCCTGACGCTTTCTCAAGCGACACCACTCTATACGCCCACTGGACCAAGGACGACGATCCCGACGAGACCCGCTACAGAATCTACACTCCCGGCAGCGTCTCCGGCGGCAGCTACGACGTGAGCCGCAGCTCCGCCACCCAGGGCACCCGGATTACGATTGAGTTCACCCCCAGGAGCGGCTATGATCTGGACTACCTGACAGTGACCAACCGGAGCACCGGGGAGGACGTGCCCCTCACCGAGCGCTACAGCGACGAGTACTACTTCACCATGCCGGACAGCAGCGTGGATGTGGACATCGCCTTCTCCAGGGAGCGGCCGGGGAACGTGTATTTCGACCTTGTCCCGCCCCAGGCCAAGCCCGGCCCCACAGCCTGGTACTACATGAACCGGCATATCTACCATATCACCGACGGCATGGTGCCCGACAGCACGCCCATCACCCGGGATATGCTGATCTCCGTGCTGTACAACCTCACCGACGAGAGTCTGCTGAACGTCCCTGGCGCCATCGGCAGCGAGACCAACAACGCCCACGCCTGGGCGGTCAGCAGCGGCGTTATGCCGGACATCTACGCCAGCGGCCTGTGGGGCATGGATAAGTCCCTGAGCCGGGAGCAGCTGGCCCTGATGGTATTCCAGTACGCCAGATATCGGGGCCACAGCACCTACCAGGGCGTGGAGCTCTCCCACTACGCCGACTCCAGACAGCTGCGCACCATCGCTCAGGACGCCATGTCCTGGAGCTTGGCGACCGGCCTGCTGAGCCCCGTCTCCGGCACCACGATTTCCCCCAAGGGTACAATAACCTGTGGACAGACGGGTGAGCTGTTCTACCGCTATCAGACTACCATCGCGTAACACAAAAATCCCCTGGAGCCCAAAGGCTCCAGGGGATTTTTATTCTTATTCGGCAGAAATCATATAGTAGTATACCGGCTGGCCTCCGGCCAGAAGAGTGACCTCCGCGTTGGGACAGGCGGCGGCGAAGATTTTTTCCGCCTCCTGGGCCTGTTCCTCTGTGACGTCGCAGCCGTAGAACAGGGAGATGAACTCCGCCTGCTGAAGGCTGCTGGATCTGGCCAAGTGGTCCAACAGGGCAGACAGGTCCTGGTCAGTGCCGAAGAGCTGGTGCTCCACCAGGGCCAGATAGTCCCCCTGATGGATGGCGAAGCCGTCGAAGTCGGAGTCCCGGGCGGCGTAGGTGATCTCACTGGTGCGGACGTTGGCGAAGCCCTCGGTCATGGCGGCGGTGTTGTCCGCCTCCTCCGCGTCCGGATCGGCGCACAGCATGGCGGAAATGCCCTGGGGCACCGTCTTGGTGGGCAAGACAATTACCCTTTTGTCCTCGCACAGGGGGATGGTCTGCTCGGCCGCCATGATGATGTTCTTGTTGTTGGGCAGGACGTA
This sequence comes from Colidextribacter sp. OB.20, assembly GCF_009911595.1. Taxonomy (GTDB): domain Bacteria; phylum Bacillota; class Clostridia; order Oscillospirales; family Oscillospiraceae; genus Lawsonibacter. The sequence continues at coordinate 69,562 of NZ_QWKG01000018.1, forward strand.
GACGATCTCCGCCGGGGTGGCGTCGATGGCCTTAAGGATGTCCTGCGTGGAGGGGTTCATGGTCTGGCCGCCCCCCACTAGGGCGTCTACCCCCAGGTCCTTGAACACAGCCTCCAGGCCGGCCCCGGCGCATACGGCCACGTAGCCGAATTTTTTCTCGGGGGCGGCGTGGACCGGCCCGGCGGGGGCGGACTGCTCCAGCTCGGCCTCCACAGCCTCCAGGTCGTCGGTGCTCTGGACGTGCTTTCCGGCGGCCAGGTCCTCGGCCTGGGTGCGCATATTCTCGATTTTGGCAAGCTCAAGGGTGCCGTACTTCTGGGCCTCATTCAGGGTGCTGCCCGGGGTATTAGTGTGGACATGGACCTTGAAAGCCTCGTCGTCCTCGCCGATCACCAGGCTGTCGCCGATGGAGTTGAGGTAGGTCCGGAAGGGCTCCAGGTCCACGTCCTCCCGGGACTTGCGCACGATGAATACCGTGTCGAAGGCGAAGGTGATGTCCTCCACATTGACCGCCTCAAAGTCGGCCTTGTCGCTGACAGCGGAGGCCTCCTCGCCGCTGTCCGGCATGGGCAGGCCCCGGACCTCGTCCAGCATGCCCTGGAGGATGACCAGAAAGCCCTTGCCGCCGGCGTCCACAACCCCGGCCTTTTTCAGTACCGGGTTCTGGTCCACAGTGTGGGCCAGGGCCTCCTGTCCCTCCTGGATGGCGGCCTCCAGAACGCCCTCGAAGGAGTCGTCCTCCCGGGCGCAGCCGGCGGCCCGGGCGGCGGCCAGGCGGGAGACGGTGAGGATGGTGCCCTCGGCGGGCTTCATAACGGCCTTGTAAGCGGCGGCCACCCCGAAGTCCAGGGCGATGGCCAGGTCCCGCCCGTCCATGGTCTCCTTCTCCTTGATGGCCTTGGAGAAGCCCCGGAAGAGCAGGGACAGGATGACGCCCGAGTTGCCCCGGGCCCCCCGGAGCAGGGCGGAGGCGGTGCCGACCGCGGCCTGGCCCACGGTGTCATACTGCTTTTTCCGCATCTCGGCGGCGGCGGCCCCGATGGTCAGGGTCATGTTGGTGCCGGTGTCCCCGTCGGGGACGGGGAAGACGTTCAAGTCGTTGATGGGCTGCTTCTGGGTGTTGATGGCGGCGTGGGCGTGGATCATCATCCGCTGAAAGACCGCCGCGTCAATCATCTTTACCATAGTCGGCATATTCCTTTCTGCGAATAATCAGAAGCGCATGGAGTCCACGCACACGTCCACCGAGGCGACCTCCACCCCAGTGGTCCTGCTGACCACATAGCGCACCTCGCTCATGATGGACCGGCACACGGCCATGAGGTTGACCCCGTTCTCCACGATAATGTGCAGCTCGATGGAGACAGTGCCGTCCTCGTTGTAATAGACCTTGACGCCCTTGGCCATGGACTCCCGCTTCAGAAGGTGGACCAGACCGTCGGTGGCGGAGCGCACCGCCATGCCCTTCACGCCGAAGCAGTTGGTGGCGGCACTGCCGGTGATGGTGGTGAACACGTCGCTGCTGATGCGGATCTCACCCAGCTCGTTTTCCAGTTTCATGGGAAATACCTTCCTTTCAAAGAGGATAGGGTTTGCTTATAGATCTTCATTTTATATTGTATTCGATTTTTCTGGAAAATACAAGCCTAAAGTTGAGAAGTCACGGCCCGAAAACCGGCGAAGGTAAAGACTCTGTGAATTTTGCGCCCTGTCCCTTGTGCCGCCGCGCCGGCAATGGTAGAATCAGAGCAACGAAATTGTAAAGGAGGCGGTCACCTGTGCGCGGCAGGGTAAAGGCCGCGGCCAGACTCAGGCTCAGGGCCTGGGCGGCGGCGATGCTTAGCTTTATCAGAAGATTTTCCCCCCTTAACTTCTCCTTTCTCCTCCTGGCGGGGATTGTCAACGCCATTGGCGTTACACTGTTCCTCGCGCCGGTCCAGTTGTATGACAGCGGGATGTCGGGCACGTCCATGCTGCTCTCCCAGGTGACGCCCCTGTCCCTGTCCGTGTTTCTGCTGATCCTGAACGTGCCGCTGCTCCTCTACGGCCTGAAAAGACAGGGCGCCGTCTTTACGGTGTACGCTATATTCTCAGTAACCATATACTCTGCCGCGGCCTGGCTGATTACAGATGTGCTGCCCATCGACGTGAGTATTGTGTCCCCGCTGGCCGGGACGGACCTGTTCCTGTGCGCGATATTCGGCGGGATCATCTCGGGAGTGGGCAGCGGCGTCGCTATCCGCTATGGGGGCGCCATGGACGGGATTGAGGTCATGGCGGTGATTTTCGCCCGGCGGATCGGGCTGTCCGTGGGCGTCTTTGTGATGATCTATAACATCGCCCTCTATATCATCTGCGGAATCGCAATCGGGAGCTGGATTCTGCCCCTGTACTCCATTGTGACCTACGCGGCCGCCTCAAAGACGGTGGACTTTGTGGTGGACGGCCTGGACAGCGCGAAATCTGCCATGATTATTACCACAAGGCCGGAGGAGATCAGTGAAGCGATTTCCTCCGAGTTCCGGATTGGCATCACAATCATCAGCGCGGAGGGCTACTACTCCAAGGAGCGAAAGACCATCCTCTACGCGGTGGTCAACCGATTCCAGATTGTCAAGCTGAAAAAGCTGATCAAGTCCATCGACCCGAACGCCTATGTGACGGTCACCCTGATTTCGGACCTGATGCATGGCAGCAAGGAGAAGTGAGTCACTGCAAACCTGCGGAAAGAAGCGCCGCTCTCCCCGGATGGGGAGGGCGGCGCTTTCTGCCGTGAGCGGTCAGGACTGGCGGGCGGTGGTGAAGTCATAGGCCTCGCAGATCACCTTGGCGGCCTGGGCCCGGGTCAGGCTGCTGTCGGGAAGGAACCTGCCGTCGCCGACGCCGTTCAGGATCTTATTGGCGAAGCAGTAGGCCACCGCTTTGGCGTGGAACACATTCAGGCCGGAGATATCCGTGATGTCTGCACGCACGATGTCCAGGCTGGCGGAGGCCAGGGTCCCCTTGCCGCAGTGGGTCAGATAGTTGTAGGTCATTACCGCCATATCCCCGCGGGGGATGGGGGTCTCGGCGTAGTCCGCCCACTTCTGCTGGTTGCTCATGGGGGTGTTGTAGAACAGGCCGTGGGCGTTGGCCACCATACAGTAGGCCGTCCACCAGGGGGCGTTGGGGAGGACCGCGATGGCGCTGACCTCGCTGAGGTAGCTGGTGTTGCACATCATGGTGGCGAAATGGGCGTAGGTCACGTCGCCCTCCGGGTCAAATATCCCTCCGCCCAGGCCGTGGACAAAGCCCAGCTGCGCGGCGCGGTTCACATATCCGGCGTACCACTGGGTTTGAGATACGTCGCTGAAGGCAGCCTCCTCCGCAGCCAGCGACGGGGCCGCCAGTGTCAGCAGGAGCGGGAGGACAAGGAACAGGGAGACCGTCTTTTTCATATAAACTCCTTCCTCATACAGGTCAAACGGGTCAAATCAATTTTATTATACCACAGCCGGGCAAAAGACGCAACAGCAGTCTCCTCCGAGAAAGTTCTCCACCACCCTTCCACGGTTCGACGCATAATTTCCAGAAACTGGAATATAATGGGGCTCCCAATTACACCAAGGAGGAGACCGCCATGACAGCCAAAACCATTTACAGCAAGCTGAACGCTCTGCGCCCACAGGAAAAGGAGGCCCGTCCGGCCAAGGCGGCGCCCCGGCCAAGGGAGGCTGCCTCTGTCCTGGCGGCGCTGGCGGAGACAGGCATCCACCTGCTGCTGGGGGCGGTGCTGGCGGGGGCGGTGATTCTGGAGGGGAGCGCCCCCTTCGGTGTGGCCTTCGCGGCGGCGGCGGGCTCCGGACTGTACGGCGGGGCGGCGCTGGTGGGGGTCTGCTTCGGCTCCATGATGGGGCTGGACCTGTCCGCCGGCCTGCGGTACTCCTCCGCAGCCATTCTAACCTTCGCCATCCACTTTGCCTTTTACGACTGGAAGCTGCTGCGCCGGCCCTGGGCCATGCCCCTGGTGGCCGGGACGCTCAACGCTGTCACCGGCTTGATTGTACGCAGCCAGACAGGCTGGAAGGAGATGGACGGGTTCTACTTCGCCCTGGAGATTGCACTGACGCTGGCCGCCGCCTGGGCCTTTCGGGGGGCGCTGGCCCCTATGGCCGGGCGAAAGAGGGACAGGACCTCCGCCGCCGCCCGGAGGGTGGGGCCGCTGGCCCTGGTGTGTGCCTGTTTGACGGCCATCGCTCCCCTGAAGCTCTTCGGCATCCCCATGCTGGGCGTCGCCGCGGTGGGGGCCTGCCTGGCCTGCCTGCGGTTCCCGGAGCAGTTTATGGGCTGGCTGGGGGTGGGGACCTTTCCCGAGGCAACCGCTGACCCCAGAGCCCAGCGCCTGGTCCGGCAGAAGCTGGAGCAGACCGCCAAGGCCTTCCGGACCCTGTGCGAGTCCCTCCGCTCCGCCTTCCGGATGCCGGAGAATGACAACGACGTGGCCACCGTCTTTGACCGGGCGGCGGGGCGGCAGTGCCGGGGGTGCACTCTCCGGGACCGCTGCTGGAAGGCGGACTACAACACCACCTTCAACGCCCTGAACGACGCCACCCCCGCCATGGTGGAGCGGGGGAGGGCGGAGGCGGCGGATTTCCCCCGGCACTTCGCCGACCGCTGCATCCACTTTTCCGACTTTGTGGCGGTGGTCAATGAGGAGCTCACCGCCCTGTTCTACCGCCGGCAGTACAACGCACGCATCCGGGAGAGCCGGGCGGCGGTGTGCCGGCAGTACGCCCAGCTGTCCGACCTGCTGGGGGAGGCGGCGGCCGAGCTGAGCCGGGAGCTGACCCCCGACCCGGCGGGGGAGCGCCGCCTGCGCCAGCGG